>ONMK01000055.1 GCA_900318905.1 uncultured Eubacteriales bacterium | reverse complement strand
TCATATTTCAGTTACTGTTCCCTCAAGCTCCGAAAATATGGATATTACAATTAATTTTAACGACGGTAATCACACGCCTAAAATGAGACCTGTATATTTCCGGAGAAGCAACGAGTTGTTTACATATAATAGTGATTGCAAACCTGTGCTCGGCGACACTTATTTATTTGCGTATAAAGACAGTCAAAAATATTTAGGCGTCAAAAACTGGCCGGGCATTAAAATGGAACGTGTTAACAATAATGTATATGTAGCTTATGTGCCGATGGTAGAGGATGAATCCGGCGAATATCCCAAGTCTGAACAATACAGATATTATATCTTTAATACCGGATTAGATACCGCCGAAACCCCGGATCCGTATGAACACGAAGAGCTTATTGCAAAGGACAATGAAAATATCTATTCCGCGGACGGCTGGGGTATCTACAAAAAAACAGATTACTGCGCTCAAAATAACAATCAGATAATCTGCGGTGACGTTAATATGGACAAAACTAAAGTTAATACCGGTCTCAGTATTAAAGATGTAACGATGATACAGCGTCATCTAAATGAGGAAAAGCTTATGAGCAGGCTGCAGCTTATTATCGGAGATACAGACGGCAACGGACGCGTAGACATTCAGGACGAGAGATATCTTGCTGAAATAAAGATGAGCGCCGACGTTACCTGCGGAAAAGAAATAGCTAACATCCGCGTATAGTCGATTGTGAAAACCGGAAAGGAGGTGCCGAAATGATAATATATTTTACAGGAACGGGAAACAGCCGTTTTGCCGCTCAGCGTATTGCCGAAGCGACGGGCGACGGGCTGTTTGACTGCTTTGAGCATATCCGCTCGGGAAAGGGCGCCGACTTTACAAAAGCCGCTGTCTGCGTGTTTGTCGCGCCTGTATATGTTTCGGCTCCTCCGCTTGTTTTTACCGATTTCATCCGCCGCTCGCGGTTTTCCCGTGGCTGCCCCGCGTATTTCGTTATGACCTGCGCGGGCGCAATGGGCGCGGCTCCCGTTTACTGCAAAAAGGCGGCGGAGGAAAAAGGGCTTTTATACCGGGGCGCTGCTCAGATAAAACTGCCTCAAAATTACATACCCTATTTTAAAACGGGGACCCCGGAGCAGAACAAGGAGAAGATAGAGGCGGCTCTGCCCGGGCTTGACAGGATTTCAGAGGTAATCAGCCAAAGCCGCGCTTTGCCCGACCCCGGGACAAAAGCGTGGGAGCGCCTTACAACTCCGCTTGTTTTAAAGCCCTACTACAAGCTGTTTGTCCGCGCGAAGGCGTTTAAGGCGACCGACAGCTGCATAGGCTGCGGAAAATGCGCGGCGCTCTGTCCGCTCGGCAACATCACCCTGCGCGACAAAAAGCCCGTTTGGGGCTCAAACTGCACCCACTGCACGGCGTGCATAAATCTATGCCCCAAGGACGCCGTTGAGTACGGCAAAAAGACGCGCGGCAAGCCGCGCTATCACGGACCGGACGATAATTTATAAATCGATATAATATAACTCAAAAAGACCAACCGCGAAATTGCGGTTGGTCTTTTTTGAAATACTCATTTCATCAGCATTATACGTTGTAATAGTAATCAATTTCGCTGACGGTTCCGTTATCAATAAAGAACTGAATGGATTTGCCGTCGCCTGTTTCATAGGAATAATAGCATCCTACCGTGTTATAGCCGCTGCCGTATGCGGCTATTACGTCAGCTTCGCTGCTGCCGATATGGATCCCCTTTGGTGTGGAGATATTTGATGAGTTTACAACAACCTCCATAACGTAATCTTTGTTGTTGAGCGGATATGTGTTTATAACAAAGCCGTTGTAGTTATATGTTTTGTCTTCACCGACACCGTGACAGCTTAGCTGCGATTCAACGCTGTTTGCGTTGCCCAGAGAAGAAAGAACGCCGCTCATGTCGCTGCCCAGCGCCACTGATTTTCCCTGAGTAACGAACACAGTGTCAGACGCTGAGAACGAGCCTTCCTTTTTTGCGGGCTGTTGGCTTTGCTGTTTGCTGCTTTGCTGCTTACTGCTTTGCTGTTTTCCGCTGCTGTTTCCGCTGCTGCTTTGCTGCGATTTGGTGGCGGGCTGGGTAGTCGGCTGAGTAGCCTGAGTTGGTTTTGTAGCCTGAGTCGCCTTAGTTGCTGCGGTAGAGGCAGGAGCGGTTGTTGCTGCGGAAGTCGATTCTAAAGCAGATGCCTCCGCTGTTGTATCGGCGGCCGAGGTGACTGCTGACGCCGCGGCCGAGGTCGTTTCCTCTGCAGATGAGGTCTCGGATTCGCCGCAGCCTGACATTATCAGTGAGGTGCTCAGCGCCAGCGCGGCAATAATTAATAACAAAGATTTTTTCATAATTGATTCTCCTTACTCAGCAGCGGGATAGCTGCTTCTTGACCATGTGAAAAACTGTGAAATATGATTATCTGTTACGAAATACTGATTTGTGTTGTCGAACACACCGGAGTATGTTATTATTTCCTGCGCGTCGACATGTCTCCAGCCGTCATCTGTTTTTGTCAGACACCACGCGTGGTCGCTGCCGCCCGTCAGGTCGTCGATACCGACTACGGTAATGGTTTCACAGCCGCAGCGGTTGAACAGATAATTAATCAAAGCCGCGTGATGATAGCAAGAGCCTCTTCCGTATTTAAGCGCCTCAACGCACAGGTTCTCGGTTGTGTCGTTGTCGCTGTTGCGATAGCCGACATCATAAACATAGTCATAGATTCTGCGGAGGTTAACGTTTAAATCAAACAGTAAATCATCGGCAACCGCAGGTAATGTGGAAACACTGATTGATGAGTAGTTTTTAGTTACGCCGAGCGCTTTATTGTAAATCCAGCCGTAGTTGTTGCCGTACTTAGCTTTAACCCAGCGGCCGTCGGTGCTTGTGCCGAACGTTGTTACCTTTTCACCCTTTTTGATAATAACAATATTTGACGCTTTCCATGAGGAATCCCTGCGTAAGCCGATTGCGGAGGTAGTGGCTTTAACGGTATTGCCTGCTGAATCGAGAACATTTACGGTAACAGATGATTTTTTGCCGTTATAAGCGGTGGCTGTGATGGTCGCGGTGCCTTTTGAAACTGCCGTTACAACGCCGCCTTTGGTAACAGACGCTACAGCGCTGTTATTTGAGGCGTAGGTTGCACTGTATAGACCCTCGTCACTTTTTGAGGCGTTAAGATAAAACTGAACCTGCTCGCCTTTGATCATCGGAACCGTATTGTTGTTAAACGTAACGCTTGACGGAGCTTTTTTTACGGTGACATAGCATTTTGCCGAAATGTTGTTAAATGAAGTTACGGTAACGGTTGCGTATCCTGTGTGTTTTGCGGTAAGAACGCCTGTTTTTGAATCAACAGCCAGAACACTCATATTGTTTGAAGAGAAGGTTGCGCCGTAACCTGTTTTACTTCCATCGTAAACCGCGCGCAGCGTGTAGGTCTCGCCGGCGCCGAGAATAAGCGTAGACAGATTAACGCTTACTTTTTTGGGAGGAACGGCAACCATAACAACGCAGCTTGTTGATACTCCGTTTGTGGTAGTAACCGTAATAACAGCCTGTCCCTCGCTGACAGCGGTTACAATTCCGCCTGAAACGGTAACGTCTGCAACCTTGCTGTCAGAGGTGCTGTAAGAGCGGTAATATGCTGCCTGGCCTTTCGGAATATAGCTGTTGAGGTCAAACTGTTCGTTAGGCTGAAGCAGCAGTGAGGTTTTGTTCAAAGAAATTGAGGTTGCGGCTGGCATAACCGTTACGGTACATGACGCAAACTTTCCGTTGTATGCCTTATATACCACGGCTGCAGTGCCTGTGCCTTTTGCGGTAATCAAGCCGTTTTCATCAATCGACGCCACATTCGGGTTGCCCGACGAAAAACCAATGCTGTGCGATACCTCGCCGTCGGGCGTGTTTGCCGAAAGTTTGAAAACTTCGCCGATAGCAAGTGTGAGCTCGGTTTTATTGAGAGTGATATTCGAGATTGCTTTGCCTGCGGTGACTGCGCACACAGCCGATAATCCTCTGTCGGTTACGGCGGTGATCTCGGTAACGCCCTCGCCTGTAGCAGTAATCAAGCCGTTTTCATCAACCGACGCCACATTCGGGTTGTCCGATGAAAATGTGACCGAGCCGTCTGATTCCGAGTAGTTGGTGGTGAGGGCAAGCTGCTCGCCGATGCCGAGCAAAACCTCGCTTTCGCTCAAAACCAATTCTTTATAAACAGGTTTGTTAACGGTTACGGTACAAACGGCGGTTAACCCTTTGTTGGTTAAAGCGGTAATGTCGGCAACGCCCTCGTCTGCTGCGGTGATTAAGCCGTTTTCGTCAACCGACGCTACATTGGGGTTGCCCGATGAAAATGTGACCGAGCCGTCGGATTCCGAGTAGTTGGTGGTGAGCGCATGCTGTTCACCGACATCGAGCGTTATTTCGGTCTCGCTCAAAACCAACTCTTTTATTTGCGGATCCCATTCGCTGAAATCGTGAATATACTCGGCAAGAAATCTTTGAATAATGGTAACATCCTGCATCTCGACTGTATTGCTGCGGTTGACATCTGCGGCGTCAAGGTCGATGGCGGCAACAGGAAATTCTGCCAGATAACGCTGAATCAGGGTAGCATCGTTAACGTTAACCTCGCCGTCGCTGTTTGCGTCTCCGATTAAAACCCCTGTTTTTGTGTTGCTGTTTTCTTCGGTGGTTGCTTCGACAGGGGCGGAACCGCTTTCAATCGGCGGGTTGCCTGCGTTGTCGTCTTCGGATTCTTTTTCTTGCGGGGCGCCGTTATCGCCGAGCGCAGGAGAACCGTTTTCGATGCTGCTTTGCTGAGCCGCGGCTTGCGTTTCAGAGCTTTCGGCTGCCGAAGCCGGCAGGATCGACAGCGCGCTGATAATTATTGCCGCTGCCGTCAAAAGCGTCAGTGCTTTTTTTACCATTATAACATCTCCTAATTAGCATAAATGTATTTGCCTAATCGGTATTTTGCAGAATTAACAAAAATACGTTTCCCCAAAATATCTTTGTGTCAAATTATATCACAGTTGAGTGCTATTTGCAAGGACTTTGGTGCCATTATAATGTTTTTGCAGCAATAAAAAACACAGAAAAGAACAATTGCAGCACGTTTATGCAAAATATTCCTTTACTGTCTGTTTTAAAGCGCCTTTTCTATAGATGAATTTCAGATTGAGGCGATATAATAAATAAAAAATGAAGTCAAAGGAGAAAAAGCAATGAAAGTTAAACGTGTCGCGGCAGGGCTGCTGTGCGCCTGCTTATGTGTATCAGTGACGACGGCTTGTTCGGGCGGCGGAAGCTCCTCGCAAAGCAGCTCCCAAAGCGAGGCAAAGAAAACCGAGCCAAAGGGAAAGGACATTCGCAAGCTGTATATCAGGGCGCCCAAAAGCGCAGAGGAAATGACCGCGACTTTTTGGAATACCGCAAGCGGCAAAACAGCGGACGTTAAAATGAACAAGACCGATGAGAGCGGCGGCAGTATCATTTACTGCTGTGACGCCGACGCAAATCTCTACAACATGGTGCATGTTACCTGCGGCGATATTAAAAGCGGTGACGCGGCGTTTAACAGCTTTATAAGCGGCTGGAACCTTCGGGGTGAAAGGCTTTTACCTTATGTGGTAGGAACCGAGCCTGAATATGACGCGAAATTTGAAACAAAGACCTTTGAGTTTGACGGATACGGCAAAAAGGTTTACATCTGGACGCCCGATGACTATGACGCAAAGTCTGAGGAAAAGTACTCGGTAATATATACCTTTGACGGCCAGAGCGTGCTGACAACCGGCGTCGAAAGAGGAATGGACAACGACGAAATAAGCTGGAACGTAAGCGAAAACGTCAGAAGTATGACGTCGGTTACAGGCAACAAGGCGATCGTTGTGGCTATTGACAACGCAAGCGGCAACAGAATGGACGAGCTTGTTCCGGATTTGGGGGAAATCAACACCGAAGGAATGGGCGACGTGAAGGCCGACGACCTGACCCGCAAGCGCGGAACCGCCTTTGCTGATTTTGTCTGCGACACTGTTATGCCTTATGTAAATGAAAACTACAACGTATATACCGACGCGCGCCACACCTCGCTGTCGGGCAGCTCGCTGGGTGGACTTGAAACCTTTTTCACCGTGCTCAGCCACCCCGACAAGTTCGGAACAGGCGGAGTTATGTCGGCTACGTTTGATATGTACACCGACAAGGAGTGGACGGAGTTTCTCGGTGATAAATACGATATGGAAAATGCGCCGCTTCTGTATTTTTACGCAGGCGGTTACGCGACTGACAACGGCGACGTCTCCCAAACCATGTATAACAAGCTGATAGAAAACGGCTACCCGAAGGACAGGCTTGTTTACAGCAAAAACGAGTCGGGCGAGCACCTAATAGACTACTGGAGAAGCATTTATCCCGAGTTTTTACAGGCGGCGTTCACTAAGGATGTGCCTGCCCTCGAATTCGGAGTTTCCGTTCAGTATGCCGATAAATCCGACCCGGTTGAAAAGTACCTTGAGGAAATGGAGATCGATAAAAACGACCTTAAGCCCGGCTATGTATATTACGACAACAGCGAAACAAAGTGGGAAAAGGTTTATGCCTACTGGTGGGGCGGACCATCCATAAACAGCGTTACAAAGGAATCTTATTATCTTGCCGAGTGGCCCGGATTTAAGATGGAGCAGATCGAGGGAACCGACATCTACAGGATCGTTGCGCCCTATGCTGTGACGGGAATTATCTTTGATTCGGGCGTGACGGACAGAGAGGTTTACGAAGGCAAAACGGCGTACCAGACCGTCGATTTGCAATACAGCGAGAATCTGATGGGCAAGGTCTATAAAATAGATATGTCGGTAAAGCCCAAAGCCGATCCGGGCACAATGAAAACAAAGCACAGGTATTCCGAGGGCAGCTGGTCGGAATATAAAAAATAATTTTGTTATTGACAAACCGGTTCAGCGGTGTTATAATAGCGCAAACAAAAGTGAGGTACACAACAATGTTTGATTTATTTTTCGGAAAAATGAATCCTCAACACGGTCAGTGGCTATCTGAGCTGCCGGCTTAGTTTGTTGTGTGTAAAATTATTTGTATTTAAACGCAACCGGTCAGCAGCTCTATGCAGCTTCTGACCGGCTATTTTTTACCTAAAGGCAGAACTTGATTGGAGCCACAAATCACGCGCTGGATATTCTCAGGAAGGTTTAACTGAGCAGGAATAAGATAATTTTATCAAATTAACTGTTCGGGCGTCAAAAACAGCGCGCTTACGCCCCAAATTCCAAACTATTAAAAGCTCCGTTATTATTGACTTAATGCCGAGTATATGATAAACTGAAAATGATAAAATCAGCGCGGGCATGACGCTGATAACTCAGAGCAAGATAATATTATATGAGTGTGATTACTCGGATAAGGAGATTATAATGGCAGACTATATTATCGCTACATCGTCGACCTCTGACCTTACGCGTGACTGGCTTGATGAGCACGGAGTTCCGTTTATTCCGTACACATACACGATCGGCAACGACGTTTTTGAGGACGATTGCCGCGAGGAAAGCCGCGCCGCTATTTACGCGGGCATGAGGAAGGGCGACCGCCTCAAGACCTCAATGATAAACGAGGTGGTGTACGGCGATTTTTTCAGAAAGCTTCTCAACAGCGGCAAGAAAGTTATCTTCCTTGATATGTCGCAGAAAATGTCGGTTTCTTACAAAAACGCGCTCAGCGCCGCAAAGCAGGTGCAGCCGTTGTATCCCGACCAAAAGCTGTATATCATGGATACGCTGTGCATTTCCGGCGGACTTGGAATGCTTGTTCAGAACATGGTGAGCCGCATGGAAGAGGGTATGAGCTTTGACGATGTCATCAAGTGGGGCGAGGATAATAAGCTGAAAATCGCCCACCGCTTTACCGTAGACGACCTTAATTATCTTAAAGCCGGCGGCCGCGTGTCAAATGCCTCGGCGCTTGTCGGCTCGCTGCTTAATATCAAGCCCGTTTTATATGTTCCCGACGGCGGTACTCTTGATGTTGCAAAAAAAATCCGCGGCAGGAAAAACGCGCTCAAGCTGATTATTGACTGCGTTATCCGCGACCTTGCTGCGGTTGACTGTACCGGCGCCGATATCCATATCCTTCACGCCGACTGCATTGACGACGCCGAGACCGTCAGTTCCGCGATCCGCTCTGCTTATCCGCAAATCGGCAAAATCGAGATCACATCGCTGGGCGTTGTTATCGGCGCGCACTGCGGTCCCGGACTTTTGACGGTATTCTATTTCTGCAACGGCAGAACGCCCGAATAAAACAAATCCTTCTTTTCGGCTGCTGTAAATGAAAAAATCGGCAGGTTCACGGTTCTCAGAGCGGTTGCGGGCGGCAGCTACAACGGCGCTTGTCGGCCACACGCTCAAAAAGCCGCTGGCGACTGTCTTGCTGCTGATGATCGTGTTTCCCGCAAGGCTTATACCTATAATGCTGTTTGCGGCTGCGGCGGCTAAATTTGTTCCGACGCCGAATATCCTGTTAGCAAAAGGAAAATAGAAAACGCACCCTTATTCAGTGAGGATGAGGGTGCGTTTAGCTTTGCATAATCGCGCGTTTCTCCGCATATGTATTGAATAATCAATACACACGGAGGACGCAAATGACATATACGGTTGAAGAGCGCGCACAAATGCTGGGGTGTTTTATCGCGGAAGAGCGCGCTACGGTGCGGCAGGCGGCGCGGCGCTTTGGAATAAGCAAAAGCACGGTTCACAAGGACGTTACGGGGCGGCTAAGGTCGCTGAATCCCGCGCTGTATGCTCAGGTGAGAAAGATTCTGGACAAAAATAAAAGCGAGCGCCATATTCGCGGAGGAATGGCGACAAAGAAAAAGTATTCGCGCAAGCGTGACGCCTGAGCCTGAAGGCGCGCAATAAAGCATTGACTTTGCCGAGCGGTGAATGTATAATAATCTCGGCTAAACTTAAAAGTAAAGGATGTAACACAATGAAAAAAACGATTATTTTTATTTCGGCGCTCGTTTTCGCGGTGGTGGCGCTATGCTCCTGTGGCGGAAAATCAAGCTCTTCAGGCTCCGCTCATTCTCAGAAGGTCAATACGGCAGCCGACGGAAAGTGGCAATGCACCGACATACCCGAGAGTATGAAGCTTGAAAAAATCACGCTTGAGATAAAGGACGGCAATTTCACTTACACAACCGCCGACAGCAAGACTACGGCTATCGCCGAGGGCTATGTAAAGGAGACGGGTACAAAAAACGCCGTGCTCTTTATTGAAAAGCAGAAGCAGATTCAAAATTCCGACAACAAGGTGATAAGCGAAATCAGCGTTGAAAAGTCGGTGTCAGAGTCGCAGACGGTCGACGTCACTTACACAGATGATAACCACATGACTCTAAAGGCGGTAACGCTTGAGCTTAATCTTGAAAGAACTGATACTACTATCAAATAAAACCCATTAACATCTGTTGCGAAAAAATCCGCATAACTGCGTTGTCGTCCTCGGAATCCGCCTTGTTCTGTAAAATTTTCCGCTAACAGCTGTTTTAAAGCGTTTTAATTGAAAATAGTATGAATAATAAGAAAGTGCGGCCGGACAAGCGTTCCGGCCGCTATTCTATTTTCATTAAAACTTCATCTCGTACCAAATCAGGAACACATATACCGCGTAAACACGGTTCCACAGCAGGCTTTCGCCGCCGATAAAGCGCGTCCAAAGCTCGCGCACGGCGTCCTGATCAAAGAGCTTTTGCGACGCCTCGCCGAACAGAGCCTTTTCAACGGGCTTGTTGTAGCGCTCGTCGGCAAGCCATTTGCGCACAGGCACAGGGAAGCCGACTTTTTTGCGGAAGGCGACCTCATGCGGCAGCTTGCTTTCGGCTGCCATGCGGAACACTACCTTGTTCTGCTCGCCGTCGAATTGATATGACGAGGGAATTTTACGCGCCACGTTGAACAGCCTTAAGTCGCTGAACGGGGTGTGCAGCTCCACACCGCAGGCGGTGCTTGTGCGGTCGGTGTTGAGGTAAATGTCGCCCTCAAGCCAGAGCGAGATGTACCTCAGCCCAAAGCGGGGCAACGGGGTCTACCGCCTTGACTGAGCTGTCGTAGTCCTTCATGATCGACTTTACGACTTCCTCGGACATAATGTGCGAGCAGGTGAGGTAAGTCCAGTCGGAGGGCAGTTCGCGCTTGTGGGCGTTGTAGCCGCCGAAAAACTCGTCGATACCCTCGCCCGAGTAAACGACCTTTGCGTGCTCCCTTACAGCCTTGCAGCCGATCGAGAACGCCACGGCGGACGCGTCGCCAAGGGGCTGTCCCATTTTATCTATAACCGTGGGTATCCGCTCGAAATACTCCTCGGGAGTTATCATCTTTACGTTGAAGCCCTTGCCGAGGATCTCGGCTGTGCGGCGCGCAAGCTCCGACTCGTCAAAGCCGGCTTCCTCATAACCGACGGTGTTTGCAGCCGCGGCGTCGCCCGCAGCCAAAAGATATGATGAATCAACGCCGCCGGACAGGAAGGATTCCTTGTACGGGAACTCGGAGTCGCCCTTTTCCTCGCCCAGTATCTCGTCAACGACCGCCTTGATCTCCTCGGCGAACTCCGCTGGAGTTTTGCTTTCGTCGGGCTCAAAAACAGGGTGGAAATAGCGGTGAACGGTTACGCTTTTGCCGTCCCATTCGGCGTAGTGGCCGGGCATAAGCTTGTACATGCCCTCGTAGAAGGTCTCGCTGCCTATAGGATAACCGTAGAATAAATACTGCTGCAGCATACGCTTGTTAAGGCGCTTTTCAAAGCGCGGGTCGGCGGCGATCTCGTTTACGTCGCCCGAGCAGAGCAGCTCGCCGTCGACTGCGGCGTAAAACATCTGCTTCTGACCTACCTGGTCGCGGATAACATATAGCTTTTGCTTTTCGCCGTCCCAAAGCGCTATGGCAAACATGCCGTAGATGTGCGACGTCAGCTCAACGCCCCACTTTTTGTACGCGGCAATCAGTATAGCTGCCTCGCGTTCTTCGCGGCTAAGGCTTTGTTCAATACCAAGCTCGGCACAGAGCTTTCTCCAGTTGCGGATATAGCCGCTGAAATAGCGGATAGATACGGTGTCGGTTGTGTTGTTCATATATTTTACCTCCGTCGGATTTTGTCGAATTCCGTTTGAATTATAACACTTAAGACGGCGGCAGTCAATTGTTAGCGATCGATTTTTGATAAAACTCCTCAATGCTTTTCATAAAGCCCTCGTCAAGAATATTGGCGAGCTTTTTGTCGGTGGGGTTCTCGGTCTCGGCAAGGTACCGTGCGCTTTCACGGCTCAGCCAAACGGTGCTGTGCTCGCCGCGATATTCCTCGCTGACTTCCACAATAACGGCGTTGGGGTTTGTTATGCTGTCAGCCTTGCTGAGAATGCTTATTTCGGACGGCACGCTGTCGTCGCTGTTGCCTCCGACTATCATAACGGGCTTATTGCTCTCGTTTATAACGCTCACGGCGGAAACATCCGACTTGTCGCCGAAAAGGAAGAAATTTTGAAGGCACATAAACGGGTACTGGATGTCGGCAAGCACGCCCACATATTTTTTTGCGCTGCTGTGCATGTTTTCGTTTGGGGAGTCAAAGCCCGACACGCACACCGCCGCGCACACCCCGGGCGCGTCCTCAAGCACTGTCGCCACGGCGTAGCCGCCCAGCGAGTGCCCGTAGAGCAGCAAAGGCAGCTTTGACAGCTCTTTATCCTTTTCGATATATTCAATAGCGGCGGCGGCGTCAAGCCTTGCCTGGGCAATGCCGACGGTACCGCTGCCCTCGCTGTGGCCGACGCCCGTATTCTCAAACGTAAATACGCTGTAGCCGCGGTCAATAAACCAGATTATCTCGGGCAGGTGGCGGTCGATACAGGAGTTAAAGCCGTTTACCACCATAACAAGCCCCTTGCCGGTTCCTTTTGGGCGGTAAACGCAGCCGAAAAGCTTGTTGCCGCCCGACGGAAAGCTTACCTCGCTGCGCGGATATTTTGCGCTGTCGATGTCATTATAAGTCAGCTCAAAGGCGTTGACGGTGTTTGTGCGCGCGAAAATGACGTTAAACACAACAACCGAGCCTGCCATTGACACAAGCACATAGGAAAGAACGGTCACTATGAAGATAATACACACCCTCTTTAAGCGGCGTTTGGATTTTGAAAGCGGTTTTTTCATGTAACTTTCCTTTCTATGATTGACGGATTTTCAAATGTTTATACAGAAAAAGCGCCGGTTTTCGGCGCTTTTATCTTTTAATATTTGATTGTGATTGAATGTTTGCCCTCATTCTTGAGCCAGTCTATAAAGCGGTCCCAGTTTGCCGCAATAACGACAGCGCAGATAATGTAGCAAACAAGGCAGACAATGCTTAAAACCAAGCCCGCGATAGCAAGCTTTCTGCCTATGCTTACCTGCTTTGAGATATTGCCGTTGGCTGAAATAAAGCGGCTGCTTTTAACCATTCCTATAATAGAGAAGATCATTCCGACAACAGCGCTGCACAAAGCAAGACCGATGATTCCGAATACGAGGATCTTAGCAGGTGAATCGCCTGTGGGAGTCAGCGCGTTGGCAGGTCTGTCCTGAGAGGCGGGCGCGCCGCATTTAGGGCAGAATTTATTTTCGCCGGTTTCGGCTCCGCAGTTTCTACAAATCATATTGTGCTCCTTTCGACGGCATAAGCCGTATTTGTTTATTCACCGACAATTGTATCGGTTACAGTTCCATTTTCGCATATTTCGCGCAAAAAATCAACTATTATTTCGTCATATTTTTCGGGCGCGTTGATTTTTATGTGCGAGTGCCGTCCCTTTTCAAAGTAAGCGAGCCTTTTAGGGGCGGGGCACTTATTATAAAGGTCTTTGGCACGGTGAGGCAGCGAGTATTTGTCCTCCTTGCTCTGCAGCATCAGAATCGGCTTTTTAAGCTTGCCTATCCTGAAAATAGGGCCGTCTTTTTTGATGTCGTAGCCCGTAAACAGCTTAAGGTATCCTCTGACTTCTATCATCGACGGAAAAACAGGCTGCTTTGCCTCCTTAATATGGTAGTAAAGGCTCTCGTAAAACGTGGTGAACATTCCCTCGCTCGTCATGCCCTGCATATAGTCGGGGCAGTCGTCGGCGGTCATGGCAAACAGCGCGTTTGACGCGCCTATGCAGATGCCGTGCAGGTAAACCTGTTTGTTGCCTAAGTCGTCGTGGAGCATCTGCGCCCAGCGAAGAATGTCGCGGTGCTCGTTGTAGCCGAGAGAGTTGAGCCTGCCGTCCGACTTTCCGTGCGAGCGGTTGTCGATTACAAGAACGTTGTAACCCGCCCTGCGGTAAGGCTCGGCAAAGTAGTAGGAGTAGAGCAGCGATTCGGTGCGCCCCGCTATGATTATTGCAGCTTTGTCAAAGCCCAGGTCAAAATATTCGCCGAAAAGATGGTACTTGCCGCTGTAAACGTCGACCTCGCGTTTGTTTGCGGAGTACTTTTCAGCCCAGTCAAGGCCTGTATAGTACATCTCGGTGATTTCCTTGTCCTTCGGCAGGCTGCACTTGCGCCTCCACTTGCTTTTGCGGGTGCGAACAAGCAGAATGACGTACAGCCCCGCGGGAATTATAAATACGGGGGCAATAATAAGAAAAAACGCCGCCGCCCAAATCAATATCCAAATCCAAATGCTCATAAATTCCTCGTGTTTTTTTAATATATCGCGCCAAAAGCACGCTTGCCGCTAAACAAGACCGATTATCCAGTGGTACACGCTCATGCCGGCGTCCACAAATTCAGCCTCAAGCAGAGGGTAATTCTCCTCGATAGCCTCAAGAAGCTCGTCCTCAAGCTCCTGCTCGATTCCCTCGCCGCGGAAGATAATGCAGGTTTCCCTGTCGTCGATGTCCTCAACTTTGCCGAGTCCGTCGATGATCGCCTGTTTCCAGTCGGTGTTTACGCATGCGATTTTGTTGTTGACCAAAAGGATCTCCTCGCCTTTTTTGCAGCTTATCTCGTGATAAGTATAGTCGCGCGAGGCGGTCGTTTCGCAAAGCGTAACGGTGTTTTGCAGGCCGTCGCGCATTTCCTTTATTCTGAAATCAACATTGTCGCTCGCCTGCATGTCCATAGCTATAGCAAAATATCCCTCGGCAACGCTGCGTGAGGGCAGCACGGTGATGTTTTCGGCTCCGTAGAGCTTTACCGCCTGCTCTGCCGCTAAAATAACATTAGGGTTGTTCGGCAGCACAACAATGGCGTCGGCGTCAAGCTGAGCGAACGCGTCGATAAACTCCTGAGATGAAGTGTTCATCGTCGCTCCGCCGTCGATAACAACGTCGCAGCCCAAATCCGCAAACAGGGTTTTCATGCCCTCGCCGTTTACCACGGACACAATGGCAAGCTGCTTATGTTTTTTTGTTTTAAGCTCTTTGTCGTGCTCGTTGTGCTGGACCTGCATGTTTTCGAGCTTAAATGTCAAAAACTCGCCGTATTCCTGGCTTAGGGTGATGATTTTTGCGGGAATCAGCGTGTGGATATGCAAGGTCCTCGATGTACGCGCTTATCCTGAAGTGGCGGTTGTATTTCGGCGCGTTCATAAGCTGAAGAATAAACTCCATGCAGTAGCCGTCCTCAAAGGCGCTGTTCTCGTTGAACAGGTCAAAGTTGAGCTGCTTTTGGGGAATAGGGGCGTCTGCTGTGTCCGCCTCGATTATCTCGCCGAAAAGGCATTTCAGCATACCCTCGGCAATTGCGATAAATCCCAAAGCGCCGCTGTCAACAACGCCCGATTCCTTAAGCACGGGCAGCATCTCGGGGGTTTGGGCAAGGGTTTTCTTCATCTCGGCAATATACATCGTAAAGAGCTGCTCAACGGTAGTGTAGCGGTTTATTTGGCCTCTTATATGCTCAATACCCTCGCGGGTAACGGTCAAAATAGTGCCCTCGGTGGGCTTTACAACCGCGCTGTAGGCCGTGCGGTAGCCCCTGATAAGGCCGTTTCTAAGCTCGCCTACGCCAAGCTGGGCGCAGCGCGCAAGCTCCACATAAAAGCCTTTGAAAAACTGCGAC
>ONMK01000023.1 GCA_900318905.1 uncultured Eubacteriales bacterium | reverse complement strand
ATTATTCTACCACATTACCATACACTTTTCAACCAAAAGTGTGTGTTGCAACATTTTCTTAGGAGGCGAACGCTCTATCCTACTGAGCTACTGAGACATTTCATTTTATTATTTTATCGCAAATAAGATGCTTTGTCAAGCGCAGAGGATAGCAAAACGAAAAAATAAGTGTTGACAAAAATGAAGCGATATGATAAAATAACTATTGCTGATACGGAGAGATGTCCGAGTGGTTTAAGGAGCTAGTCTTGAAAACTAGTGATCCCGCAAGGGACCAAGGGTTCGAATCCCTTTCTCTCCGCCAATTTAATCAATTATTCACTTTACCATACGGAGGATTACTCAAGTGGTGAAGAGGCTCCCCTGCTAAGGGAGTAGGTCGTCTAATAAACGGCGCGAGGGTTCAAATCCCTTGTCCTCCGCCAAAATATCGGATACCATTTTTGGTGTCCGATATTTTTTACCTAAAATTCAGGAGGACAAGGGATTTGAAGGCGACTGTGCCGAGCAAAGCGAGGTAAAAACGTCACAGTGTGACGTTTTTAAGAAGAGAGCAGATGATTCTTATAGCTGTGCACACGCCGCAAAAAGCGAGATTAAACCCGTTTTTATGAATAAAGTACTTGTCCTCCGCCAAAATATCGGATACCATTTTTGGTGTCCGATATTTTTTTACCTAAAATTCAGGAGGACAAGGGATTTAAATACGACCTTGTTTTTTCTTCTTCATCCCAAATGCCGGGTTCCTATGCTCCACGAAAAGCCGCAGTATGGTCTTTCTTTTTCGGATGCGACCATTATCCTGCTGCACACCTTTGACTTTGTTTTATCGTTTACCTTATCCCCCACCGACAAAAACTCGCTCATTACCCAGTCTGCCGCTTTGCTGAATGAAGTAAACTCCATTTTTACGCTGCCCCTGACCGCGCATATCCGCCTTTTCAGCTTAGGAAGCTTCGCTCCGCTCTGATACTCGGGGAACGGACACTCGGTTACGACCTCGTTTTGAGACTTTTCATATATCTCTTTTAAAAACAATGCGTCGGTAAGCGAATCGTGATCCTGCTCCACGTTTTCACCGCGATAGTAGCTTATGACCTTTTTTAAAGCTATGCTGTGCTTTAGCGAAAAGTGCTTTCTGACATCGACCGAATAATCAATAAGCGCGCTTCTTACAATGCTGAGCCCTAACTGAGCCTCGAAGGTGCGCAAATGCTGCAGGGTACGCTCCAGAAAATGCGCGTCGCTGTCTCCGTAGCAGTAAAAGCTGACGACAGAGGTTTTGTCGAGCCATTCGAGGAGCCGCGTAAACGCCTCATCAGCCGTGGGAGCACGCAAAAGCTCCTCACGGCTGATTCCGGTTAAATTAAGGATAAACTCCGTGATTTTTTCGGGGCTTTCGGGCTGAACAAGCGTATAGAAACGCCTGTCGTTTTCATCGACGCAGCCTATTGAGATGATCTCGCCCGAAAACTGCGTAGCCTCAAAATCAATAAAATATTTCATATAAATGTCCTTTTGCCGCTGTTTGTCATCCGTCAGTCGTCGGATTCCGTCCAGCAGCTCATTTTGCTTTCGTCAAGCCCGATGTTGCGTGCCCTGAAGGTCGGGTTAAGCCGGCGCTTCTTCTGCGACTCAAAATCTCTGAGCGCTTTGATCGCTATACCCGAAAGGATAAGACAGCACGGGATATTGATAAGCGTCATGCCGCCCATTGTGATGTCAGCCATTGTCCACGCAAAGTCCATGGGAACAAGAGCGCCTAAAAAGATTATCAGCACACAGAACGAATAGAATATGCGCATAAATACCTTTGAGGGCGTCTTTTTATGGTTGAGATACGCCAGCGCGTTATCGACATAATACAGGTTTCCGATAAGCGTAGTGAACGCAAACAGCACCATTGCAACGGTGATGAAAACGGGGCCGAAATCGCCCAAAACGGTTGACACTACCTTTTGAACATACGGAGCGCCTGCGTAATTGTCATCGGCAAGACGGGCAACGCCTGAGCTGATACACATAAGCGCGGTGGCTGTGCAGAGCAGCATTGTGTCGATATAAACGGAGATCGTCTGAACCAAGCCCTGCTTTACGGGGTGGGTCACATCAGCGGAAGCCGAGGCGTTTGGAGCCGAGCCTACGCCCGCCTCGTTGGAGTACAAGCCGCGCTTTATTCCGTAAACAAGGCACGAGCCGGTAAGTCCGCCGAAGATCGCGCGGAAGTTGAACGCGTCCTCAAAAATCACCGCGAAGGTATCAGGGATATTTGAAGCGTGAGCGAAAATAATGATAAGCGATACAAGCACATACGCTATTCCCATAACGGGCACTACTTTTTCGGTAAGGCGGACGATACGCTTGCCGCCGCCCATTACGCAGAACCCTACGGCTACGGCGAGCACCGCGCCGACAATAACCGGCGTCCACTGAGTATCATAAAAATCATACGCCTGAAACGTGCTTTGAAGATTGTACGAGCAGAGCAGATTAAATCCGAACGCGTATGTAGCTATGAGGAAAATGCAGAAAACCGCGGCTACAACAGGAAGCTTAAGCGCCTTTTCAATATAGTAAGCGGGGCCTCCGAAGTAGTTGCCGTCGTTGTCCTTTTGCTTGAATATCTGCGCGAGCGTGCTCTCGATAAACGCGGACGACGCTCCGATTATGCACATAAGCCACATCCAGAAGCACGCGCCGGGGCCTCCCAGGCAAATAGCGGTAGATACGCCGACGATATTGCCGGTTCCTACTCGCGACGCGGTTGAAACCATAAGCGCCTGGAACGAAGAGACCTTTTGCTTTGACGAGGGCTTTTCAACTATCAGCTTGCACGCCGTGCCGAAAAGCCTTATCTGAACACCGCGCGTTCTGAATGTAAAAAACAGTCCGGCAGCCGCAAGTACAATTATCAGTATCGGGTAATACATCACTTCATCTATCGAGTCAAAAAACTTCATTATCGCGTCCATAAATCTTCTCTCCGTTCATTTATACTTTATAATATCACATTTTACGGTAAAAAAACAAGCTTATATTTATATATTTTTCACTAAACAAAAAGGCCGGCTGAAAAGCCGACCCTTGGTATCATATATATGCCTATATGCCTGATTATCCTTCCATTGAGCGCGGATGTCTGTCGCGGACGACCGTATCATGGGTGTCGCGGAACAAAAGCGAAATACACCAGATAGCAGCCAGAGCAACTACGATATAGATGATCCTGCTGATAATTCCGGTCTGTCCGCCGCCGATAAAGCCGACCAAATCAAACTGGAAAATACCTATGCTGCCCCAGTTAAGGCCGCCGATAATCAAAAGCGTCAACGCTATTTTATCTAACATTCCAAATCCTCCTTATAGAATGATAGTAATAGTATTGACGCTATTTTTAGTTTTATTCAAAATTTACGGCAAAATAAAAATCATGCCGACAATAAGAAGCCCAAGTCCGATAACAACGCATCCGAAAATCCTGCTTACCTTTATCGCGTTTTTAAGCTTGCGTTTTTTAATCATTCCCTCGGTGGGCATCGGAAGCAGAATAAGCATTATTCCCAGCAGAACGCAGCAAATCGCCGCCATCGGAATGCCGACAAACTTATTGAACGCCCCAAAAAACAATCCTATCGGAATAGCGAAAACAAAAATGGTGTTTAATACCATAAATTTTTTTGAGTGGCGCTCGCTGTCATCGTAATATTTTTTGTGTTTCTGCTCGCATTCTTCGCAGCAAAACTGCTCAAAATACGTTATTTCCTTGGCGCAGTAGTCACATTTTTTCATATTATTCCCTCTTTCCCGCTTATTATAGCACGAATCGTTTTTTATTTCAACGTTTTTATAGTCAACCTTTTTCACCAGTGCGGTTGACAAATAGTTTTTGACGATATATAATGTCAACATAAAACAAAAGGAAGGTTGACAATATGAATAAATCGAAAATCAATATCCGTAAAACAACTATTTCCGTAACCCAAACAGCGGTATGCGCGGCGCTTTTGTGCGTGCTCTCTCCACTGTCGATACCGACGGCGTTCAATATAGCCTTTACTTTGCAGGTATTTGCGGTAATACTTATCGCGTTGATTCTAAAGCCCCTGCAGGCTTTGGCGGCTCAGGTGGTTTATACGGTAATAGGCTTGATAGGTCTGCCGGTTTTCGCTGGATACCAAAGCGGCTTGGGTGTAATTGCCGGACCTACGGGCGGATTTATAATAGGATTCATTATCGCGGCTTTTTTTGTGAGCCTGCTCAAAGGCAAAGGCGAAGGCAGGCTGACGCTTGTGCGCTATATACTTGCGGCGGTTTTAGTCGGTATTCCCTGCATTTATCTGCCGGGGATAATCGGGTTTATGAACTTTTCGGGATACGATTTCGCTGCGGCGTTCAAGCTTGTTGCCGCCGCGTTCATTCCCGTTGACCTCATCAAGTGCGCCGCCGCTTCGCTTATAGCCCTGCCTGTAAATGCGGCACTGAAAAAAATAGGATAATAAATGAAAAATCCCTGCTCGCGTGAACAGGGATTTCGTTTATTTACCTTGCCGTAAAGTCCATTGCGGCGTCGAGAACCGAGATCTCGCCGTAATCGGCGGCTCCGGCAACGCCCGTGTAGCGGAATGCGGCTGTCAAATCGCCGTCGGCGTTGTAGTAATACTCTACCTTGGAGAGGTTTTCTTCCGAAAGGCTTGAATTTCTTGCGTCCTCAACTACCTGCACATAGTTGCCCGTTGCTTTTGAAGCCATATCGTTAAATATAACGTTGATTTTATCCTTTACCATTCCCTCAATATCCTGAGCGGAGGCGTTGGCAACAGACAGGACCTCGGATTTTGAAAGAGCCTTGCCTGTGGTGACGTCAAAGTTATACACACTGAAATAGCTGTTCGGCGTGTCGGTGCTGCGCGATTCAAGCGCGAGACTGAGCACCTTGCCGTTGAGGAACGCAACGTAGTCGATCCTGCCGAGCGGATGTCCGCCAGCCACCGCTTCCTCGTTATCCTCAAGGAACTTTGAGTAATTGCTCATTATTTCAGTGTTGGCGTTCTGAGCGTCGTCGCCTAAAAGAGTGAGCTGCGGAATGCGGTTCGGCATGTTGTCCTCGCCGTTGTACTCCTCGCCCGTAATAAGGAATTTATTAGTGCCCGGAAGGCTTTTTTCGATTTTTGTAATTACATAATCCTCAGCGGTTTTTTCCTCAACCCCTGTTGTGGCTTCGGTGGGAGCCACAGTATTGTCGTCAAATGATATCAGGCTCACCTTGCTTGTGCTGCTGCCCTGGGGAGGATTTGCCTGAGTCGGATCGGTTGTTTTGCTTGCGCTGCCGCCGTTGCAGGCGCACATTGCAAGAGCCGTTAATGACGCTAAAACCGCGCAAAGAACTTTTTTCATGAAGTTACCTCTTTTCATATTGGATTAAGAACAGTATATCATACCGATTGTTATTTTACAAGGCAAATATTGCTATATTATTGAACATATTTTCAAAACATGCTATACTTTTAAAAGAATAAGTTAAGGATCGTCTGATATGAAAATATCTTTGAAGGACAATAAAACAGCAGCCTGTGCCGCGGCGGTTTTCTGCACTCTGCTTTGGGGCACGGCGTTTCCCTTTATAAAGCTGGGCTACAGCGCCTTTTCCGTAGAGAGCGGCGATATAGGCAGCATGCTCCTTTTCGCGGGACTTCGTTTTTCGCTTGCGGGCATTTTGGTTATATGCTTTTTATGCGCAAAAAGCAGCCGGCTTGCGCTTCCGAAAAAGGATGAGCTGCTGCCGATACTTTTGCTCGGAACCGTGCAGACAACAGGGCAATATCTTTTTACCTACTGCGGGATAGGCTATACAACAGGCGCAAACACCTCAATAATCACCGCCTGCGCGTCGTTTATCACCGTTCTTGCCGCGCCGCTTTTCTTTAAAAATGACAGGCTTACGCTGCTAAAGCTTATCGGCTGCGCTTTGGGCTTCGGCGGCGTTCTTGTAATTAACGGGTGCGGCGGATTCGCTCTGTCTACTCTGTTCGGCGATATTCTTATTTTCTGCTCAACGGTATTCGCGGCGGGCGGAAACCTTATCGCAAAGGGAGTTACCAAAGGCAGGAACCCCGTCAGCATAACGGGCTATCAGCTGCTTTTGGGAGGATCGTTATTAACTGCCTCGGGGCTGATATCCGGCGGCAGACTTGACCTGCTCAATGCACAGGGCGTACTGATACTGCTCTGGCTGGCTGTAGTTTCGGCGGCGGCTTTCAGCTTATGGACGGCGCTGCTAAAGCATCATCCGGCAGGCAAAATAGCGGTATTCAACCTTCTTGTGCCGGTGTTCGGCACAGTCCTTTCGGGGCTTATGCTTGGCGAGCAGGTGTGGCGGTTTGAAACCCTGCTGTCGCTGATTCTTATCTCGGCAGGTATTATTTCGGTAAATATTTCAAGGGGTGATTAAAGTGATCAAGGGCGTAATATCGGATATGGACGGCGTAATGCTCGACTCGGAAAAGCTTTATGTGCGGTTCTGGTGCGAGGCGGCTCAAAGCCTTGGATTCCCGATGAAAAAGGAACACGCGCTGGGTATCCGCTCGCTTGCCAGAGTATTTGCTGTTAAAAAGCTCCAAGGCTGGTTCGGCACTGAGTTCGATTACGACTCCGTTCGCAATAAGCGAATAGAGCTGATGGATAAATATGTAGCCGAAAACGGGATCGAGGCTAAAAGCGGCGCTAAGGAGCTGCTCATTTGGCTGAAGCAAAACGGCTATAAAACTGCGCTCGCGACCGCCACGCCCGTCGACCGCGCCTCGCTTTATTTAAAGCAGGTAGGGCTGCTTGAATTTTTTGACGTTATTTGCAGCGCAAGAGAGGTAAAGCGCGGAAAGCCCGAGCCTGATATTTATCTTTTGGCGGCAAAGCGCCTCGGGCTTGCTCCCGGTGAATGTATGGCGCTTGAGGATTCCCAGAACGGCGTGCGTTCGGCATTTGCGGCAGGCTGCAAAACCGTGCTCGTTCCCGATTTGGACAACCCGGAAAATGAACTGAAGGGCTGTCTTTACGCCGTTGCGGACAACTTATCGGCGGTTAAAAAATTATTGAAATAAACTAATCGGGGCGTATCTGCTGTTAGATACGCCCCGACGTTTACTGCCTCTTATTTAAAACGTGCTGTTATTCGGCACAAAGCTTTGGCAGTCGGTGCACTGCTCCACGGTGGGGTCGGTTTCGTGGGTTCCGACGCGGATCGCCTCAAGCGAGCAGTAGTTCTTGCTGTTGTGGTGGTTTTTGCAGCTTGTTACGTTGCAGATAATGCACTGGTTAGCGTAGTTGTTGTCTGTCATAATTATCACCTCGCAAATAGTGTTGACAGCCGAGCTGTTTTTATTCACTTTATTTCATATTAAAAATAATATGTACCGAGGTGATTATGATGAATGTTGTATCCGCTGTAATAGTGCTCGTTTTTGCCGTAATAGGCGCGGTTGCCGTTTGCAGGGAAATATCGCTGAGGCTTTTCAGCGCTCACAGCGACTGCACGGTTATGTACATCACAAATATCAAAGCCGATGAGGAGACGCTTGAATTCGCTTTGCGCGGAGCACTGAACAAACAGCGCTGGGCGATTAACAGAAAAGCCGTAGGCGCAGTGTGCCTGAATTGCGAGCTGACAGACAATACGCGAAAAATTTGCGAGAGGGTTTGCAGGGAATACGGCTTCTCAAAGCTGATGACCAAAGACGAATTTTTAAAATCACTTGATAATTGAGGCATAATTGGAGTATAATAGGAAAGAGAAACTATAACAGGTGTTATTATGCAGGAAGAAAGCTTGCTCCGTCTTGAGGGAGTAGTTGAAAACATTGTATATAGAAACAGCGACAACGGCTACACCGTGCTTGAAATCGCCGACAGCGACGACTATATAACCGCTGTGGGTATAATGCCGCTCGCCAACGTCGGCGACAAGGTGGCGCTTACGGGCGTGTTTACCGAGCACAAAAACTACGGGCGGCAGTTTTCGGCAAAGGCGTGCGAGGTCTGCCGCCCTACCGAGACCGCGGATATTCTGCGCTATCTTTCATCGGGCGCGGTAAAAGGCATCGGCGCTTCTACCGCTCAAAAGCTTGTTAAGGAATTCGGTGAAAGCACGCTTGACGTCATGGAGAACCATCCCGAGCGTGTGGCGCTGTTAAGAGGGATTTCGAGCGAAAAAGCCCTTGACTTTGCCGCCCGGCTAAAGGCGAACGCGGGGATACGCACGCTCATGCTGTACTTGGGCGAATACGGGATTTCAAACACCGCCGCCGTAAAGGTTTACAATGCCTTGGGGGCAGGCTGTACGGAACAGATAAAAGCCAATCCGTATATTTTGTGTCAGGGCGGTTTCGGGATACCGTTTGAGCGCGCAGACTTTATAGCCAAGCGTGAGAACCTTGAAAACAACAGCGGAGTGCGCGTCCGCGCGGGACTTAGCTATATTCTCAGGCACAACGAGGGCAACGGCCACACCTGTCTTCCAAAGGATAAGCTTAAGGAAACAGCCGCGGGCTTTTTGGGTATAGATATCGCGCGCGCCGAAGAATGCCTTGAAGAAATGATATTTGACCGAAGTCTTATTCAGGATGAGCTTGACGGCAGAGAGTTTATATTCACTCCGCAGCTTCACCTGAATGAGATGTACATAGCCTCGCGGATAAAAATGCTGCTCTCCTTCCCTGCCGAGCGCGAGGAAAGGCTTGAACAGGCTATTGAGGAGCTTGAACGCGGCAACGGGATAGAATACGCCGAGCTGCAGCGAAAGGCGATAACCGGCGCGCTGAGCGAAGGTATGCTTGTGCTGACGGGCGGCCCCGGAACAGGTAAAACCACAACGCTTAACGCGATAATTAAAATCCTTCAGAGCAGAGGCAAAAAGGTGCTTTTAGCCGCTCCTACAGGCCGCGCAGCCCAGCGCATGAGCGAGCTTACGGGAGATGAGGCAAAAACCCTTCACCGCCTGCTTGAAGTCAGCTGGGACAAGCAGGATAATCCGATATTCAATAAAAATGAGAAGAACCGGCTAAAATGCGACGCGCTTATTATCGACGAGATGTCGATGGTGGACTGCTATATTTTTGAGAGCGTTATGCGTGCCCTGCCGATGGGCTGCCGCCTGATACTTGTAGGCGACTCGGACCAGCTTCCGTCGGTAGGCCCCGGAAACATTTTGGGCGACCTTATCGGCAGCGGGATTCTGCCTGTTGTAAGGCTTAATGAAATCTTCCGCCAGGCGCAGGAGAGCCTTATTGTTACAAACGCGCATAAAATAGTCAGCGGACAGATGCCCGTGCTCAGCAGCACCGACAGCGACTTTTTCTTTATCCGCCGCAGCGTAAAGAGCGACGTCACCGAGGTCATCACCGACCTGTGCAAAACGCGCCTGCCAAACGCCTACGGCTACTCGCCGTTTGAGAACATCCAGGTGCTTTCCCCCTCAAAAAAGGGTGAGCTTGGCACCGCCGAGCTGAATCACAAATTACAGGCGAGGCTCAACCCTAAAGCCGACGACAAGGCGGAAGCGGTAATAGGCAGCAAGACCTTCCGCGAGGGCGACAAGGTGATGCAGATAAAAAACAACTACGACATCCGCTGGTTCCGCGACAACGGTGAAACGGGCGAAGGCGTGTTCAACGGCGACATAGGTATCATCGAAAAAATCGACAGGCGCAATAAGCTTATCTGCGTAAACTTTTACGACAAAACCGCCAACCTCAGCTTTGAAGCGTGCGCCGACCTCGACTTTGCTTACGCCGTTACGGTTCACAAAAGCCAGGGTAATGAGTTTGACGCGGTGATCATCCCGATGTTTTCGGGGCCGCCTCAGCTTTACTACCGCAACCTGCTTTACACCGCCGTTACGCGCGCCAAAAAAACGCTTATCCTTGTAGGCAATCCGCAGACAGTGGAATACATGGTAAACAACAACCGCCGGACAAAACGCTACAGCGCCCTGCGTGAATTTTTAACGCGCGAGGAAAGCCTGTACTAATACAAAAATCGGGAGTTAGATATGAATATTGCAATTGACCTGGGCTCAGACAGAACCAGAGTATTTATCGAAAACAAAGGAAAGGTGCTCGACGAGGCGAGCGTTGTCACCTACGACGTGGACACAAACGAGGTCTTTGCCGTAGGCGACGAGGCTTACTCAATGATCGGCAAAACGCCGCTTGGTATCCGCGCCGCTCATCCGCTCGGCAACGGAGTTATCGCTCAGTCCGATTTAGTTGAGGATATGGTGTCGATCCTTATAAACGAGGTATGCACCGAAAAAATCACATCTCCGCGCGTTATTTCCGCCATTCCGTGCGCTTTAACCGAGGTTGAAAAGCGCGCGGTCGTAAACGCCGTAGGCTCATTCGGCGCAAAAAAAGTATATTTGATAGAAGCCCCAAAGGCGGCGGCTCTGGGCTGCGGTATGGACATCACCTCGCCTCACGGAGTCTTTATTGCCGACATCGGCAGCGGTACCGCCGACATCGGCGTGCTCTCGCTGGGCGGACTTGCGGTTTCAAAAAGCGTAAAGCGCGCGGGCGGCGCTATGGACGACGAAATAGTAAAATACGTCCGCAAAAAATACAACCTGGTGATCGGCACAAACATGGCTGAAGCCTGCAAAAAGGCTATCGGCTGCGTAGTTGCCCCCGCTGAGCCAAAGACCTTCCGCCTGAAAGGAAGAGACGCCCTGAGCGGTCTGCCACGCTACGCCGACGTCACTAACGAGGAAATCAAGGAAGCGATCGAGGAAATCGCGGGCGACATAGCTTCATCTGTCCGCGATGTGCTGGAGCAGACGCCGCCCGAGCTTATAAGCGACATCCACACCGACGGGATCATCCTCACCGGAGGACTCGCAAAGCTTGAGGGCATGGCGCGGCTTATCAGCCTTTCCACAAAGCTTAAGGTGCGCGTCCACAAATACGCCGCCGACTGCGTTATTATGGGCTGCGGCAAGGCGATAAAGTATATTCCGTACGCCAACAAGGAAATGACAGCGGGCATTTCGCCGCTGCTTACAGCTTATTAAACTCAATTATTGACAAGGGCTGAAATTAAAAGTATAATTTATAAAAATCAGGAAAGCAGGGATTTATATGAGTTACGCAGACGAGGTATTTAAGGCGAATTGCAAAGAGATTTTGACTAACGGGTTTTCGGACGCCGGCTGCAACGTGCGCCCTCACTGGGAGGACGGCACGCCCGCGCACACAACAAAGGCGTTCGGCGTTGTTAACCGCTACGATTTGCAGAAAGAGTTTCCCGTTATGACGCTCAGAAAAACATATTTTAAGAGCTGTATCGACGAGCTGCTTTGGATTTGGCAGAAGAAGTCCAACAATGTTAAAGACTTAAGCAGCCATATCTGGGATTCATGGGCTGATGAAAACGGCTCTATCGGAAAAGCCTACGGGTATCAGCTTTCAATAAAGCACAAATACCCCGAGGGCGAGTTTGACCAGGTAGACAGGATCCTCTACGATTTAAAGCACCATCCCGAGTCGCGCCGCATAATCTCAAATATCTACAATCACAGCGACCTTTCCGAAATGAATCTATATCCCTGCGCGTACAGCGTAACGCTCAATGTTTCGGGCAAAAGGCTTAACATGATACTCAATCAGCGCTCGCAGGACATGCTTGTAGCCAATAACTGGAATGTGTGCCAGTACGCGGTTCTTCTACATATGTTCGCTCAGGTTTCGGGGCTTGAGGCGGGAACCCTGCTTCATGTGATCGCCGACGCCCACATCTACGACCGCCATGTTCCCTATGTTAAGGATTTAATGGAGCTTACTCCCTATCCCGCGCCGAAGTTCCGCATTAACCCCGATGTTAAAAACTTTTACGATTTTACCACGGATGATTTTGAGCTGATCGACTATCAGTCGCACGAGTTCAAGCATAAGATCCCCGTTGCCGTTTAAGGAGTTGCCGATATGAAGCTTATTGTAGCGGTTGATGAGAATTGGGGAATCGGAAGGGGCGGCGATCTGCTGACCTCCATCCCCGACGATATGCGCTTTTTCAGGGAAACGACTCAGCGCCATGTTCTTGTAATGGGCTCAAAAACGCTGCGCTCATTCAAAAACGCCCGTCCGCTTCCGGGCAGGCTGAATATTGTGCTGACAAGAAGCGAAGCGGCTTTTCCGGGCGCGGCAGCGTGCCGAAGTGTTGAACAGGCGCTTGAGCTGCTTAAGTCATTTGATTCGGACGATATAATGGTGATCGGCGGCGGCATGATTTACCGCAGGCTTCTTCCCTACTGCTCAAAAGCGTATATTACAAAAATGCGCTTTAACGGCAGTGCCGACACTTTTATGACAAATCTGGACGAGCTTGATTCATGGGAAATCGCGGCAGAATCGGAGCTAAAAGAGTATGATGGCATAAACTATTCGTTTACCGAATACGCAAACACTGATATCAAAGCTGTAGATTTCACCGGCGCATGCTCAAACATGTCGGAATATTTCAAAACGAAGAAATATATCGACTTACCGGCAAGCGATGACCTGTATAAGCCCGAAGTTATCAACGCCCTTGAAGCCAAGCTCAACGCCTGTTTTTACCCATTGAAAAACGGCTTCAGCGCCGCGGATGTTGACAATTATTTAAAGAGCGGCAGCACATTTGAGGATTATTTAAAAGCCCGAAATTTGATAGCCTCTGAAGAAGATATCACCTCGCTGTTGGGCAAATCATCAGAAATGATCCGCGTAGAAAAAGATGAGCTGCCGGCTTTCTTAGACAGAATCAAAAAATCCCGATAAATAACAATACCCCGCTCGATTGAGCGGGGTATTTATACGCAGAAAAAGATTATAATGCAGTTCCATATCTTCAATAAAATAAGCCCCGCGGCAATGCACAGGGCGTAATATCAATTAGGGATAAACGGAAGCTCGTTTTCGCCCTCCGTAACCTCAATTTTTACATTATCATCCCTGGTGGTCGGCTGACTCTTTGAGTTGTTGCTGCTCGATTCGGTTTCGCTCTTTTGGGGCTGAGATTTTTCGTCATTATCCGAACCGACAGCGCTGCTTTTTAGAGGAGCCGAGCAGTCTAAAGTGACCTTTGAGCCGGAATCACCTTGGCTGCTGCCGGTATCGGCAGGCTTGGAGGAAGTTTCACGGTTTGAACTGCTTTCATCATTAGTTTTTGGGGCACTGCTCGGAACAGATGTTGTTTCGGGCGCTGTGGCCGCTGTCGTCGTCTGAGTGGTGACTGCGGCAGTGGATGCGGGTGCGGTTGTTTCCTTGTTATCGGCGGATTTATCCCCGCAGGCTGAAAGCGTAAAAACCGCCGCGGCGGCTGCGAGCAAGCCCGCAGCCGCGCGTAAGGAGAGTTTTCTCATATCCATTTTTATTGCCAGAGCGTCCAGTTCCAGCCGCCGGCTGTTCTTCCTGAGTTAGAATAACCCGGGCTGTTCATGGTAACAGTTCTGTTTGCCAAAATGCGAGAGGCAGCCGGCACTCAAGGCAGAACCGTGCTTTATGTCAGCCACAATATGAACACCATTCGTCAGCTTTGCGACAGGTGCGTTGTAATGGACGAGAGTAAAATCATCTTTGACGGCGATGTTGAAAAGGCAATTGAGCTTTACACCGCTGTCACTCCGCAAAAGCTGCCCGGCAAGTATATTTACGACAAAACATACCACAACGAGCTTTGGAAACACCCTGATTTCACAATCGAGGAAATGCGCGTAACGGACAGAGAGAGCTTTACCTTTGACAGCGGCGAGGACATTTTACTTTCTTTGAAGGTTAGCGCGAAACGCGCGTATAACAACGTGAAATTCCGCTTTGAGTTTTCCGATATGAGTGATAACAAGCTCGGTTCAATGTGGTCGCGCGGTGCGCTTTCTTTTGCCGAAAACGAACAGCGTGAGTTAGCGGCAAAAATCAGCTCGCGGTTATTCACCCCGGGGCAGTATAAAGTGGATATCGTCGCGTTTTTGACCGACGCTTTCGGTGAGGATCATTTTCTTGACGGAGTGTATCCGGGCTTCTATATGGAAATCAGCGAAAAAATCAACGAGGCCAACCCATATGTATGGCACAGAGAATGGTGGGGGCCGCTGAGATTGCAGGAGTTTGAAATTGAGTGAAATTAGCGTAATTATTCCGGTATATAACACGGAAAAGTATTTGCCGCGCTGCATTGACAGCCTTTTGAAGCAGACATTCACGGATTATGAAGTGATTTTGATTGACGACGGTTCGACTGACAACAGCCTTGCCGTTTGCCAAAGCTACGCCGCAATGGACAGCCGTATTATAATAATTCAGTCAAAGCATCTCGGAGTGGGCGCGGTGCGCAATCTCGGACTTGACAATGCCAAGGGCAAATACATTATGTTTTGCGACAGCGATGATTATGTTGAGCCGGAATGGATCGAGGAGTTGCATAAAGCCGCAGCAAATCATCCCGATTCACTGTGCAACTGTGAGTACGCGCTGACAAAGCCGTCAGCGGATATTGTTGATCACAAAACGCTGCCCGGTTTGACAAAAAGCCAGGTGATTGAAAAAAAAGCGTTTTTTCCGCTGTTGTTCTACGGTCAGGTATTGCATCTGTGGACAAGGATTTTCCGCAAAGACATCATTAAAGAGAATAATCTGCGGTTTCACGAGCTTTCCACCGAAGGCGAGGATATGATTTTTATTTGCGATTATCTGCGTTTTTGCAATGATTTCTATTTTATCCACAAGTGCCTTTACTATTGGGCGGATAACGATTCCGCCAGTATTACACGCGGCTTTTCGGCGTATTATTATTATTATTATGATATGAAAGAGATTTATCTCGCTCGCAAGGAGCATATAGCGCCTGAGTTTATGCAGGATTTTTACGACTATTCGTTTGAGCGGTTTATGCGCTGCATTGAATTTGTTTGGGACATCCGCAACTCTGACAGCCGCAAAACAAAAATACGTTACTGTCAAAAAATGTTCCGTGACTCAGCGTTTCGGGAAACGGTTAAAAATGTAAGCGCAAAAGCCTGTTCGCGCAAAAGGCGGATGGTACTGCTGACCGGCAGTTTCCGGCTATACAGTTTACTTATCCATATATAATAATCACCTCCTATGGCAGAATGAAAAAGCTGCCACAGGAGGTTTATTGTTGCTTTCAGGTATCAAACAGAGGGAGCACCTTTTTGGGTATTCCCTCTGTTTATTGGTACAGATAATATCCTTTTCTGTTTCCGAAAACCATGTACTCGCTTGATGCGGCGTGTGCATAGCTGCAGATTCATCTGCTCTCTCGCGAAAAACGTGCCGCCGGCACGTTTTCTGATCGCTCGCCTTCAAGTCCTGTTCCCTGCTTGCTTGTTGAAAAAAAGAATCGGATAGTACCTTTTGGAACTATCCGATTCTTTTGGTGCAGGTA
>ONMK01000005.1:11153-38687 GCA_900318905.1 uncultured Eubacteriales bacterium | reverse complement strand
TACCGGCGAGCCGATTACCCCGCCCGCCGTTACCCTGACGAGCGAGATGGGCGTCGAGTATGCCGAGGGCGAGGACTACACCCTGACCTATTATCAGGTCGTAGACGGTGTGGACGGCGAGCCTGTTGAGGTCGAGATCGCGAAAGAGGAACTCAAGGACATCGGTACCTATAACGTTGTGGCGACTCCCACACGAAACGGTGTGCTCTCGGGCGAAGCATGGGCGCAGTTCCGCGTTGTAGAAAGCCTGCCCGCCATCTTAGGCGATGTTGACGGCGACGGAGAGGTGAGGATCCTTGATGTTACGTTCATCCAATGTTATTTAGCAGATATCCCGATTCCATTTGAATTCAATGAGGCTGTCGCGGACGTTGACGGCAACGGCAAGGTCGAAATCGCCGACGCAACGCTTGTCCAAAGATTTTTGGCGGAATATTACGTTGAATACCCGGTCGGAGAGCGCTCGGCGTAACACATCCCTTAATAAAAGGAGATAATATGATGTGTAAAAAGATAATATCCGTTTTGCTGAGTCTGACGCTTATAATGGGCGCTTTGATCATCGCGCCTTTGTCGGCTTCGGCTGAAACTACATATGAAAGCGGCGAATACAGCTATGTTCTTGTGACAAAAGACGAAGTAACTACCGCCGAGATCACCGCTTATTCCGGCTCTGACGCCGCGCTGACTATCCCGGATACACTCGACGGCTATACTGTGGGCGCCATCCGTTGGGAGGCGTTCCGCAGAAAGGCTTTTCTGACCTCGGTTGTGATCCCCGATACGGTTACGTTTATCGCGGATTACTCTTTCGCGGATAACGCCAATCTTGAAAGCGTAACGCTGCCCGCTTATCTTGATGATTTGGCAAGAGCGTCCTTTAGTAGCTGTACCGCTCTTACCGAGATTACCCTGCCCGCGACGATCACCAAATGCTACGCCAATTCCGGTGGGTGGATGACCTTCCGCGGACCGTTCAACGGCTGCTCAAATTTGAGCACGGTCAATTTTGAAAGCGGTTTTACAACCATACCCGACTACTTCTTTGAGGGCTGCACCGGTATTACAGCCATGAATATTCCAGATACGGTAACGTCTGTGGGCTCATGCGCTTTTGAAAATTGCACCAACCTGACTGCGATCGACCTGCCCAATTCGGTGGAGAGCATCGGGACGAGAGCTTTTTCAGGCTGTACCGCGCTGACAAGCGTCGAGATCCCGACGCTGATAGAGAAGCTTGAGGACAACACCTTCTCAGGCTGTACGCAGCTTGAGTCCATCAGCTTTCCGCCCGACTGCGCGGAAATCGGAAGCTATGTCTTTCAGGACTGCAGCTCACTGTCATCGATCGATCTGTCCGGCATTTCAAAGCTCGGAACCTACGCGTTCAAAAACTGCACCTCGCTGACTTCGATCAATATCCCGGCTTCGCTCTGCGCGGACGGCAGCTCAGTCAGAGAACCCTTCATCGGCTGCTCAAATCTCAGCACCGTTACCTTTGACGAGGGGATCACCAGGATACCGCAGTATCTGTTCCAAAACTGCACGGGACTGACAAGCATAACGATCCCCGATACAGTGACCTCGATCGAGTCAAGCGCGTTTTACGGCTGCACCAACCTTGCGGTTGTCAGCATGAGCGATTCGGTAAAGACTATCGGCGGCAGCGCGTTCTATAACTGCACGGCATTATCCAACCTCACGCTGTCCCCGGCGCTTGAGAGCTTAGGCGGCTCAGCCTTCAGCAAATGCACCTCGCTTGAGAGCGTTACCATTCCCTCAACGCTGACCGACGCCGGAGGCTCGCAGTACGGCCCATTTACAAACTGCGCCAATCTGAATAACATCACCTTCGCTCAGGGCACCACCGCGATCGCTCCCTATCTGTTTGCTCACTGCACAGGTCTGACTGACGGGCTTGATATCCCGAGCAGCGTTACCTCTATCGGGAACGGCGCGTTTAAGGATTGTACTAATCTCGCCTCCGTCACTATTCCTTCCACCGTTGATACCATCGAAAGCAGCGCGTTCAACAATTGCGACGCTATAACAACTGTCACAATCCCCGACGCGGTCACTGCCTTGGGCAGCTACGCTTTTGCACACTGCGACTCGCTTGAAAGCGTCGATTTCGGCGAGGGCTTGCAGACGCTCAACGATCATGCATTCTATTACTGTACAAGCCTTGACAACATCACCTTCCCGGCAACACTGACGACTATCGGCGGAGAAGCGTTTTCCGGCTGCACCTCGCTTACATCCGTCACGGTAACCAAATCCCTTACGGATTCAGGCACCTCGGGAAGCGGTATTTTCAGCGACTGCTCAAGCCTTGAAAACATATATTTTGAAAACGGCGTAACACAGATCCCCGACCGGTTCTTCTACTATTGCAGCGGTATCAAGAGCGTTACCCTGCCCAATACCGTTACATCAATCGGTGAATACGCGTTTTACCGCTGCGCAGACCTCGAGGAGATCGATATCCCCGAGTCTGTTACAAGCATCGGGAAAAACGCCTTTGAAGAATGCACAAAGCTGAATAACGTCACTCTGCCGAGCGGAGTGACCGAAATCAAACCATACACCTTCTATAATTGTACCTCGCTCGATAACATCACAATCGAGGGGGCAGTCACTTCTATCGGCAACAGCGCGTTTGCGGGCTGCACAAGCCTAACGAGCTTTACGATCCCTTCAACGGTAACAACGCTGGGCAACAGCTCGTTCGGCGGCACCGCGCTGACAAGCGTAAACATTCCGGCGGCGCTGACTTCCGTAGGTCAATACGGTCCCTTCAGCGGCTGCAACAGCCTTGCCGAAGTCACCTTTGAGCAGGGTATTGCCGCGATACCAAACGGCCTTTTCAGAGGCTGCGGCGGTATTTCCGATATCGATATTCCGGATACGGTAACCTCTATCGGCGAATTTGCGTTCTACGGCTCGGGTATTTCATCCATTACCATTCCCGAGTCGGTTGAGAGCATAGGCCGCTACGCGTTTTATCACACCAAGCTCGAAACCGTTTCGATCCCCTCAAAGGTAAAGGCGATCAACGAGTACACCTTTGATTCCTCGGCGCTGACGAGTGTTTCGCTCTCCGAAGGGCTGGAAACCATAGGAACCAACGCGTTCGGTTCATGCCCTGATCTTGAAGCGATAACCATTCCGGCAAGCGTGACCAAAATCGGCGGCAGCGCGTTTGTGAACTGCGCGTCGCTTGAAACAGTCACTTTCAACGAAGGACTCACCGAGATCGGGGGCTACGCGTTTAGCGGCTGTTCATCTTTAGAGGAAGTCACGCTGCCAAAAAGCCTGACAAAGCTCGAATCCTGCGTGTTCAGGAACTGCACTTCCCTGACCGATGTGTTTATCCCGAAGTCGCTGACAACAGTGGGCAGTTACGGCGCATTCTGCGGCTGTTCAAGCCTTGCTGACGTTACATTTGAACAGGGTATAACCGCGATCCCGGATAATCTGTTCTACGAGAGCGGCTTGACTCAGATCACCGTTCCCGATACGGTAACGTCTATCGGAAAATACGCTTTCTATCACTGCGAATCGCTCGAAGCTGCGGACATGTCCTCAGCGCCGGTCACAAGCATAGGCGCCAATGCCTTTGAAAAATGCTATATTCTCTCCGGCGTTACACTGCCGTCTACGCTCGAAAGTCTGGGCAGCATGGCGTTCAGCCATTGTAACGCGCTTGAAACTATCGAGATCCCCGCGTCGCTGACGTCCGCCGGCGGTTCTGTCTACGGCCCCTTCTATGACGCCCAGGGACTTGTTTCCGTTACCATTGAGGAAGGCGCCGACGAAATCGCGCCGTACCTCTTCTCGCGCTGCTACGCGCTCGAGTCGATCACCGTTCCCGACGGCGTAACAAAAATCGGCGATTACGCGTTCAATCAGTGCGGCATCAAGAGCATCACGCTCCCCGATTCTTTGACGACTATTGAGCGTGACGCGTTCTACAACAGCGGACTCGAGAGCATTACGCTTCCGGATACCGTGAACGAGATAGGATACTATTCCTTCGACAAATGTTCCTCGCTGACCTATGCCGACATCGGCTCCGGCGTGACCACTCTCGACAGCGATACATTCAGGGATTGCTCAAACCTTGAAACCTTTATTTGTACCTCAGACGACCTCAAATTCAATCAGTACACGTTCTACGGCGACAGCAAAGTTACCTTCTACGGAAAGCACAGCGCGGAAAACGACATAAACAGCGCGAAGAACGTCTATAACCGATCCTACATCGGCACCGATGAGCACGACACCATGACGTGGAGCTGGGACGGCTATTCGGCGGCGACGCTTACGATCTCGTGTGAGGGATGTGACATTGAGGATCAGACTCTCGAAGCGGTCATCACCTCTGAAATCACCACGCCGCCGACCTGCACCGAGGACGGCGTGCGCACCTACAACGCGACCACGACGGTTATAAAAGGCGTTTCTTATTCAGACCAAAAGACTGAGGCTATCCCGGCAACGGGACACCGTTACGGCGCACCCGAATGGACATGGAACGGTTACGGCACCGCTTACGCAAGCTTTACCTGCGTTGATGGCGACGACACTCAAAACGTCAACGCGGTGATAACAAGCGAGATCACCACTCCTGCGACCTGCACGACCGACGGCGTCCGCACTTACACGGCGACGGTCGAATTTGAGGGTAAAACCTATACAAATCAAAAGGAGGAAGTTATTTCAGCTCCGGGGCATGATGAGGAGATCGTACCCGGAACGCCGGCGACCTACACAAGCGCCGGTCTGACCGACGGCGTTCGCTGCAAGGTGTGCAATGAATGGCTTGTTGAGCCGCAGGTTATCCCCATGCTCGTTTCCGATTATGTTATAGGCGACGCAAACCGCGACGGAAAAATCACCGTGCGCGATTTAACGGCTATTCAGCGCCACATCTCCGAATTTAATCTGTTTGACGCAGAGCAGGTTTATCTTGCGGACATAAACCAAGACGGCGTTGTAAACATCGACGACGCAACGCTTATTCAAAGATTCCTTGCGGAATACGAAGTGCCTTATCCCATAGGATAATAATAGTTACATACCGCGAAAAACCGCCCCGCCAGTTCAAGCTGACGGGGCGGTAAGTTTTTATCGGGTTGTATCAGAAGTAAATGCCGGGGCAGAGGACTATCGCGTCAAACGCGAGTACCGCCGCCGATACTATCCATAGCACGATTTTTTTCTCGGCGCAGGGCGAGAAGTAATAAACATTCTGTTTTCTCGGCTTTACCATGTGGGCGGTGAACATATAGCCCCAGAAGAAGCCTATCATTCCGAAAACGTTGATGATCGGACTGATAACAAGAAACGCCTGGATATTGTCCTTCGCTATCGGGCTGTTCAGCTCAACAAGAGTAAACGCAACGGCGTTAAAGAGGTACGGGAACAGATAAATCGCCGAGGCAACTCTGTTTCTCTCTTTTTTATCGTTGTTGTCGCTGATAAAATGGAACGCCTGTCTGTACGCGATAAAAAATACAAACAATATACCAAGCGAACCGACTATAAGCAATCCCACGCGAAGAACATTGCTGCCGTCAAAGCGCTGCAGCACCTTTGCCCAGTCGCCGAGCTGAGCGTCGGGGTCGGGAGAATACAGAATACCGTCGCGCAGGAAGTAGCCGAAGCCCATGCTGTAATGCATTATCGTAGTCATCAGAACGAGCGGTCTGCTCAGCGGACCGAGCCTGAACTTTTTGAGGATGATCAGCAGGATAGTTCCGATAACTATATTCATCAGCGCCGCGCTGCCCTCATACATCACCTTCCAGATGAAGGAGTTTAAGTCGGCGGTAGGGTTAACTGTGTCTGCCGAGCCGAACGCAAGCCACGTCGGCTGAGCGCCTCCTATCATCTGAGTGATAAGGTGAGTTGCCTCGTGCACGGGCGCCGTAAGGTTCATCGCTATTATGCCCAGCGCCAAACAGTTAAGTATTAAAAAAACTCTGCTTTTTTTGTTTTTCATGGTATGCCCCTAGGTTATTTGCGGTTGTAAAACGTGTCGTTGCCGAAGGAGTCCTTGATATTCAGAGTGTCGCCGTCAAGCTCGTAATCCAGATCCACAGCGGGCGAGCCCTCATAGGTGATGCTCAGAACAGCGCCGTCCGCGGTATAGGTAAATTTCATTATCTGACCGAAGGCGTCATATGTACCGGTTCCGTTCGCGTTGAAGGTGTAAACAAAGCCGCCTTCCTCATATTCCCAGGTCCCTATGATTTTTTCATCAACAGCGCCTGTTTTAAGCTCGCCGCCGTTTGTGTCGTCAGCCTCAGCTGTGGCAGGCGCGGCTGTTTCGGGTGCTTTTGTTGTTTCGGGTGCTTTTGTTGTTTCGGCTGCTTTTGTGGTTTCGGCTGCGGCAGAAGATTCCGCTTTTGAAGACCCGGCGCTGCTGCTGCTCTTTTCTCCGCACGCGGACAGCGAAGCGGCGATCATTACCGCACATACAGGCGCCAGTATTTTAAATAATACGGATTTCATAAATTCCCTCACATTCCCGCCCGAAAGCTTTTGCCGGGCGATTTTTTTCTGTATAAGAAACTGCTTTGTTTTGACCCCGCCGTTTCACAGGCGTTTCCTTTTAAAACGAAGCTTTCAAAAGGCGGGGTCGGGTGCAGCGTCACGCTGCTTTTTTATTTTTTGTCGTTTTTGCCGGTTCCCGCAATTACAATGGAAAGGATAGCCATAAGGCAGCCGCCCGCAAATACCGCTATCCAGCTTATGTTCCACGCGTTGCCGACAAATCCCCATATTACCATGACCGCTGCGGAAATAATAGCAATGATGGGATATAACAGCGCTAATGTCTTTTTGTTCATATTTATCCTCCTTGTTAATATTTTGTTGTGTATAGTATATAATAATTTTTTTTCGGTTTCAATATTTTTGGAACAAGTGGTATTAAATCGGGATTGGGCGGTGCTATCGTGTGTTCTTACTTCCTATATGCGGTTATTTTTTTGCTTTATAAATTATTAAAAGCCAATTGCGTAAATATGTACAATTTTAAACTGATTTGAGCAATAATTATTATTGGCTTTGCATATTAGGCATGATACAATATACTAAATATATAAAAAACTATATTATAATGGAATAAAAGACCTTTTAACATTTATATCAAAACACTCTAAAAGGTGGAATGACCGTAACATGTATAAACTGATACCGGTGATCGTGCTCGCTGTGCTGACAATGTGCCTTTCGGCATGCGGCGAAAGCAAGGATTCAAGCTCATCTTCATCACAAAGCGGCGGCGGGCAGTCGGCTGCTCAAACTGCAGAAACCACTCAGACCTCAAAAGTGGCCTCGCGGCAGAGCAAAGAGGAAAGCTCGGAAACCGGCGGCTCAAAAACCGATGATCGGAAATCCGATGTTCAGAAAACCGAGGACAACACAAAAAGCGGCGTTCAGTCAAGCGGCTCGTCCTCACAAAACAGCGCGGCTGAAACTAAGCCGCAGCAGAACTCAAAGCAGGAAACCGATAATAAAACAAGTCAAAACGATAACAGCAAAAACACCGAACCCGGCGCGGCTTCATCCGCGGCTGACGCACAGACCGCACCGGGCGAGAGGGATAATGCAGAGGTGAATTTTGATGACCTTTGCTGGCTTTTTTGGTAATGACGAACCTCGGCGTGCCAATTAACTTTAAGGTTTTTGCTGCGGAGGAAGAAGCGGCGACAGGCAGCGATATCTACGCGCTGGTGTATGATATCAGACCAAGAGAAAATGACAGCAACTGGAATAACTATGAACTGGTTATCCAGAGGGGAAATACGCCTGATCCGGATGTTACCGTTACAGACGCGGCAAGCGGACTGAAAAGACGCGTTTTTAAGCAGGCTTTTCCTTACAGTCAGTTTGGCGCTTCGTCCCTGAGTATGTCAAACGATGAAGTCAAGGCAAGGATACCGTGGTATAGCAATACCCCAAACAGCCTTTGGGGAAATACCTACAACAACAGCGGCACCAAACTTGCGCAGCTTTTTAAAAAAATCACCATCAAGGATAAAGTCAAGCCCGAAAGCATTGCCGGCTGGTTTTTCTATTGCGAATACGCTACCGAAATAAATAACCTTGAAAATATTGATACTTCCATTTGTACGGATATGCGGTACGCGTTTTATAACGTCAGCAAGGTAAAAAAGCTCGATCTTCATACCTTTGATACATCCAATGTGGAAAAAATCGATAACTTTATTTATTCCTACGACGCTTTGGAAGAAGTATGTTGGCTTTGAGGACTACTATGTAAGAGCGGTTTACGCCGCTGCCGGTGAAACAGTACCCGACAGACAAGAGCAATCCGAAAAACTTACAGGCGCCTACGCAAGCAAGCTGCTTATCTCGCGCAACCAGTGGAACAACAACGTTAACAGATCGGATAAAAACACAATTACCTATTCTGATGTTGTTGATAAAGACGGAAATACAGTACAGGGCTTCACCATTAACGACAGCAACGATTCAAATTCTGCATACGATAAGGCAAACACCGCTTACGACCGTTTGTATATCGACTATGTCGCGGCATTTGACGTTAAGGGACTTACCGGTCCGTCGATTATGACAACTTATCATCCGATGATAAAGGTTGAAAAGCTTGTTGACGGTGTAGTTAAAAGTACAACGTATCAGGCCATTGCAGAGCTTGACAACAAGGGCAGAATTGAAATGTGCACCGGTATCAACGGCTTGACCAAGCTTAACGTTACAAAGGGCACAACCTTTAGGTTTACTCCTGTCCTGACTGACGGTAACGCTTCCAATCCGACAGAGATTACAACTATTACTGTCGGCGAACAATCAAAAGCGTTTACAACTCAGTCGTTCACCGTTGACCTGTACTTTGCGCTGAAAAACAATACGGTGGTCGAGCAGATCGATTTTACATACGCGGTAAATTTGCAGCGGATCGGTCTTTACGCCTTCTCGGGCTGTGAAAACCTCGCGTTTGTCGATGTTCCCGCGTCCGTTTCAAGCGTAGGCTTCAGCGCCTTCCGCGACTGCACCTCGCTTTACCGCGCCTCTTTCTTAGGCAACGGCACAAAGGTTCCCGATGAAACGTTCTTAAACTGCTCCTCATTGGAGATAGTTGAGCTGTCTCCCGATTTGACCGAAATAGGCGACTTTGCCTTCGCAAACTGCACGGCGCTTGAGTACCTTGAGCTTCCGGCTTCCGTTACCGCAATAGGAAACAACGCTTTTCTCAACGACGAAAACCTTACCCTCGGCGTTTATTACGGTTCTTTCGCTCAGACCTACGCTGAGGAAAACGGCATTCCGTATGTTATTATCGGCGGCGTTAAGCTCGGCGACGTTAACGGCGACAAGGTCGTGAACATCAACGACGTCACCGCGATCCAGAGCCATCTTGCCGAGATGAATAAGCTGGAAGGGATTTTCCTTAAAGCGGCCGACGTAAATCAGAACGGCGACGTAAAAAACGACGACGCTACCGCACTGCAAATGTACCTCGCCGAATATGAGGTTCCGTATCCTGTTGACGAGGAAATGCCAAAATCATAACAATTTCATAGGGGCGGATTTTCGCCCGTTTACTTCCATTTCATCCCCCGGGGGTTATACCTCGGGGGATAAAATTTGCCGAAAAATCACCCCTCCGCAGTCATCAGACAGGCGGAGGGGATTTCTGTTTGATGTATTCAATTATAGCTTATGCGGCAAAAAGAAAAGGCCAAAAAATATTTAAAAACCTCAAAAACTATAGATAAACTTCAGATTGAGGGTGTAAAATAAGGTTGTAAAGCTGAAAAAGGCATGTTGAGGAGGACTAATCGTGAAAAAATTATTAGCATTAACCATTGCGCTGACGGTGTTTGTAACATCTGCAAGCGCCTGCTCAAAAAAAGAGGAGTCGTCTGCCACCGCTCCCCAAAAAAAGGTTGAGTACACCAAAAAGGACGTCAACGCATATCCGCTTGGCGAAAAAGAGCCGCTTGTGTTCAGCTCGCTTTTCCGCGAGGACTTGCCCGATGTTCCCTTTATCAGCGCCGAGGATTACCTCAATCAGCTTTTTACCGAAAAGCTCGGCGTCAAAAAGGGCGATAACGGAACCGTTACATTTACAAACGCGGGTTTTACCCTGACAATTGATGCTGAAAACGATACCGTTTCAAGCGACTGTATTGAAGGCTTTGTACTTGCTAACCATAAAGTTTACGCTGAGTCAGACGGGGCCGATTACATTAAAGAAAAAGGCATTTCCACCGCTGACGAGATAAAGCCGTTTTCCGCGGACTTGGGTAAATATGATATTGATATTACCTGCAGCGACGGCATGGTGTACCTTCCTTTCTGCACGCTGGGCGACCTTTTTGCCGACACAGGCAGCGGCCTGCTCTATAAAAACAGCGAGCTGTTCTTTAAAAGCACCTCGGATACTCTCGATGCGGGCGGCGGTCAGGGCAAGCTTCAGGATACCCGCACAAAAGAGATGGCGGACTTTTGTTACCGCGAGCTGTGCATGACTCTTGATACCGTGTACGGAATGCCTCCGATAGCCGCGCTCGCCGACAGCATCCGCGAAAAAGGCTTTGATAAAACCCTCGACACCTTCAACAGCGTTACTCCGCAAATCAAAAAGCTCATCAAGTCCGAAAGCACCAAGGACTACTGCAAGGGCATGAGGCTGCTCAGCTATTATATGGACGACGGCGGCCACACTCAAATGGATTACGGTCTGCAGCGGATGGATGAAAAGTACGGCGTTCCGAACACCGCCGAGGTCGCAAAAGAGCTGCTTGACGAGTCGGAGCCCGAGCGTGCGGCGATATGCGGCAATTACAGCAAGTACACTGAAACAAAAGAGCTGAGAAGCAGTCTTGTTACCGACAAGAGCAACGCGTACGGTAAGCTTGAATGTGTGCTTCCGGGCGGAAAAACAAACCTTTACCGTTTGGGCGATACATATTTCTTCGACTTCAACGCGTTTGAAAACTCGATTATAGAGCCGTTTAAAAACGCTCTCGACTACGCCAAGGAAAATAACGGCAAAAACTTTGTTATCGATTTAAGCACCAATGGCGGCGGCAGCGATTATGTTGTAAATTACATGCTCTCCGTAATGTGCGGTGATGACATACACCGTCAACAAAGCGCAGCTTCCGGCAGCATCTTTACCCCGAATCTCCTTGTCGACAAAAACCTCGACGGTAAATTTGACGAAAAGGACGACGCCGTATCCTACGATTTCCGCTTTGCGGTCATTACCTCGCAGTACTCATATTCAAACGCCAACTGCATGCCCTGCGCCGCTCAGGAAAGAGGAGTAGCGATTCTGGGCGAAAAGAGCGGAGGCGGCTCGTGCATAGTTTCCGCGCGTTACGCTCCCGAGGGCAATATGTACGTTATCTCGGGCACCTCGCACAATATCCATCCCGACGGAAGCTATGTTGACGACGGCACAAATCCCGACACCGCTCTCCCGGGAGCCGATAAGAGCTACAGCGGCTTCTATGATTTCGACGCTATCAACAAGGGCATTGACGCGTTCTACAGTAAATAAATGGGGGTAAAATGAAATATATAAAAAGAATCTCGGCATTCGTATTGTCAGCGGCGGTCTGTGCTTCGCTGCTTACCGCCTGTGCCGAAAGCAGCTCAAAAAGCGCCGAAAGCGCCAAAAGCAGCGCCTCGAAAAGCGAAACCATGCACACGCTGTATGTGAGGGATGAGTTCAAGAGCAGCGAAGTCACCGTGACCTTTGAAAACACCTCAAGCGGCGAAACCGAAAAGGTAAAAATGGGAAAGCTCAGCGAGAGCGACGATTACTTCCTCTTTTCGTGCGAGGGCAACGCCGCGCTTTACAACAGGGCATATATAACCCATGACGGCTCGGAACTGCTGGGCGTGGCGTTCAACAAATACGTAAGCGGCTGGAGCATTTCAAGCTACGGTATCGTCCCTTTCACCGAGGGAGAGGAGCCTGTTGAAAGCGTCGATTTCAAAACCGAAACCTTTGATTACAACGGCAATAAAAAGGAAGTTTACATATGGACGCCGAAGGGCTACAACCAAAGCTCCAAAGAAAAATACTCAACGGTCTACCTGCTTGACGGCGAATCAAAGCTCAGCCCCGATTTCTCATACGGCGCAAGCTACGGCTGCTGGTATGCTCCGGTAAGCGTTACAAGCATGATGGCACAAAGCGATAACAAGGCGATCATCGTTGCAATTTCAAATTCGGAGGAAACACGTTACGACGAGCTTGTTCCCGATATCGGAGAGCTTGTGTCGGACGTCACCTTCAGCACGGCTAAGCAGGGCGTTCCGTTTTGTGAATTTGTGGTCAACACCGTGGTGCCGTTTGTTGAAAAAAACTACAACGTCTATACCGACGCCGCTCACAATTCAATCGGCGGAAGCTCCCTTGCGGGGCTTGAATCGTTTTATATCGGCATGGAGCACCCGGAAAAGTTCGGAGCCGTCGGCGCGTTTTCACCGACCTTCGGCGCTATTGATTCCGCAAGCTGGATGGAATACCTCGGCAAAAAGAAGCTTGACGAAAGCTCACCCTTTATCTATTTGTATTCCGGCGACCCGCAGGATAACGAATGGAGCGCAAAGGGAATGATAAAGTGCCTTCAGCAATTAAACTACCCGGCCTCAAAAATGGCATATACAAAATATCCAACAGGAATGCACACCGTACCCTACTGGCGCAACATTTTTCCCGAATATCTCGAGGCGGCATTTGATAAAAAGGTAGCAGCCCTTGAGGGCAAGCCCATGCTCGACGAAAACGAAACGATCCCGCTTGATTATGCTGAATAAATAATACTATCAAAAATCAATATGCCTGTAACTTTGCGATCGCCTGTGCCGCGTCGGCTGCCTTGAATACGGCGGTTCCTGCCACGCAAACGTCAACGCCTGCCTCGGCAGCCTGAGCTATCGTAGCCTCGCCTATTCCTCCGTCCGCTTCTATGAGCAGGTCTATTCCGCGGCGCTTGCATTCCTCTTTTATAGCGCCTGCCTTCGGCAGCATATCAGCCATGAACGACTGCCCTCCGAAGCCCGGCTCAACAGTCATGACCAGCACCAGCGCCAGCTTGTCAAGATACGGGAAAACAGCCTCGGCGGGCGTGTTTGGCTTAATTACAAGCCCGGGCTTTATGCCGCGCGACTTTATTTTTTCTATTGTCGCGTCAATGTCTGAGTCGCACTCCACATGGAAGGTTATTATGTCCGCGCCCGCGTCGGCAAAATCGTCGATGTATCTGAGCGGCTCGGAAATCATAAGGTGAACGTCAAAGGGCTTGTCCGAGTAGGGGCGTACCCACTTTATCACGGGAGCGCCGAAGGTGATGTTCGGAACAAAATGACCGTCCATAACGTCAAGGTGCATCCAGTCGGCGCCTGCCTTGTCCATGCGTTTTATTTCATCGCCCATGACCGAAAAGTCACAGGACAAAAGAGAAGGAGCGATTTTCATTTTAATGATCCCTTTCTAAAACAGATTACGGCTTTTGAATGGCGGGGGCGATAATTGCCGCCGCAGCCCAGAATATCGCGTAAATGAACACCTCGAGCGTGCCCATAACGCCCGCGCCGGCGTAGAGCACCAGCGGCGACGCGATCAAAAAGCCGAGAATAACGGCAATAAGCTGAATAATTATAGCCATAGAGATGTTCTGCTTGATTTTTACGCAGCCCGATACGGCGCGCGCAAGTCCCGCGGTTTTGCCGCGCGTAATAAGATACGCGCGTGAGTTGTCCTCAACAACGGTCTGAGCTTCTTTAAGCACGTTGCCCAAGCCCGTCGGCAGCACCCTTATGCTGCGGTAAAACAGATTATAAAGCTTTGCGACAAGGTCGTCGTTGATGTTGTAGTCGGTTGTGCGGATAAGGAAGCTTATTCCGTTTGCTTCGGCGCGCTGCATCTCGCTTTTCAGCTCGGGGTCGGGGCGGTAGCGCGTTACAATCAGGGCTACAAGGCTGCCCGCGCGCGACAGGTAGGTTATTTGTCTGCCGCTGGCGGAGTATTTTTCCTCGTAGTCGTCAGAGGGTATCTCAACCTGATATTTTTCCATAAGGCTGCGCGAGCCTACAAGGATCCTCTCGCCGTTTATCCAGCCTACAAGACCAAGCTCGTCCTCATAAAGCACGCTTTCGACCTCGGGCAGAGTTTCGTTAGTTTCGGAAACGACCGAGTCAAACGCGTTGGCGATCGGGTTTTGCGCTTCCTTTAAAATAGCTATTCCGCAAAGCAGAGATTCGTCGACATTGTAATCGACAAAGGTTTTAATGCCTTCAAGGTCGATCGAGTCGGCAGGGAACAGCTCGCCCGCGTCTATCATTATGGCGGTGCTGTCGCAGAACTGCTTTATTGAGGGATAGCCCGACATCATAGCGCCGTAGCCGGTAAGGGTTTTGCAAAGCCGTTTAACGGGCATGTTGACCGCCAAAAGGGTTGAAACGGGAATTGAAAGGGCAGTCAGCAGCGCCATGGTGTTTACCGCGCCTGCGAAGGACGCCCTTACAATGCCGTAAAGCACGGTAATAACCAGAGTGGCGATGATCGTAATGGGCGCAAGCTTTGACGCGAGATCCTCGCTCGGGTCGGGCGCGTAAGAGATTTTAAGAAAGTTTGAGGCGAATTTTGTTTTGTGCTGATAGGCGATAAGGCTCTTGTCCGACGGCGTGCCGCTGAGCATTTTATTAGCCACGCTCTCGTTGTTATATATCTTTGCGGCGTATTTTTGCCCCTTTGCCGAAAGAAAACGGAAGTTGTCCTTAACGCGCATCACCATCATCAGCTTGCCTAAGTTGTTTGCGAAAAACGCAAGCAGCACTACCACGCAGTAATAGTTGACGTTAAAGCCCGACATATCGCCCAGGCAGAAGAAAGATACGATAGTCTGTATCACGGCGGCTCCTCCGGCAACCGCCACAGCGGTGTCGGAATTGCCCTTGAGCTTCATCAGCGGCGTGAATCCGTTGAGCATGGCAACGCGGTTGAGCACCACGGCAGAGCCGATAAGAAGAAAGTTGAACACCGCGTACGCCGCGGGGGCAACAGGGATCGCCGAGATAATAGAGTCGGGAAAAATGCGTGTCACAAAGGCGAGGATCACCGCCACCAGCGCCATCGCGCCCGAAATAATGCTGCGGAAAAACAGCTTGCGGATATTTTCGTTAAGCTCAAATTTTATGCTTTCTTCGTCGTCTTCGCTTGTGTAATCCTCAACGGGCTTTGTGTTCTTTTTAGGCGTGTCCACGTCGTCGGATTCGTCCTTTGAGAAGAACCCCACCACCGCGCTGAGCAGCTTTTCCTGGGTTGAGCGGTTATCCTGCTCCTCCTCTTTGGGTTCTTCCTCCTTCGGCTCGGTGTGGATAACGTGAGCCCTTACAGACGGGCTTTTTGAGCGGATGTATTCCTCGTATTCGCGGGCTACGACCTCCGAGAACCTGCCTGCCTTTACGTTGAGGATATTGCCCGGCTCCTCGGGACGGTAAACGGGAACCTTTGAAACGATGCGCTCGGGCTCGACCGCTGCAGGCATTTCCGTTTCAGGCTCAGCTTTTTCGGCGGCTTCCGCTTTAGGCTCGTCCTGAGGCTTTTCTTTTTCCTTTTTCTCGGGTTCGGGCTCGTCTGTTTTAAGGTCGATGTCTATACCGTTTATGCTCTCTATTTCGGGAGATTCGCGGAACTGCTCAAGCTCGTCGAGCACCTCGCCCGAAAACTGAGTCGATTCGTCATATTCGGGAGTCAGGGTGATGATTTTGTTTTTTTCGGCTTCAGCCGCCTTCTTTTCGGCAAGCTCCGCCGCTATGCGCTCGGCTTCTTCCTTTTCCGCCTGCGCGCGCGCCTCAGCCTCGGCTTCCTCGGGGGTTTTCAGCGTTTCGCCGCCCTCTCTGCCGTCCATCATCAGCTCGGTTTTCATTGTAGCGGCGGTTTTTTCGCCGACAATTGTATTCGATACGTCAGGCTGCTTTTGCTTGTCCGCGACCTCAAGCGGATTCTCGTTTTTAAGGCGGGGCTTTTTGTCGGCGTTGCTGAAAATTTCCTCCACCTTTGGCTTTGCGCGGTACTTTTGCGCGGTTTTCTGCATTTTTTCCTCGTCCGCTATCCTGTGCCGCTCGTCTAATATGCTCTGTATTTCAAGCTCTTTAAGCAGGTCGTTTGCCTTTTCGTTGTCCGGCATTTTTACACTTCCTTTCGCTTAGCTTCTGCCTTTCAGCGCGTGGTATATCAAAATTCCCGCCGCGACCGAGGCGTTGAGCGAGTTTATGCTGCCCTTCATGGGCAGGGAAACTATCATATCGCATTTTTCACGCACCAGCCGCGATATGCCCTTGCCCTCGTTGCCGATGACTATAGCGCATGCGCCCGACATGTCACACTGAGTGTAGTCGGTTCCGTTCATATCGGCGCCGTACACCCATACGCCGCGCTCCTTTAATTCGTCAATCAGATTTGAAATATTTGCCACGCGCGCAACGCGCATGTATTCAACCGCGCCCGCGCTCGCCTTTCCTACGGTGTAGCTGAGCCCGGCACTGCGCCTTTTGGGGACTATAACCCCGTGAACGCCGGCGCATTCGGCGGTGCGTATTATAGCGCCGAGATTGTGCGGGTCCTCGACCTCGTCAAGCACCATAATAAACGGCGGCTCGCCCTTGCTTTCGGCGTATGAGAAGATGTCGTCTACCGTGGCGTATTCCTTTGCCGCGGCAAGCGCGATTATCCCCTGATGAGGGGCGCTGCCGCTCAGGAAATCGAGCTTTACCCGGTCAACCTCTTTTACCGGGATCTGCCTTTCACGCGCCTTTGCTAAAATTCCCACAACCGCGCCGTTCTTTTCGCCGCGCGCCACCAAGATCTTATCGATGGGGCGCTTGCTTCTTATAGCCTCGCTTACCGGGTTCCTGCCCGCGATAACGTCGGGCTTGGCTTCAATGGTTTTATCTTTCATTTCAATTCCTCACAAAACGTGATCGTTAATTACATACATCATAATTATAGCATATCAATATGAAGCATAATATTCTAAAATAGAATTATAAGCGATTATTTGCGCAATATCAGGGCTATTTCATCGAATCAAGCACAAAAGCGCCGTAGTCAAAGTGTTTCGGCAGGATTCCGTAAAGCCCTGTTGCGGGGTCGCGGAATACTTTAAAATGGGGCGCGAACGGCGTAAGGGCGAAATACAGCGAGATGAACAAAAACAGCAAAAGCAGCGACGGCGCAAAGAGCTTTTGAAGCGGCAGCGGCGAAATATACAGAATTATTGACAGCGAAATTGCGGAAATCAAGCTGACAGCCGCCGCAAGATACGGATCAAGCGGTGTTTGCCTGAAAACTATATACATTACGCCCAGCAAATACAGCGAGATCGTCTTTGAGGCGGTGTAGCGGCAGATCGACATTCTGTATATCAGCGATTCAAGCAGCGACCAGATGAAAAACGGCAGAAGCAGGGTTTTGCAGGCTTCCCAGACGCTTCCGTTTACCGCGCCGAACAGTATCCCTATAAGCTCCTTGCCGCTCAGCGAGTATAAATGCTGCATGAACACCGACGCCGCTGCTGTAAACAGTCCGCCGCATATTTCAAGCAGCAGATATTTTTTGTTTGGCATTAAAAAGTACCTCGAATTACAAAATTGTATTATTTTCTTCCGGAATTATAACGGGTTTTTGAAAAAAATATTAAATTCGGATTTACTAAATGTAAAATTCTTTTGCTTCAATATAATGTTGATAACTCTGTTGAAAGTGTTAAAAGGATATTGAGATATAGGTACATATAGCTTGTAATTTGTGCGGACAGCGCGAAATCGCGGATTTCTGTTTCAACTTCATTATTTTTCAATAAAGAAAATTCCACATAAAAATCTACAGAACGTAATATTTGCTTGTCAATAGCTTAAATGAATTATTTGATTACATTTTTGTTTTCTTATAGCAAGATTCTTACCAAAAAAGCGCTCAATATCATCGCGGTCAAATCCGCGGCAATCGCGGCGGCAAGCGTGTGGCGTATTTTTTTGATTCCCACGCTGCCGAAATACAGCGTCGTCGCAAAAAATGTCGTTTCGCTTGAGCCCGCAAGCACCGAGGCAACTCTGCCGGCAAAGCTGTCGGGACCGAAATCTTCAAATACCGAAACCAGCAGCGCTGTAGAGCCGCTTCCCGAAACGGGGCGCAGCATTGCCATCGGCACCACTTCCTTAGGAAATCCGACGGCGTTCGCCACAGGGGACAGGACGGCGCAGATAACATCAATGGCTCCGCTTGAACGCAAAAGGCTTACCGCAAAAATCAGCCCTAAAATAGTGGGAGCTATTCCGTAAAGCGTTGAAACGCCTTCCTTTGCGCCCGCGATAAACGCGTCAAACACCGGCACGCGCCGCACAAGACCGAATAATACGATAATCGCCGCAAACGCGGGCATGATAAATTCCATAAGGTCACCTTGCGATCCTGTTTCCTGTTATTGAGATAATCAATGCAACCGTCAGCGCGCACGCCGAGCTTATCCACACGGGAACAAGTATCTCAAACGGCGCGGCGCTGCCGTAGCTTGAACGGAGAATGCCGAGCGTTGTGGGCATAAGCTGCAGCGAGGCGGTGTTCATTACCACAAAAACCACCATTTCATCGCTTGCGCGGTCGCTTCTGCCGTTAAGCGTGTGAAGCTCCTTCATCGCTTTCAGCCCAAGCGGAGTGGCGGTGTTGCCCAGTCCGAGAAGGTTCGCGCTGATGTTCATTGAAATAGCCTCAAACGCTGCGCTGTTTTTATCGAGCCTTGGGAACAGCGGCCGCAGCAGCGGAGCGAAAAGCCGCGCCGCAAGCGCGTTTAGTCCGCTGCGCTCGGCTATTTTCATCAGCCCCGACCACAGACAGATTATCCCGGCAAGGGTGAGTAGGAGCTGTATGGCGTCGGCGGCGCTGTCGACAAAGGCGTTCGACAGGTTCTGAGTGTTTCCGAGCGCAACCGAGCAAATAACGCTGATTAAGATAAGAAAGCTCCAAATATAGTTAAGCAAATACATCACCTCATGTTTTTTTGCGCAACTCTTCGGAAATTATTGACAAATTAACCATTAAATGGTAAAATACTGTTAGTTTTTGACGAAAGCGAGCGTTTCCCCATGATTTATACTAATTTCAGAGAAATTGACAAGGCGGGCAGGATCGTTATTTCAAAGGATATCCGCCGCCATCTTAACATTCAGGCAGGCGATATTTTGCAAATCAACGCCGACGACGAGTGCATTACTATCCGCAAAGCTGAGCCGAAGTGCGTGTTCTGCAACAACCCCGAGGACTTGACCGCGTTTAAGGATAAGTATATCTGCGAAAGCTGCCTTGAAAGCCTTAAAGCCGACTGACCTTATATATGTATATTGGAGAGTATGAGAAAATATGAAGCTGTATCTGGCTAATATAGCGGAAATAACGCCTGAGCATTGGAAGCTGATCTCACCCGGGCGAGCAGAAAAAGCGCGGCGGTACCGCTTTGCCGACGACCAAAAGCGCTGTGTGGCCGGCGGTCTGCTCATCCGCCGCTTTTTGGGCGATACCGAAATATATACCGACGATTTCGGAAAGCCGAGGGCGAAAAGCGGCGCCTGCTTTAACATTTCACACAGCGGCGAATGGGTGGCGATGGCGCTTGACAAATCCGAGGTCGGCTGCGATATCGAGCAGTTCAGGCAGGCTGACGCTCTAAGGCTCGGCAAGGTAGTGTTTACCGAAGCGGAGCTTGACAGTATTAGGAGCGCCGCTGACCGTCTCGGGGCTTTTTTCAGGCTTTGGACAAAAAAAGAAGCCCTGCTCAAATGCATGGGCGAGGGCTTTCACCGCGCCGCCAAATCCGTTGAGGTAATTAATGGCAGCTTTTGTGAGTGCGGCGACGTTTACAATATGAAAACAAAGGCATTTTCCGATTATACAGTTTCAGTCTGCGCCAAAAACAGCAGCGCGGATTTTGATATTGAATTTGTACAACTTTAAAACGCGCTTCCGACTTTTTGCCGGAGGCGCGTTTTGACATGTTTATTGCACAGGCACTACCGCAAAGAATACAAGGTTCTCAGTACCGTTGTTTATCAGACTGTGGGTGTGCCCCTTGGGGCAGTAGTGGCACTGACCTGACTCAAGCGGCAAAAACTCGCCTTCGTCCTCAACCAAGCCGCTGCCGCTGAGGACATAAATTACCTCGCTGTCGCTTTCATGGGTGTGCCTGCCGATCGTCGAGCCGGGCTCAAGCGTGCCGTGGATTATCTTGTTCATGCCGTCAAAGTGTATCTTGGCGATAAAGCTTCCTTCGCCGCCTTTAAAGTTCGGTATCGTTTCGGCTGCTTCGTTTTTCAAATCAAAAATCATATCAAACTCTCCCTTATAACTCAATATAATACGGGCAGATATCCTCGTAGCTGCCGTCCTTCATCAAAAAGCCGCTCGGAATTGTACCCAGCTGAATAAAGCCCAGCTTTTCGTACAGGTGACGCGCGGCAGCGTTTGTTTTGACAACCGCGTTGAACTGAAGAATTCGGAAACCGTGGAGCCTGCCCTGCTCAATACAGTCCAGAACAAGTTTTTCTCCGATTTTCATGCCGCGTGCCTCGCCGCTTACCGCGTAGCTTGCGTTGCATATGTGACCGCACCTTCCGACGTTGTTTGGGTGAAGAATGTACAGCCCGAGCAGCCTGCCGCTCTCGATATCCTCGGCAACTCCGCAGTAGGTCTGGGCACCGAAAAAATCCGCTCCGCTTTCAGCGTCAAGACATTCTGTCTGCGGAAAGGCAATGCCGTCAAGCACAACCTCGTTCCAGATTTCATTCATTCGCTCGATGTCGTTTTTTGTGTATTCTCTTATGGTAATATTCATAAATATCAGTCCTTCACTGTCATTTTACCACACCATTTTCAATAATACAAAGCTTTTAGGCAAAATCTTTGAAAAAAATACTTGCTATTTTTAAACTAATCATATATAATACTCTACAGTTGAATACGACCTTATCAAGAGCGACGGAGGGAACAGGCCCCGTGAAGTCCGGCAACCTGCATTGCAAGGTGCTAAATCCTGCGGTATTTACCGAAAGATGAGTTATTTTGAGCGCCTTTCGGTTGAAGGGCGCGTTTTATATTTTTAATAAGGAGTTGTTGGTATGGCAAAGTTTTTCTTTACATCCGAATCAGTGACCGAGGGACATCCCGATAAGGTCTGCGATAAAATTTCAGACGCGGTTCTCGACAGCATTTTAGAGCAGGACAAGACCGCGCACGTCGCCTGCGAAACCACCGTTACTACAGGTATGGTACACATCATGGGCGAAATCAGCACCACCGCGCAGGTCGATATCAGCGCTATTGCCCGCGGAGTTCTTGACGACATCGGCTATAATGATCCCGACTACGGCTTTGACGCTCAAAGCTGCGCCGTGCTCACCTCAATCGACGCCCAGTCAGCCGATATCGCTATGGGCGTTAACGAGAGCCTGGAGCATAAAGACGGTGAGGACGACGTAAACAACCGGATCGGCGCCGGCGACCAGGGCATGATGTTCGGCTACGCCTGCAACGAGACTCCCGAGCTTATGCCGCTTCCCATATCGCTTGCCCACCGCCTTGCAAAGCAGCTTACAAAGGTGAGAAAGGACGGCACGCTGAAATACCTCCGTCCCGACGGAAAGACTCAAGTTACCGTTGAATATGAGGACGGAAAAGCGGTTCGCGTAGATACCGTTGTTGTTTCCACTCAGCACGATCCCGACGCTTCTCTTGAGCAGATCAGAGAGGACATGATAAAATACGTTATAAAGCCCGTGATCCCCGGGGAGCTTTTTACAGATACAAAGATTTTTGTAAACCCCACCGGACGTTTTGTTATCGGCGGTCCCGTTGGTGACGCAGGCCTTACGGGCAGAAAGATAATTGTTGACACCTACGGCGGTTTCTCGCGCCACGGCGGCGGAGCTTTCAGCGGCAAGGACCCGACAAAGGTAGACCGCAGCGCCGCATATTACGCCCGCTATATCGCCAAGAACGTTGTCGCGGCAGGCCTTGCGGAAAAGTGCGAGGTCCAGCTTGCCTACGCTATCGGCGTTGCAAAGCCCGTTTCTATCATGGTAGACGCGTTCGGAACATCAAAATATACAAACGAGCAGCTTGCAGGCGCGGTTGAAAAGGTGTTTGACTGCCGCCCCAACTCAATTATCAATCAGCTTGAGCTTCAAAAGCCCCAGTATTACAACGTAGCCGCCTACGGCCACCTCGGCAGAGAAGAGCTCGGCGTAAAGTGGGAGCAGACGGATAAAACAGAGGCGCTGAAAGCGGCAATAAAATAAGCCCGCGCCAAATGGCACGGACTTGACAATTGCGCAAAAGCTGTTATAATATAAATAGATAAGGCGAACCGATAAGCGGTTAGCCCTAAGTAAAGTTTAGTTAAAAGCGGAACTAAACCGTACTTTTGCCGAGGCGGTTTAGTTCTTCTTTATTGCCAGAATTGTGTATAAAACAATTGCGAGAACAATAATTGTTATATGTCCCATGTGGCATGCCCCAATCGAGGGCAGAATTTAACCGCCTACCGTGTTAAGGTTCACCTTATCCGACAGTATTATACAAAAAATAAAACAAGTTGTCAATATAATTCTCTTTTGGAATATTAGTTTCTGTTGACAAATTCAAAAAAATCCATATAATAAAATAGAAGGTTGTCTTCGGGGCGGAGTGAAATTCTCCACCGGTGGTATAGTCCACGAACAAGCGTAAGCTTGCCGAGCCTGTGAAATTCAGGCACCGACGGTTACAGTCCGGATGAAAGAAGGCGCGATTTGGCTTTTGCCCTAATTTGCGTTATCGCCCCGCTGTTTTTGCAGCGGGGCTTTCTTCGATTCAGCCTTTAAAATTTTTAAAGGAGTTGTTTGTATGACAGCAAAAAACAATCAAAAAACACTTACAACAAAGCTTGCCGTAACGGGCATGTTGACGGCAATCGCGGTGGTTTTGCAGTACATCGAGTTTTCTATCCCTATTGTACCGTCCTTTTTAAAGCTCGATTTCTCTGATTTGCCAGAGCTTATCGGAACCTTTGTGCTGGGACCGTTATGGGCGGTCATTATCTGCTTTTTGAAAAACCTGATCCACATTCCGTTCGGAACCTCGGGCGGCGTTGGCGAGCTTTCAAACTTTCTGCTCGGCGCGACATTTTCGCTTGTGGCGGGCTTGATTTATCAGCACAATAAAACACGTAAAACAGCGCTTTTGGCGTGCGGTCTGGGAGCGCTCGCAATGGCGGTCGTGAGCTTTCCTACTAACTATTTCATAGTGTATCCCGCATACGCGAATATGTGGTTCGGCGGAACAACAGAGCCGATTGTCGGCATGTATAAAACAATTCTGCCGGCTTCTGACACGCTTGTAAAATCGCTGCTTATTTTTAATGTGCCGTTTACGCTGGCTAAGGGAATTATTGTGGCTGTTATAACTATGTTTATCTACAAGCCGCTCTCAAATCTGATTGTTAGAATGAACAATTCGCTCTCGTCACGCAAAAAAGGTTGACAAAACCCGATATAGTGATATAATAGTCATGGTAAAAATAACAGAGTAGGATTCGGCGCGTGAAGTGTTTTGCGGACGGGGAGTTGCCGCGGAAACGAAGGGATAGACCTGCGATGCCGGATTCGCATCCCGCTGTAACTTTGAAAAGCTTTTAAGGCGGGCGTTTGCCCGCCTTTTGTTTTTGAAGTCAGCTTACTTCGGAGGGGTTATATGGTTCCGGTCAATATTCTGAAAAATTCCGCAAAAGAATTAAAAAACCTGCAATCGCTTGTTCTTATCGCTATGCTGCTCGCGCTGCGCGTAGTTTTGGGAATGTTCGCCAACACTACGCTGCCGGTCTTCGGCAACGCCGTTAAAATCAGCGGCTCGTTTTTGCCCATAGCCATCGCCGGCGCGATGTTCGGCCCTTTGCCCGCGCTGCTTATAGGCGCGCTGGGCGATATCATCTCGTTTTTGATAGTGCCTACGGGCGCGTATTTTCCGGGCTTTACAATAAGCGGCGCTTTGACAGGACTTATCTACGGCTTCGCGCTTTACAAAAATCAGATCACTATTCCGCGTGTGGTGATAGCGTGGGTTGTAAACACGCTTGTTGTCGAAACCTTTTTGGCCGCCTACTGGCTGTATTTGCTGTACAGCGCAAGCGTGGGAAAGTCGTACAACGCGTGGCTGCTTTCGCGCGTTATCAGTCAGGCTGTTAAATGCGTGCCGGAAATAATGATAATCTTCGGAGCCGGCAAGCTGATTTGCGCCGCAGAAAAGTCGCTTGGAAGAAAATATTAGAATACGATATAAAATATACCGCCCGTGTTTATAGCGGGCGGTATGTTTTTGTTTTATCGGTTGACTGTATCAGTTTTCAAAAAATCCGTCAAGATAGCTGCCCTCAAACATCTCAACCTTGCCCGCGTCTACCTTGGCCGCGAGGTCGGGGTCGATGGGGAGCTTTGCGAGAACCTTGGTGTTGTACTTTGCCGCGATCTCGTCGATATGGCTGTTGCCGAACACGCTGTGGCGCTTGCCGCAGTCGGGGCACTCGAAATAGCTCATATTCTCAACAATGCCGAGAACGGGGACCTTCATCATCTCAGCCATTTTGACCGCCTTTTCAACGATCATGCCGACCAGCTCCTGGGGAGAGGCGACAACTATAATGCCGTCAAGCGGAATGCTCTGGAAAACGGTCAGCGGAATGTCGCCGGTTCCCGGAGGCATATCTACAAACATGTAGTCGATGTCGTTCCAAAGCACGTCAGACCAGAACTGCTTTACCGTGCCCGTGATCATCGGCGCGCGCCACACGACGGGGTCGGTGTCGTTTTTTAGCAGCAGGTTTACGGACATGATGTCAATGCCTGTTTCGGTGCGCACGGGCAGAATGCCGAGCTCGTTGCCGACCGCCTTTTTGGTAATACCGAACGACTTGGGAATCGACGGGCCCGTTATGTCCGCGTCGAGGATAGCGGTGTGAAAGCCCCTGCGGTTTGATTCTACCGCCAGCATCGAGGTGACAAGGCTTTTGCCTACGCCGCCCTTGCCCGATACAACGCCTATAACGTGGCGCACTGTGCTGAAATCATTTAGCTTTTCGTGTAAATCGTTTTCGCCGCCGCAGTTGCTGCTGCATGAGGCGCAATCGTGATTACATCCCATTTTTGTAACCTCTTTCATAATATATTACTAAGTAGTATATCACGAAAGCTATCTGATATCAAGGGCAAAAATTTCATCTATCGGCACGACGGTCTTGTCGGTAAAAATCACCTCGCGCAAAACGGCGTCGACGCGGCGCACCTCGCCCTCTTTTTTTAGTAGCGCTCCTCCGCTTTTGGTGCTGTCGGGCACAAAGTAAGTAAGGCGCACGCAAAGGCGTTCGCGCGATGAGAGAAGAATATTAAGATTTTCGTTTATTATTTGAGCGTCCTCGTCGCAGACGGTCGGGCGCGAGTCGGTAAAGCGAGCCTCCTCGCCGAGCTGCTCGTCAAAGCCCGTAAGCGCCGCAAAGGGCGCAAACTGCGCCGCACGCTCATATAAAGGCATCTTGTGCTTCAGGTTTGACTTAGGAGGAGTTAGATTTATTATATCGTTGTAATTTGACATTTTTTTGAGAGTGGAGAGTCGCGTGACGCGACGGACACGACGCGAATTATACGTTTGTGATACAGATGTCTGATGTTCCCGCGAGAAATGACCCGCCGTTGCAGTAACGTTTATGTTATATCATCGTTTTCCAAAGGCGGCTTTGGATGCAACGTCACGTTGCCGCATGTCCCCCTATTTGGCGGTTCCTTTCTCTTGCGGTGGCGCCCTCGCGGAAGTTCATGCCCCTGAGTACGGCGTTTTTTCCGTAGCGCATTCTCAGGCTTAAAATCGTCTGCTGGATTTGCTTCTCGCGCGTTTCAAATTTGCTTTCGGCGGGCCCGCTTATGTCAAACAGGCTCAGCTGCTCGCTTTTTTGCGAAGCGTCCAGCCCGCCCTCGGGCACTGTGTGATTCGCCACGATATACATCTGCCGCACAAGCAGGTCGGGGTTTACGACGCGGTCGAACAGCCTGAGCACCGCCTCGGTTATTTTGCGCGTGGAGGAGCAGAAGCAGCCGATGTTTTCGCTGCCGTGAGCCTGTTTAGGTACCTGCCGCCCGTAGCGGTCGGTTTTTACCTCGCCGTGATACAGCGCGCGGCGACGGCTGTCGCTCAGGTTTTCAATATCGTAGCCCACGGTCAGCACCATCTGGTCGGTCAAAAGCCCCTTCCTTACCAAATCGAGAGTCAGCGAATCCGCCATTTCGCTTATTATCAGCCGCGCCTTTTCAAAGTCGTAGGGCGTGCTGAGCACCTGCCCGAGGCTGAGCGACTTGCTGCGCGGCCTGTAGGCTTTTATCTCGCGCATGGTGCAGGGCTCACACCCCCAGGCGTGGTCGATAAGCAGCTCCGCGTTTACGCCGAACAGCTTGTAGAGCAGGCTTTCGTTTACAAGCGACATCCGCGCCACGTCGCCCATTGTGTACATGCCGTACCGCGCAAGGCTCCGGCTGTAGCCGCCGCCTATGCGCCAAAAGTCGGTTATGGGCTTGTGGCTCCAAAGCTGTTCGCGGTAGCCCTGCTCGTCAAGCTCGGCGATCCGCACGCCGTGCGCGTCGGGCTTCATCTTCTTTGCTACGATGTCCATTGCTATTTTGCAAAGGTAAAGATTCGTTCCAATTCCCGCGGTGGAGGTGATCCCCGTTTCGCTCAGCACCTCGCGGATAAGCTTGCCGGCAAGCTCGTGCGCTGTCATGCGGTAGGCTCTGATGTAGCGCGAGGCGTCGATAAACACCTCGTCGACCGAATAGACGTGAATGTCCTCGGGCGCGATATAGCGCAGGTAAATGCCGTAAATTTGGGTGCTTACGCGCATGTATTCAGCCATTCTCGGCGGAGCGGTGATGTAACCGAGCTTTTTACCGGGACAGGCGTTCAGCTCGCTGAGGAAATGCGATTCGCCGGAAAAGTCCTTGCCCCTCAGCCTGCTTTTGCGCATGCTGTTGACTTCGCCGACGCGCTGTATCACCTCAAAAAGCCGCGCGCGCCCCGATATCCCAAAGCTCTTCAGCGAGGGAGTGACCGCAAGGCAGATGGTTTTTTCGGTGCGGCTCAAGTCCGCTACCACCAGATTTGTGTCAAGCGGGTCAAGCCCGCGCGCTGCGCATTCCACCGACGCGTAAAAGGATTTTAAATCAATGGCGATATACATAAATTCACCTCCGCTTCGCATTAGCCTCGCAAATATGTTCGAACATGCTATAATAATAGCACAAACGTTCTAAGAAATCAAGGGGAAATTCGAAAATATTTTCGAAAATCAATAAAAATATAATTTGACAAAATTATGAGCAGTTGCTACAATTAGATAAGAATAAACAAAACGAGGTGTTTGGTTTGAAGCAGGAAAATTTTGCCATGCT
>ONMK01000005.1:0-11085 GCA_900318905.1 uncultured Eubacteriales bacterium | reverse complement strand
GTTCCCGACGACGGCGGTTTTGCGATCGCGGCGGGTCTTGAGCAGGTCATCGACTACATCAGAGAGCTTCACTTTGAGGACGAGGATATCGAGTATCTGCGCTCAAAGGGCATTTTTGACGAGGGCTTTTTAAAGTACCTCAAAAACTTCAAATTCAGCGGCGACATTTACGCGGTTCCGGAGGGCACGCCCGTGTTCCCAAACGAGCCTATCATTACTATAAAAGCGCCCGCTATCGAGGCTCAGCTTGTCGAAACCTTTGTGCTGCTCAGCATAAATCACCAGACGCTTATCGCCACAAAGGCAAACCGCATCGTGCGCGCGGCTCAGGGCAGAGCCGTGCTTGAGTTCGGCTCACGCCGCGCCCAGGGAGCGAGCGGCGCTGTCCTCGGCGCCAGAGCGGCGTATATAGGCGGCTGCGCCGGCACGGCTTGCACCCTTACCGACGAGCTTTACGGAGTTCCGGCAGGCGGCACAATGGCTCATTCGTGGATACAGATGTTCGACAGCGAGTATGACGCGTTCAAGGCGTACTGCGAGCTTTACCCCGATAACCCGACTCTGCTTGTTGATACCTACAACACGCTCAAAAGCGGCGTGCCCAACGCCATAAAGGTGTTTAAGGAGGTTCTTCTGCCTCAGGGCAAGACCAAATGCGCCATAAGGCTCGATTCGGGCGATATCTCTTACCTCTCCAAAAAGGCGCGCAAAATGCTCGACGACGCCGGGCTTACCGAATGCACAATCACCGCCTCGAACGCGCTTGACGAAAATCTTATCCGCGACCTTATGATGCAGGGCGCTCAGGTCGACACCTTCGGAGTGGGCGAGAGGCTTATCACCTCGGCAAAATCACCCGTATTCGGCGGCGTTTACAAGCTTGTTGCGGTCGAGAACGAGAGCGGCGAGATAGTGCCGAAAATCAAAGTCAGCGAAAACACCGCCAAAATCACCAATCCGCATTTTAAAAAGCTGTACCGCTACTACGACAGAGAGAGCGGCAAGGCGCTTGCCGACGAGATCTGCGTATATGACGAGACCGTTGACGACAGCAAGCCGCACACCATTTTCGACCCGAACGCGACATGGAAAACAAAAACCCTCACGGACTTTACCGCAAGGGAGCTGCTTGTTCCTATTTTTGAAAACGGCGAGCTTGTTTACGACTGCCCCTCAATTGAGGAGATCGCCGCGTATTGCAGGGAACAGCTTGACCTGCTGTGGGACGAGGTGAAGCGTTTTGAAAATCCGCATACATATTATGTGGACTTGTCAGAGAAGCTGTATGAGATAAAAAATATCCTGCTCAGCGTAGCGAACGCCTCATTATAATGCGGCAACGTGACGTTGCATCCAAAGCCGCCTTTGGAAAACGATGATATAACATAAACGTTACTGCAACGGCGGGTCATTTCTCGCGGGAACAAAAGGTTTGTTACGCTCAAACATTGGATTCGCGTATTGCCATGTCGTGGCAACGACCGCCTTTGGAAAAATCGGTTTGTCGTAAAAGTCGGTATAACGGCGCGACAAATAAATGCGGAATTGACTTTTCGCAGGATACTGCCTTAAATAAACTATTACGGCTCCCCGTTCAGAATAACTGATCGGGGAGCCGCGGTTTTACGATTTTTACTAACCCAAGTTTTCCTCTTTAATAATATCCGCTATCAGCTCGCGCTCGTCCATGTGGTACTTAACGCCCTTTATCTCCTGATAATCCTCGTGTCCCTTGCCCGCTAACACTATTATGTCGCCGTCCTGAGCGTTGAGCATACAATAGCGGATCGCTTCCTTGCGGTTGGGGACTACAACATATTTGCCGTCGGTTTTGGCAAGACCTGTTTTGATATCCTCAATGATGTCCATAACGTCCTCAAAGCGCGAGTTGTCCTCGGTGATTACCGAAATGTCGCTCAGTCTGCCCGAGGTTTCGCCCATTTCAAAGCGGCGCACCTTGGGGCGGTTGCCGCCCGCGCCGAACATCGTAATAAGGCGGTTGGGGCTGTACTGCCTGAGCGTTGTAAGTACGTTCTCCATTGAAAGCGCGTTGTGCGCGTAGTCGATGAGCAGGCTGTAGTTGCCCGGAACCTTTACCGGCTCAACTCTGCCTTTTACATGGGCGACCTTCAGGCCGTCGATGATAGCCCGGTCGGGAATATCGAAAAAGCTTACCGCGCTTATTGCCGCCAGCGCGTTATATACATTAAAAATGCCGGGAACGCCGACGTCGAGCGAGAGCGTTCGCGCGCCCTCGGTTTCGAAGTGAACGCCGATAAAGCCGCCGTCTGATAGCAGGCGGTCATTTTTTGCGCGCAGTTCGCTTTTATCTGAAAAGCCGAAGGTGTGCAGCTCGCCGCTGAAGTCTTTTGTAACCTCTTTATATACGCGGTCGTCGCAGTTAGCTGCGGCGTTTCTCACCTGACGGAACAAAAGGCTTTTGCAGTAGAGGTACTCCGCCATGTCCTTATGCTCAACTCCGCCGATGTGGTCGTTTGAAAAGTTTGTAAAGATACCCACGTCAAAGGTCATGCCGGCAAGGCGGCTGTGCTTCAGACCTATTGACGACGCTTCGATCACCATAGCCTTGCAGCCGGCGTTGATCATATCGCGCATCGCTTTCTGGATCTCGTAGCTCTCGGGGGTGGTGTTGTCGGTTTTGTATGTATTGCCGCCGTACACAATGCCCAGAGTGCCTATTGTGCCCGTCTTGATCCCCGCGCGCTCAAAAATCTCGGCGATCATCGCGGTCGTGGTGGTCTTGCCCTTGGTGCCCGTGATGGCAACGGTTTTCAGCTCGTTTGCCGGGTTGCCGAAAAGCTCGGCGCTCATAAGCGCAAGCGCCAGGCGCGTATCTTTAACCTTTACCACGGCTACGTTTTCGGGCACGGCAAAGTCGAGGTCATCGCTTATAACAAGAGCCGACGCGCCCTTCCGGACGGCGGACTGAGCGAATTTATGCCCGTCCGAGGTATATCCCTTAAGGCAGACAAAGGCGGCGCCCTCCTTAGCCTTGCGCGAATCGTAAACAAGGTCGGTTATCTCCGCCCGGGTTTCGCGGATAAAGGTATAGTCAACATTCTTTAAAAGCTGAGTCAGTTTCATAATAACGCTCCTTTTTGCGCTGCGCCGGTCGTATTTTCCGTCGCGCGGCATATAATTGTACAGATATATTATATCAACTCTTGATTCGGAATACAACAGTTTTGAACTTCATTTTCAAAATATTGCGGTAATAAAACGCTGAACTCAATATCTTGCGGTGATAAAACTGATGAAAAAACGCCTTTGAAAGCGCGCTTGTGTTGGTTTGAAAGATTATTAGTGAAAATTAACTAAAAAAAATGTTGAAAGTTTTTCGCCCGCTAAATTATTAACGCGCCGACCTGCCCGAAAAGGCTATTTACCTTAATTAACAAGGCAATACTTAGGCAAGTTTCACAACACGTTGATAGTTGATATGCATAAAAATAGATATATAGATTTGTTCAAAGCTCCAAAATTAAAAAAATATCGGGTAATTATATACAAAAAATAGAACTGATTTTAACATGTTAGATAAAAAGTACAAAAGGAGTTGAAATTTGCTTACTTTTTTGATATTATTTATTTAGTGGAACAGAGCGTTATTTGTGCAATTTGCTCTATTACCCAAAATTTATAGAAAGAAGGAATTTCCAATGAAAAAAGTTCTCGCCATTTTATTGGCAGGCATGATGACCGCAACCGCGTTCGCAGGCTGCGGCGGAAGCAGTGACTCTTCAAAGTCCGATTCTAAGTCAGATTCTTCTTCAACTGAGTCAAAGTCCGAGTCTAAGGGCGGCGGCGACATCGATCCGTCATTCCCCGACGCAAGCCTCTTCGGTGATGAGACAGACATCACGCTGAAGGTTTGGGCTCCCGATAAGGCTGTAAGCCTTGTTAAAGAGCAGGTTAAGGCTTTCCAGGATCATTATTCGGACGTTAAGTTCAAGAGCATCGAGGTTGTTGCTCAGGGTGAATCCGACGCCGCTACCCAGATCATGAACGACGCCGAGAAGGCTGCCGACGTATTCGGCTTCCCGAGCGACCAGCTTGACAAGCTGATCTCCGCTGAGGTTCTTTCTCCCGTTGCCAAGGGCTTTGCAAGCACAGTAGAAGCCAACAACGCAGAAAAGACCGTTAACGCTGTTAAGGACGGCGACAAGCTGTGGGCGTTCCCCGAAACAAACGATAACGGCTACTATCTCGTTTACGACAACACTGTTGTTAAAGAAGAAGACGCCAAGACATTTGAGGGCGTTCTGACCGCTTGTAAGAATGCCGGCAAGCAGTTCATCATGGACAGCGGCAACGGCTTCTACAGCTGCACATTCGCATTCACCGGCGGCGCTCTTATCGACGGCTTTGAGGATGACGGCATCACTCAGAAGTTCGTAGATTTCGACGAGGACGAGTGCGTTAAGACTCTCCAGGCTTTCGCTAAGCTGATGAAGGATTACAAGGGCACATACAGCTCACAGGATCCCGCCAACATCTCCACCGGCTTCAAGAACGGCAAGGTCGGCGCAGGCGTAGACGGTACATGGAACTCCACCGCTGACAAGGACGCTCTCGGCGACAAGTTCGGTGCTGCTCCTCTTCCCACCATCAAAGTAGGCGACAAAGACAAGCAGCTTATCTCACTGTTCGGTTACAAATTCATCGGTGTTAACTCACACACAAAGTTCCAGCGTTCAGCTCAGATCCTGGCTTACTACCTCACAGGTCTTGATTGCCAGAAGCAGAGAGCTGAGAAGCTCGGTTGGGGTCCCTCCAACACCGAGGCTCAGAAGGCATTTGCTGACGATCCGATCCTCAAGGCTGTTTCCGCTCAGTCAGAGAACGCTGTAGCACAGGTTAATATCGCAGGCACATTCTGGACTCCTATGGGTTCACTCGGAAGCGAGATGTACAAGGACAGCTGGGATCCCTCAGACGCAGCTGCTACAAAGACTCTTCTCAACAAAGTTATTTCCGCCGTTAGAGACGAATAATTTTCGCTGAAAAACAAAATCAAATAAAAGGGGTGCCCCTTTCCGGGGCGCCCCGAAGCTACCTGATTTACGTTTTCTATACACCAAACGAATAATGTTTTTTATTATATGGGAAACGTAAAAGGCATTATTAGTTTGGTGTTATATAATAAGAGAGATTTTCAGACTTTTTAAAGGAGAGCTTATATGACATACGTTGAATATAAACAGCTCAATCCGTTCCAAAGATTTGTCTTTAACTTTAAGAAGTTCTTTAAAAATTTGCCCCGCTCGGTCGGAAGATTCTTCAAGACCATCGGGCTTGCAATTGCTCACTTCTTTCTTGGAATAGGCAAAGGCTTCAAAAATTACGGTGTCACCTTTGTCAAGGGTGACTGGGCAACAAAACTTTCTTATGTTGTTTTCGGCTTCGGCGATATTCACAAGGGCAAATATTACAAGGGCATTCTCTACATGCTGGTAGAGGCGTTCTATGTTGTATTTATGGTTGTATTCGGCTTCGAGCAGCTCTACTGGCTGCCCTCGCTCGGTACACATCCCCGTTTAGTTGAATATGACGACTTCGGTTTTGAAAAGGTTGTAGACGAAGGTCAGAGATCGATGCTTATCCTTCTTTACGGCACACTTACCGTTGTTGTTACCATCGTTGTATTCGCCATTTACATCAACAACATCAAAGACGCTTACAAGCATCAGAAGATGAGAGAGAACGGCGAGAGACCTACTCCCCTCAGAGAGGACATTAAGGATTTCCTCGACGGAAAGTATCACATCACCCTTCTTTCCTTCCCGATTTTGATGATCGCGGTATTCAACATACTGCCGCTGATCTTCATGATTCTTATCGCGTTCACCAACTACCACGGTGTATATCACGCCGTATTGTTTGACTGGAACGGTCTGACAAACTTTGGCAACGTCTTTGACGTTGTCAACAGTGACCAAAAGGCCACGACCTTCTTCAGTATTGCGGGATGGACGCTCATATGGGCGTTTGCCGCAACGTTCACCAACTACATTCTCGGTATGATCGTTGCTCTGATGATCAACAAAAAGGGCATTAAGCTCAAGAGCGTATTCAGAACAATGTTCGTTATCACCATCGCGGTTCCTCAGTTCGTATCACTTCTTCTGATGAGCCAGATGCTTACACAGGAGGGCGCGTTCAACATCTTCCTGGGACTGTTCACCGGAGATAACCCAAGGATAGACTTCCTGGGCGCAAGCGCGTGGGGTGCCCGAGCCACGGTAATCATAGTAAACTGCTGGGTAGGTATCCCGTACACGATCCTGTCAATGTCCGGTATTCTTATGAATATTCCTGAGGATCTGTACGAATCGGCGCGCATCGACGGCGCTTCGCCGTTCAAGACCTTTACCAAGATCACCCTGCCATACATGATCTTCGTTACAACGCCTCAGCTGATCACACAGTTCGTCGGCAACATCAACAACTTCAACGTAATCTTCCTGTTGACGGGCGGTAAACCCGCTAACGTTGACCTTTACGGCGCGGGCGACACGGATATCCTTGTTACATGGCTGTATCAGTTGTCGATGGGTGAAAAGAAGGACTACGGTCTTGCCTCGGCAATCGGTATTTTGGTATTCATAATCTGCGCTACACTGTCGCTGATTATCTATAACAATTCCAAATCTATGAAGGATGAGGAGGCGTTCTCATGATTAAAAGCTATAAGTTCAGAAGACATCTTTCCAACGCCATCATCTACATTATTCTCGGAGTTATGTGCCTTATCTGGATCGCGCCGTTTGTATATCTTGTTCTTCACTCGCTTCGCGCTGACGGCGGCGTTCTCACCAACGACGCTCTGCTTCCGAAGAGATTTACATTCGAGCACTACGTTGACCTGTTCGCGGGTTCGGCGGATTCCTCACTCAACTTCCCGAGATGGTTCGTTAACACATTTGTTGTTGCTTGCTTCAGCTGCGTAATTTCAACAATTTCGGTACTGGCAGTTAGTTACGCGTTCAGCCGCCTTCGTTTCGGCATTCGTAAAACCCTGATGAACATCGCCATGATCCTCGGCATGTTCCCCGGCTTTATGACCATGATCGCTATCTACTACCTGCTCAAGATCTTCGGTCTTGACGGTAACCTTATCGCACTTGTTCTATGCTACAGCTGCGGCGCAGGTCTGGGCTTCCAGGTATCAAAAGGCTTCTTCGATACCATACCGCGAGCGCTGGACGAAGCGGCGACGATCGACGGCGCTACCAAAAACCAGATCTTCTGGAAGATCATTCTTCCTATGTCAAAGCCGATCGTTGTTTACACGGTACTTACCGCGTTCATCGGTCCCTGGACAGACTTTATTCTCGCCAAGATCATCATGGGCGATAAGCACGACAACTACACCGTTGCTATCGGTCTGCAGATGATGATCGACCCCGACCACAAAACACAGTGGTTCCAGGAGTTCATGGCGGGCTCGGTTGTTGTAGCCGTACCTATCACGCTGCTCTTCCTCAAGATGCAGAAGTACTATGTAGAAGGCGTTACAGCCGGTGGTGTTAAGGGTTAATCTGTCCCTTTTCACTGACATTTTAATTAGCTCAATCGGGGGCGGCAGTCAGTGGCTGCCGCCCCTTATGAATCATATCGGCGGCAGGATATAAAAACATCTGCCGGAAAAGGAACATCTATGAAAAAGATTCTTTCATTCTTGTTATGCGCGTCAATGCTCGGCTGCTGCGTATTGTCGGGCTGCGGTGAATCTTCATCGGGCAGCGGCTCGTCAGAATCCGCCGAATCCTCAAAGTCCGAAGAAAAGACCGAGGATCCTGTAAAGGGCGTCAAGGCGGTCGCTTCTACCGACAAATACCGCAATGTATATCAGATTTTCACCCAGTCCTTCTGCGATTCAAACGGCGACGGCATAGGCGATTTCAAGGGGATCATTTCGGAGCTTGACTACATCAACGACGGAGACCCGAACGGCGGCAGCGACCTCGGGGCCGACGCGCTGTGGATGACTCCCATAAATCCTTCCGAATCGTATCACAAATACAGCGTAGAGGATTATTACAACGTCGACGAAAGCTTCGGCACGCTCGATGACTTTGACGAGCTGGTGAAGGAGTGCCACAAGCGCGGCATCAACGTTATCATGGATCTTGTGCTCAACCATATCTCCTACAAAAACCCTCTGTTTTTAGAGGCGTGCGAGGAGGTTAAAAAGGGCAATCTCAACGGCAAGGCAAAGTACTTTGAGTTTCACGAAAAGGGCTACTACAGCGAGGATGTAAACACCATTACAGTGGGCGACTACATCTGCGAGGCGAATTTCTCACCGACAATGCCCGAGTGGAACCTGACTTCAAGCGAAACAAAAGAGGAGTTCAAAAAGATCGCCAAATTCTGGCTTGACCGCGGAGTTGACGGCTTCCGTCTTGACGCCGTGAAGTATTTTGAAAACAAACACACTAACGGCGAGGAATTCCTGAAGTGGTTTGTTGACACCTGCCGCGGAATCAAGAGCGACGTCTATCTTGTCGGCGAGGACTGGGAGGACGATTCCAATATCAAGGATTACTACGCAAGCGGCATCGACAGCCTGTTCGCGTTCAGATTCGCTCAGAGCTTCGGTGAAATAGTAGAGGCGATAAACACAAGCGGCGGCCAGACGCTCGCCAAAAAGTTTACCTCCTACGACAGCAAGATGAGCAAGGTGAACCCCGACTACATCAACGCCGTTTTCCTTTCGAATCACGACCAGGCGCGCATAGCTAACGCGCTTGAAAGCAAGGGGCTTGCGGCGGAAAAGTTCGCGGCGAACGTTTATATGCTCGTTCCGGGCAATTCCTACACCTACTACGGCGAGGAAATAGGAATGACCGCTCCGAATACCGAAAGCGACAAGTATTTCCGCCTGCCGATGATCTTTGACAGCGATAATCTTCCCGATATCACCGTCGACGGCGCTTCAACGGTAGAGCCGCCCAAATACGGCGGCGTCAAACAGCAGCTCGCCGACAGCGATTCGCTGCTTAACCACTACCGCAGGATAATCAGCGTCAAGCTGCAGAATCCCGAGATCGCCAGGGGCAGGATCACCTCGCAGCAGGTATTCAACGACCCGGCTATCGGCGCGTACTATATTGAAAAGGACGGCACAAAGCTGCTCGTAATCCACAACTTCAGCGCCGACAAAGAAAAAACGCTTGAAATCACAAATGATATGATCCCCAACGCCAAGGTCTGCGCCGATTTCTTAGGTTCGGCAAACGACGCTCACCTTGCTGTAAAGGACGGAAAAATAACGCTGCCGGCTTATTCATCGGTTGTAATTCGCCCGGCTGCGTAAAAACAACAAACACACACAAAAGCATGCCCTCGGCGAAACAGCGTAAATAACAATTTTATGTAATATTTCGCTTATTATTGATAAAAGTTACCTAAAAATATCTTGACACAGTATATGATTTATGGTATCATCATCAATAGAGGGATTACGCTTTTGCGGCAATTCAAATGTATAGTTATGAGGTGTGTTATGGACATAAAAATGCTTACCAAAAGATACAGAACTCCGGTTTTTGCAAAGGGATTAGGTTCTATTCTGTTTATTGCTGTCGTTGTTCTGATGATTGCTTTACCTGTATTTGAGCTGATTCCTCAGAGCGAATACATCAACGTATTCAACTTGAGCGGTTCCGCCAAGGGCGATTACAGCTCAACAACATACACCATCTTCACCATGATGGAAAATGACTACGGCTCCGGCCTTGCAATGGGCATTATGCTTACCCAGTGCATTATTTCGGCTGTTGCCGGTGTTGCTCTCCTGTGGATGAACAGACCTAAGTTCGCGGCTATTCCCGCTTCGCTTATTCTTTGGACTGTTGTATTCTCCGTTTTCAGAGCTACACAGACAGGCGTTAACAAGGACGTTCCCGCCAAGCTGTTTACCGGTCCCGAATTCTGGACTAACATCAACAAGAATGTTGCTTCCGTTGACGGCAATATCGATGTGGACGCCAAGGACACATTCGTTCAGCAGTATACCAAGGACGGCACAGATTATATTTTCAATACCCTCCGCGATTACTGGATCCTTTGGGTAGCAGGTATTGTTCTTCTCGCGTTTGTTATCTTCAGCATCGTTGTTACCAAGACTCTCGTTCAGAAGAAGAAAAAATAATTGAATAACAATTGATATTTCTAAAAGGGTCGGCTCAAAAGAGTCGGCTCTTTTTTGGCAGCGTGACGCTGCACCCAGCGCGCCTTTGGAGAAGTCGGTTTGCAGGAAAGCTCGGTGTAACGGCGCGTCATATCTTGCGGGTCAGGCAGTTTCGGTATCTGTCTGCTCAACAAAAACTCCACGCTCCAACCAAAAACAACCTAAACAACCTAAATAACCCAAGAAGAAGAAAAAGAAGAAGAGGAAGAAGAAGAGGAAGAAGAAAACAGCTTGCGCAATGTGCCGCCTACGCCGCTTCCCATGGAATTTATATTTATTATTAAATAGGTTGTTGTTACATGCCATAGTAAGTATTGGGAATTTTTTTGGTTAGAGGCATAAAAGCCTTGACAACTGTCAAATATTAGTTTATAATGTTTAGGCGTGAATATGGCATAAGTGCGCCCTTTTATAGGTAGGGGCGAGGGGGCCTGTTCACATGCTTATCAATTCTAAATACTGCTGAAAGGAGGAAAAACATGCCTACATTTAACCAGTTGGTGCGCAAGGGCAGAGAGGTTTCTGAGAAGAAAGCAAAGGCGCCTGCACTTTTGAAGGGCTGGAACTCTAAGAAGAGAGTTGCTATTAACCAGAACTCCCCGCAAAAAAGAGGTGTTTGTACTGCTGTAAAGACCGCTACCCCTAAAAAGCCTAACTCAGCGCTGAGAAAAATCGCCAGAGTAAGACTTTCTAACGGTATCGAAGTCAGTTCCTACATCCCCGGCGTCGGTCACAACCTTCAGGAGCACAGCGTTGTTCTTATCCGTGGCGGACGTGTAAAGGATCTCCCCGGTGTTCGTTACCACATTGTCCGCGGTACACTTGACGCGCAGGGCGTAAACGGTCGTATGCAGAGCCGTTCAAAG
>ONMK01000090.1 GCA_900318905.1 uncultured Eubacteriales bacterium | reverse complement strand
TCCGGCGACGCTGTTTGCCTCGGCGGCAGTGTAGTCCTTGAAGCTCGGTACCGTTACGGTCTCCTGCCTGCTTTCCTCGTCGGTATAAAGCACGATATTTCCGCCCGCCGATACTTTTGAGGATACACCCGGGATCTGTGCGATAACCTTGGAGCCGCTGCCCTGTACGCTTACGGTAAAGCCGTCCGCCTCTGCCTTTGACACCGCTTCCTCGGTTGAGATGCCGGTGTAATCGCCCGCCGAGGTGTCGAGATACTTTAGATCCTCTTCCGAGTAATTGGTCTTGATTTCAAGATACGGAAGAACCTCGGTCATAATATTGCGATGTAGTCCTCATCAAAGGTGCTCTGCTTTTTGACAACGCCGATTTTCTCGGAGGTACCTGTTTTTCCCGCGACCTTGTAGCCCGCTACATAGCCCGAGGTGGCGCCTGCCTGCTCGGTGTTGTAGCCGAGGATCTCGTTCATCTTGTCGGAGGTCGCCTTTGAAATGACCTGACGCTTTACATTCTTTTCAACGCTTTTAACAACGTTTCCGTCAGAATCGGTGATTTTTGAAACGACGTACGGCTGTAAAACATAGCCGCCGTTTGAAACAGCCGCGCAGGCTGTGATCATCTGAATGGGAGTGATACCGAAGTTCTGGCCGAACGAGGCAACCGCGAAGTCGACCTCGGACATAGAGCCCTCTTCCCAGAAGCTGTCGTCCGATTCACCGGGAAGGTCGATGCCCGATTTTTCCGAGAAGCCGAAGCCCTGGTAATAATCGCGGAATTTATTAAGTCCCACAAGCTGGCCTATCTGAATAAAGGCAGGGTTGCAGGAGTTGCAGATAGCCTGAACAAAGGTCTGGCCGCCGTGGCCGCCCAACGCGTGGCAATGGATAGTTTTATCCCCTACTACCATTGAGCCGCCGCACACAAAGGTGCTGTTGTCGTTGACCTTGCCCTCCTCAAGAGCCATTGAGGCGGTACACATCTTGAATACCGAACCGGGCATGTAGGTGTCGGCAACGGCTTTGTTACGCCACATTGCCGACAGCGCCTCTCCCTCGGCCTTTGACTGCTCCTTTTCGGGCAGCTTGTCGATTTCCGCCTGAGCCTCGGGAGAAAGCTTATACGGGTCGTTGAGGTTGTATCCCGGAGATACTACCATCGCCTTAATAGCGCCCGTGTTTACGTCCATGGCTATGCACACGCCCTTGTTGAGAACGTTGTGCTCGGTAACGCCCTGAGCCATGTATTTTTCACATATCGCCTGGATATTCTGGTCGATCGTCAGATAGATGTTGTTGCCGTCCTTTGAGGCTATGTTCTGCTCGTATGAGAACGGCATGTCGGTTCCGCGCGCGTTCTGCGCGGTCACTATTCTTCCGGGCGTGCCTGCTAAGTATTTGTCGTACTCGAACTCAACGCCCTCCAAGCCCTGTTCGTCCGCGCCGGCAAAGCCGATAACGCAGGAGGCAAGATCATTGTGAGGGTAGTATCTTTTGTAGTCGTCGAGCAGGCTGATAACGCCGTCACAGTCGTAGTTTTCGGACAGGGTGTTGATAAGCTCAAGCACCTTGTCGCGCTGTTCGACCTCGATTTTGCGCTTGACTACGGAGTAGTAACTTTTGCCTTTGGTCTTTTCAAGCACATTGTCGTACTCCATGCCCAAAATTTCCGACAAACCCTTTGCCGCGGCGGCGCGCTGCTCGTCGGTTTTGAAGTTGATCGGAGCCATTACTACCTGCCACACCGAGGCGCTTTCGGCAAGCACGTTGCCGTTGGCGTCGTAAATCGTTCCGCGCTTGGCGGTGAGCGTTGTATCGGCAAGCTGCTGGTCGACCGCGCGCTCCTGCAGCTCGCTGCCCTGGAATACGGTCAGCATCGCAAGCCTTAAAAGAGTAGCGCCGAAGCCCAACACCAGAATCACCATTATTATTATTGCCGAGCGCTGACGGAGCCGCTGGTTAGGACCCTTTTGCGCGCGTTTTTTTGTTTGATTGGATGTCTTTTTTTCAGGCGTTTTATTTTCAGCCAAACAAACATCCTCCTTTCACGCTTTCGCGTATGCTTCAATCTGTTTAGTCCTCGGAATCCGTCAGGATTCCTGCGTCCTCCGCCTTGTTCTGCTGAATTTTCCGCTAACATCTGTATTAAAGCGTTTTAATGGAAATTAGTATAAGACTGAAAAAGAGTCAAGACATAGTCTTAACTCTCATTCCTTACTATATATTTATTTTACCGCAATGAATGTTATGACCAAAGATTTGCTAAAGATTCAAAAAAGCGTGTAAAGATATTTCCGTCCTTCTGAGCGGAAACCTCAGCCTTATCGCTGCTTTCCAGAGCTACAAATTCCTTTTGAGCGTTGGAAGCCTTGGTCATGCCAAGCACCTCTGTAGCGTACTTTTCGATTTCCGCGTTTGAGAGATTGGTTTCAACCTTCATTTGATTTTGTATGTAAATGCTTTCGGTATCGGCAAGGGTGTCCTTAGCCGAGATGATTTTTTGATTAAGCTCGGTGAGCTGAACCTGTCCTACAATAATAACGCCGATTACAAAAACGACTATAGCCGCGCTGACTCCTCCCAAAGCAAGCTTAATTGGGTTGTGCTTGCGGCGTCTGTTTTTTATCAGCTCCTCTTCGGGGAGCTTGACTACTTTGTTTCGGTGATTCTGCTTCTTTTTACCGCGCTTTTGCTCCTCGTCGTCGCGGCGACGCTTGGGCGCTGCGCTGGAATAATTGAGCTCATCATCGAACAGGCTCAAATCATAAGCAGCAGTTTGATTTGCTAATGCCATATTATGCACCTTGTGCCTTTCCATATATCTATCGAAAAATTCTCATAAAACACACTTGAGAAAACTTATTTTTCCAATAAGTAAAAAAGTTTCAAAATTTTAACAATTTCTTTCCGCGAAAACCGCCCGAATCTATGGGGTTTTACGGAGAAACCGCATTATTTCGCACATTTAGTTGTAACAGAGGCTTTACATACCAGTTCTTGTGGTTGTAATATTCTTTACAACTTTGTTATAATTTTACTACAATTAACGGCTTTTGTCCATAGCTGAGAGGAAATTTTTTAAATTTTTTCGCAAATTCTCAACTTTGCACTCCTTGCTCTGGGGTTATTAGCCAATTCTGTTTCATTTGCACAAACAGGTTTTTTGTTGACTAATTTTGCTTTCGGCTTGTTTGAGCACACACAAACGGGGAAATCTTTGGGGCATGTACAGCCCTGACACCAGCCCGCCATTTTCTGCTTTACTATCCTGTCTTCAAGCGAATGGAAGGTTATCACGGCAAGCCTTCCGCCCTTTCCGAGCAGCTTAAAAGCGTCGTCAAGACCTCGGCTGAGCACATTCAGCTCGTCGTTTACCGCTATTCGTATAGCCTGAAATGTCTTTCTCGCGGGGTGTCCGTCGCGGCGCACCTTTTGGGGCACGTTCGCCTTTACTATCTCGGCAAGCTGCAGGGTAGTTGTAATGGGCTCCTGCTCTCTGGCGGCTATAATGCCCTTTGCTATTGCCGGTGCAAAGCGCTCCTCGCCGTATTCGTATATTATTTTTCTGAGCTCCTCATACGGAAGGGTGTTTACGAGCTCCTCGGCAGTGACGCCGCTTTGGCTCATCCGCATGTCAAGAGGAGCGTCCTCGTGGAAGGAAAAGCCCCTTGAGGCTGTGTCGAGCTGGTGTGACGAAACGCCTATGTCAAGCAGAACGCCGTCTACCCTGCGCACGCCCCTGAGCTCAAGCAAATCCTTCATATTGCCGAAATTGCCTTTTATAATTATTGAGTTTTCAACGTTCTTGAACCTTTGAGTCAGCGTTGATATGGCGTCGGGATCCTGGTCTATCGAAATAAGCCTGCCCGTTGTAAGTCTTTTTAGGATTTCCGCGCTGTGTCCGCCGCCGCCCGCAGTACCGTCTACATAGATACCGTTTTCTTTTATGTCAAGTCCTTCGATAGTTTCACTGAGAAGGACGGGAATATGCGAAAAATCCATTTTGTCCTCCTACAGCCGCAGCATTGTAAGCGCCTCGGCAATAACATCCTTCTGAGAGTCCATAAACTCTTCAAACTTTTTACCGCTCCAGATCTCAAGTCGGCTGTCCAATCCGATTACAAGCGCGTCGCCCTCGATTTCGGCGTAGTCGCGCATTGTCTGGGGTATCATAACCCTGCCGGAAGCGTTAGGCGTAACCTCAACAGCCGAAGCGGTAAATCTGTACTGAAGCGCCATTGCCATGTTGGCGGGAAGCTCGGATATTCTTTCGGATAAAGCCTTGAACTGTTCCTTTGACATAACCTGAACGCAGGGGTTTCCGAAGCCGCGCGCTAAATAAAAGCTTTCTCCCAGCGCTTCTCTAAACTTGGCGGGCAAAACGATCCTGCCCTTTGAATCAACCGAATGATTTGACATTCCGGAAAACATTTGCCCACCTCCGTTTTTGTTATAGATTAATTGCGGTGCCATTTCGTTCATAAAACACACAAAATGACACGAAATGACACCTTTTGAATTCATTATAATACATAAAAATCAAAAAATCAAGGCTTTGAAATAATTTTTTTAATTTTTTGAAAACTTTTTTTCAAATTGTTACCGAAGCGCATATAAAAAGCGTCTCGGAAATCCGAGACGCTATATGAATGGATATTTTACTTAACAACGACCTTGCATGTTGCCGCAACATGGTTGAATGTTTTGACCGTTATTGTGACCGTTCCCTTCTTTTTTGGAGAAAGCTCTCCTGTTGAGCGGTTAACGCGGCAGATATCGAGGTCGCTGGACTGGAAGCTGAGCGCGTTGGAGGCGGAATCATCGTCAAATACGACCTCGGTCTTGAGCGGCTCTCCTGCCTTGGCTGTGTATTCGCGCTGAGAAAACGACACGCGGACGGGCGCCTTTTTGACGCTTATTTTGCATATAGCTACGGTGCCGTTGAAAGCCTCGGCTGTAACCGTCGCCTCTCCGGCTGAAAGGGCTTTAACCTCTCCTCTTTGGTCTACTGATACGACGCTCTCGTTGTCAGAGCGGAAAATCATACTGTTTGAGGCGCTTCCCTCGGGAAGATTGACGTTAAGGGATGCGGTTTCACCCGTGCCCATGCTCATTTCGCCGCTGTCGAACCAGATGTCATACGGAGCTTCCTTTACAATCACGTTGCAGCCCGCGTGAACGCCGTTATACGTCTTTGCCGCAACGGTGGCAGTGCCTATGCCGACTCCCGTAAGCAGTCCGCCTGCCCTTTCAACGCTTACCGCCGAGGGGTTGTTTGAGGAATACTCAATGGCGCGCGCTATAGTTCCCTCGGACAGCTGGCTGTCAAGGTCAAAGGTCTCGCCCCTGCCTATGGTAAGCATGGTGGCATTCAGTGTCAGGTCTTTGGGAGCGGGCATCACCTTAACGTGGCACACCGCCTTTTTGCCGCTTTCGGACTGAACCGTGATGTCGGCTTCACCGTAGCTGTGAGCCGTTACAACGCCCTTTTCCGATACCCCCGCGACGAGCGAGTCGCTGCTTTTCCAGGTGAGCTTGGATATACAGTTTACCGGCGAATATGACGCGCTGAGGCTGTATTTTTCATTTTCACCGAGATTGAGCGAATTTTTGTCAAGCGTAAGCGAATTCATTTCGGCAAGCGTATAGTAGTTGCTGCCGATAGAGCCGGTCGCCTTCTTTTCCTTTTGAACGGCACCCTTGCCGCAGTTGCAGATAATGTTGCCCGAAATACTGCCTCCCGCGCTTTTGGGACGGATATTGATACCATAACGCGAGATTTTATTGATAAAGTTGCCGGTAACCGAACCCGTTACCTTTGACTCCGCCTCAAGAATAATTCCGTCCAGAGAGGTGTTTGTAACGCTGTTGTTGTTTAACGCCTTTATCGAGGACTCGGCAAGCTCCATTCCGTGATACGGAGCGGAGTCGATAGCGTTGCCGCTTATCGAGTTGAAGTTTACGGTCAGCGCGGTAATGGGGTTGCAAACCTTTTTTGAGTACTTGCTTTTTGCGCAGGTGATGGAGTTGTTGTCTACCGCGATGTTCCTGATATTTTCAAGATAGATCCCGTCTCCCGCGGTATTTATGGTGTTGTTTTTTATTGTGATTCCGCTTATGTAGTAGTTGCCCTTGGGGTAGCCGCCGCTTCCGTCGGCGTTTTGCCTAAGCGCCTTTTTGAGGTTTTTGCCGATAAATGAGATCGCCAGCGGCTCATAGTCCGCGTAAATGTCCTTTACATTTCCGCAGTTTGTGATAATGTTGCCGGAAATAAGTATATTTGCGTTGAACGGGGTCTGATACGAGTCGGGAACCGATGTTTCTGTTTTGCCTTCCTTGGCCAGAACGCTCGCCTTAAAGCCGCAGTCGGCGTTTCCGAGCAATGAATAAAACGCTACTGCGCGCGGGGTATTTTCGATGCGGTTGTTTGTTATCTGGACGTTTTTCCAGTTTTCCGCCTGAATAGCCGCGCTTTTAATGTCCTTAAAGGTGCTGTTGGTGATAACAATTCCGTCAAAGGGATTGTTGAGTATCTGTGTGTGCGAGCCTACCGCGCGCGGACAGTTGGTAAAGTAGCAGCCGTCGATAAGCACGTTTTTGATATTGATCGCCTCGGAGCGGCAGCCGAAAATATGCCCTTCCTTAGGGATATCGAGCTGAATCGCCTCGTAGCCCACCTCGTCGGCGTCAAGAACCTGATTTTTGAATGAGCAGTTTCGGACAACAAGGCCGTCTACCGCCGCAACCTCCATCATATGCGCGTTTTTAAGGTTGGCAAGAGCGGTCCCAGCCATGGTGAAATTTGAAGCGTGCGTAACCTTAACCATAGTATTTGAGGTTGAGTTGCCGTTGAGCGTACCGCCCTCGATAGTGATATTGGTGTTCTGCGAGTAACCGGTCGCGCCTTTATCGGTGGCGGTGTCGTCGCCCGTGCGGATCATGTTGGATATCGACTCTTTGTAACGGTAAAGCTCAACATTGTTAAGCGACAGAATGGTATTGCTGTAAATATGAAGCGCATAACGGAGCTCATACTTTCCGGGCTCCACGATAACCTTATATACATTGTCCTTTGTGGCGCTGTAATGAGCGGAATTAAGCGCCGGCTGGATAGCCTTAAAAGCGCCTTTAGCCTGTATCTCGGCCTTTGTAACGTGTATCTCGGTAATGTGGCTCTCGGCGGAGTCATCGGCGCAGACAGAAAAAGGCGCAGAGGTCAGCACGGCTGCCAGCATGACAGTCGTAAGTATAAGGGATATGATTTTGAAAAAGCGCGGTTTCATAGCCGACCTCCTTTGAATGCTATTTTCCATTTTAGAATATTCAGCATAAAATGTCAATAGATTTTTGTCAGATTTTACCTTTTTTAGGATAATTTTCACAATATTTTCACATGATTATCACAAAACAGCGTATGCTGCTCATATGTGACTCAACGCAAAAAGGAAAACTGCCCTGACAAAATCAGAGCAGTTTGTGTTATTTATTACGTTTGCGTTTAAGGGTGCTTAAATCATACGGCGTCGCCTGATATACAAAGTAGTTGAGCCAGTTGGTGTAGAGCAGCGTGGCGTTGCTGCGCCATACCATAGGCGGCGTGAGCGTTGAATCGTCGTTGGGAAAATAATTATAGGGCACGTCGATTTCAAGCCCTTTGCTGATGTCGCGGAAATACTCGTTGGCCAGGGTGTCGCGGTCGTATGCGGCGTGACCTGTGATAAACACATGTCTGCCCGTGCGTTTG
>ONMK01000024.1 GCA_900318905.1 uncultured Eubacteriales bacterium | reverse complement strand
ACTTCTTTTTTTACCCGATTTTCATTTTTTTATTGCCGAGTTTTCCCTTAACCACGCCATTTTTTCAACATTCACGATTGCGTTTTGGGGAAACTTAAAAGCCGTTATCTATTGACAAACAATTATCATAAAAGTATAATTTAAAGATGGACATTTACATTAAAAAATATCTGTAAAGAGGGTTAGCACTATGTCATCATTCAGCGGTGCCACATTAATGATTACAGGCGGTACGGGTTCATTCGGCAACACCGTGCTTAAGCATTTTTTAACAACCGATATCGGTGAAATTCGCATTTTTTCGCGCGATGAAAAAAAGCAGGACGATATGCGCCACGACTTGCAGGCGCGTTTTCCCGATTACGCTAATAAAGTAAAATTTCATATCGGTGACGTGCGCAATCCACAGTCAATTAAGGACGCGATGTGGGGCGTTGACTATGTTTTTCACGCCGCGGCGTTAAAACAAGTGCCGTCGTGCGAGTTCTTCCCGATGGAGGCTGTCCGCACTAATGTCGAGGGAACCGACAATATGCTCCACGCGGCTATCGACTGCGGAGTAAAGCGCGTTGTCTGCCTTTCCACCGACAAGGCGGCGTATCCGATTAACGCTATGGGAATTTCAAAGGCGCTTATGGAGCACGTTGTAACTGCTAATGCCAGAGTTGCCGCGGAAAGAGGCGGCACGGTAATTTCGTGTACTCGCTACGGCAACGTAATGTGCAGCCGCGGCTCGGTTATCCCTCTGTTTATCGACCAGATTAAGTCGGGAAATCCTATTACGATTACCAATCTCGAAATGACGAGATTTTTGATGAACCTTGACGAGGCGGTTGACCTTGTAAAGTTCGCTTTTGAGAATGCGAACCCCGGAGATTTGTTCATTCAAAAGGCTGACGCTTCAACAATCGGCGTTCTCGCAAAGGCGGTTCAGCAGCTTTTCGGAGATACCGGAACAAAAATTATCGGTACACGTCACGGCGAAAAGCTCTACGAAACCCTCATGACAAGGGAAGAAAAGCTCCGCTCCGAGGATATGGGAAATTATTACCGTGTTGCCGCCGACAGCAGAGATTTGAACTACGATAAATTTGTGGTAAAGGGCGTTGTCGACACCGAGGCGGACGAGTCCTATACCAGCCACAACACCAATCTGCTCGACGTTGAGGGCACGGTTAAGAAAATTTTAACCACAGACTACGTAAACGATGAATTAAATAGATAAGGAATAGCTATGGAAAATTTTGGTGCAAATTTCAAAAATAACGGTAAGCTAAAGCTTTTGATTATCGTCGGCACACGTCCCGAGATTATCCGTCTTGCGGCGGTGATTAACAAGGCGAGAAGGTACTTCGACACAATCCTTGCCCACACCGGACAGAACTACGATTACAACCTGAACGGCGTGTTCTTTAAGGATTTACAGCTTGACAATCCCGATGTATATCTCAACGCTGTCGGCGCTGATTTGGGCGAGACAATGGGAAATATCATCGCTAAGTCATATCAGCTTATGGCTGAAATCAAACCTGACGCGGTTCTGGTTTTAGGCGATACAAACTCCTGCCTGAGCGTAATCGGCGCAAAGCGTCTGCACATTCCGATTTTTCATATGGAAGCCGGCAACCGCTGCAAGGACGAGTGCCTGCCCGAGGAGACCAACCGCAGAATTGTGGATATTATCTCCGACGTCAATATGGCGTACTCCGAGCACGCAAGGCGCTACCTTGCCGATACGGGACTTCCCAAGGAGAGAACCTATGTTACCGGCTCGCCTATGGCAGAGGTTCTGCGCAACAATCTCGAGCAGATTGAAGCTTCAAATATTCACCAAAAGCTCGGACTTGAAAAAGGAAAATATATCCTGCTCTCGGCTCACCGCGAGGAGAATATTGACACGGAGCAAAACTTTACTTCACTCTTTACCGCAATCAATAAAATGGCGGAAAAGTACGATATGCCCATTCTCTACTCCTGCCATCCGCGCTCAAAAAAGCGCTTGGAGCAGAGCGGTTTTAAGCTCGACAGCCGTGTTATTCAGCACGAGCCGCTCGGCTTTCACGACTACAACTGTTTGCAGATGAACGCCTTTGCGGTTGTGTCGGACAGCGGAACACTGCCCGAGGAAAGCAGCTTTTTCACCTCAATCGGCAAGCCGTTTCCTGCAATTTGTATAAGAACCTCCACCGAACGTCCCGAGGCACTCGACAAGGCTGACTTTATCCTTGCAGGTATCGACGAAAAAAGCCTGCTTCAGGCGGTTGATACCGCGGTCGAGATGAATAAAAACGGCGACCTCGGAATTCCTGTTCCCGATTATGTTGACGAGAATGTGTCCGACAAGGTAATCAAAATTATCCAGTCCTACACAGGCGTTGTTAACAAGATGGTCTGGAGAAAGCCAAGCGCCTCGACAGGAAATTAATATACTTGAAAAAAGAGGTTCAATATGAATATACTTGTTACAGGCGCGAAGGGAATGGTAGGTCAAGCCTTGTGCGCAAACCTTAAAAATATTCGCGACGGAAAGAACCGCACACGTCCTGAAATTTCTATAAAAGAAATATATGAATATGACATAGATAATTCCTTAGAAGAATTAAATGAATTCTGTCAAAAGGCTGATTTTGTCTTTAACCTTGCAGGAATTAACCGCCCAAAAACAAACGACGAGTTTATGCAGGGCAATTTCGGCTTTGGCGAAACCTTGCTTAATTTTCTTAAAAAGAATAATAGCAAAGCCACAGTTATGCTTTCAAGCTCAATTCAGGCGACTTTAATCGGCAGATACGGTCAAAGCGACTACGGCAAAAGCAAGCTTGCAGGCGAGGAATTGCTATTTAAGTACGGCGAGGAAACAGGTGCAAAGGTTGCGGTTTACCGCTTCCCGAACTTGATGGGGCACAGCCGCCCGAACTACAATTCAGCCGTTTCCACCTTCTGCAACGCTGTCGCAAACGACCTGCCATATACCGTGAACGACCGAAACGCCGAGGTTGAGCTGCTCTATATCGACGACTTGGTTGAGGGTATGTTTGATTTGCTCGAGGGTAAGGAAAAGCACTGCGACTATGATGACTTAATTCCTGTAGAGAATAATAACGGCAGATACTGCTATGTTCCGCTGACATATAAAGTAACGCTCGGTGAGATTGTGGACCTGCTTAATAGTTTTAAATCTCAGCCCGAAACGCTTGTTATGCCCGATATTCCGAAAGGCAGCTTTGCCAAAAAGCTCTACAGCCTTTATCTGTCGTATCTCCCTGCCGAAAAGTTCAAATTCGCGCTTAAAATGAACTGCGACGACCGCGGTTCGTTTACTGAAATGCTAAAAACCGTAAACTGCGGTCAGTTCTCAGTAAACATCAGCAAGCCTGGTATCACCAAGGGACAGCACTGGCACAACTCAAAGTGGGAGTTTTTCATTGTTGTATCGGGCAGAGCGCTGATTGAGGAGCGCAATATCCACACAAACGAAAAGGTCGCTTTTGAGGTTTCGGGAGAAAAAATCGAGGCGGTTCATATGATTCCGGGCTGGACACACAACATCATCAATTTGTCCGAAACGGAAAACCTCGTTACCCTGATGTGGGCAAACGAGCAGTTTGACCCCAACCACCCCGACACCTTCTTTGAGCCTGTTTAATGAGCATAATAAAAGCATAATAAAAAACTGTCATTCCACGCTTACGGAATGACAGTTCTATTATTTTATCCAGTTTTTTACAGTTGCAATCTCCTTTGCGTAGCCGTTGTCGTCGTTCGGCGTTTCAAGAATAAACGGACGGTCTTGGAGTGATGGATGCTGAACAACCGTCTTTAACGCTTCTTCTCCGAGCAAGCCTTCACCGAGCTTTTCATGACGGTCCTTGTGCGAACCGCGGACATTTTTGCTGTCGTTAAGGTGGAGCGCGTACAGCCTGTCAAGCCCGATAACCTTGTCAAGCTCAGCCAAAACACCGTCAAGGTCGGCTTTTATATCGTAGCCGCCATCCCAAATGTGGCAGGTGTCAAGGCAAACTCCGAGCTTGTCCTTGAAGCTTTCTCCGCCGAGCGAAACAGCCAAATCCAAAATGCTCTTTATCTCCTCGAACCTTCCGCCGATTTCACTGCCCTTGCCTGCCATTGTTTCAAGCAAAATTATATTTTTAAGCGCTCCGCTTTCGCGCTCAACCTCCTCAATCGCGCTTACAAGGTTTTCCGCAATCAGCTTAATGCCAGTCTCCGTTCCCTGACCTACGTGACAACCGGGATGAAAGTTGTAGTAATTGCCGGGCAGGTTTTGAAGCTTAATTAAATCATCACGCAACATTTCTCGTGAGTTAGCTCTAATTTCTTCCTTCGCGGCGCAGATGTTCATTGTATACGCGCCGTGAACAACGAGCTTTCCGAAATTGTTTTCGTGAATATAATCGCGCAGAGCAGCGATATCCTCAGCGGAAACGGACTTTGATTTACCGCCGCGCGGATTTCTCGGAAAAAAAGCGAAGGTGTTTCCGCCGAGCTCTACCTCATGCGTGCCCATGGCGAGATATCCCTTTGATACCGAAACGTGGTTGCCTATGTATATCATAACTTTACCTCAAATTCTGAAATTCACATTTATAATACATCAAAAACCGTAAAAAATCAATTTTACGACAGTATTGACATCGCAGCAGAGCGAAAGTATACTTAAATTAAAACAAAAAATCTCCATATCAACCAACGGTTTGTAGATTTTTAACCCTTACCCGACTATAATTTAAAGTGAAAGGAGGCAGAAATATGGATCAGGTGAAAATCGGACGCTTTATCGCGCAGCGCAGAAAGGCAAATAATATGACGCAAATGCAGCTTGCGGAAAAGCTCGGCATTACCGACAGAGCAGTTTCAAAATGGGAAACAGGAAAATCCCTGCCCGACGTTGCGATTATGCCTGAGCTGTGCGGGCTGCTGAACATCACAATCAACGATTTGTTTAACGGGGAGGTTGTAGTAATGGAGGATTATAAGGAAAAATCCGAAAAACTGTTAATCGAAATGGCAAAGCAAAAGGAGCAGGCAGACAAAAATCTGCTCGCGCTTGAAATTTTAATCGGCGTTTTATCAATAATTATCTTACTTGGCTTTACCTTTGCCGCAAGCTTTTTTGATATGCCCGATTGGGCGAGAATCTGTTTGATTATCGCGGGAGTAGTCCCGTGCTTAGTGGGATGTTTTTTCGGGCTTAAAATCGAGCAGACGGCAGGCTATTACGAATGCGCCGATTGCGGACACCGCTATATTCCCACCTTCGGCAGTGTGCTTTGGGCGCCGCATATGGGCAGAACGCGCTATATGAAGTGCCCCAAATGCGGAAAAACCACATGGAACAAAAAGGTGCTCAAAAAATAATAAATCTTAAATTAAAAAGCAGACGCCGCGTGACGTCTGCTTTTATTTGCATTAAGGCAATACCGCATAATTCAGGTGTGCGGATTGCGCAGCAAGATTTTTTGTCAGGTTGTACAAATAAATCAAGGTAAGGCTGACGCCTTGACGAGATTTTTTGGGCAAGCTGACGGAATAATATTCAAGCAAGCCGTGCGCCTTGAATTGTGCGGTGTTGCCTTAAAACTGTTAAACCCTGACAATCAGGTTATTTGCACCAAAGGCAGCGGTGTATTTAACGTCCTTCGCCATTTTGAGGATAATCGCAAGGTTTATTTCTTCCTCTTTTTTGTCCTGCACGCCCTGAAGAAGCTTATAGTACTTCACTAAATTCATCGGCTTGCAGTCATCGCGCATACAGATAATCAGGTCATCACCCTTTGAGACCAATCTCATATTTATATTATGCTCTTTTCCGTCGATAAAGCAGTGCTCCGCTAAAAATACGGACAATTCCTCGGTGATAAGTCCGTATTTCCGGGCGCGTTTTTTGTCCGCGCCGTGCTCCATGGCAAACGCAATCGCAATCTTTGATAATTCCTCAATTTCCTGAGTTGATGAGGCTATTACCGAAATCTCATTATCGGGAGTTGTGCCGAAGTCTCTCGGCATAAGCAGCATTTTATCGCCGAAAGACTTTCCCTCTCTATTCAAAAATATGTACAATAAGGCAATCAGCGAAAGTCCTGCCATATTGAAAATTTTGGATATAAACGCGCCCTCATAGCCTATAACGCGCAGCATTAAAAAGGTAATAGGAATCAGGTTGCCGCATTCAATCAAAAAGCTGTATATATTGGCAAAACGCAGCCGTTTTATTCCTATCAGGTAATTGTTGAAATTGTATACGATCGTGTGGAACGGCAATGACAGACAAGAAACCTTTATACACTGCTTGGCAAGCTCCAACGCCTCGGGGTTATCAGATTTCAGGAAGAACGCCGCCAGCGGATCGCAAAATACAAACAGTACAACCGTAACAACACTTGACATAATCAGCGCGTGAAGCAAAGATAGCTTTTGTGACAGCTTGATTGATTTTTTGTCCTCTTCTCCGACAAAAACGCCGGCAAACGCCATAAGCGTATCGGCAGGTGCGTACCATGCCGCGCGTACAAATACGGTAATCTGGGCGAATACGCCGTGAGCCGCCACAAGATAGGGCATATTGAAGGAAGTGAGCAGATTGTTGATGATGAGACCGCCCAGGGCTTTGCTGCCCTTTGCAACGCCCATCGGAGCGCCGAGACGAATCATTTCAGCGCACAGCTTTGGGCTAAAGCCCTTGAACTTCAGGCGGAAAACAGACGCGCTCTTTTTGCCTGCGTAAAAAGACGCGCATACAAAGAACGGAACGATATATCCGAGCGAGGTAGCCAAGCCGATTTGCAGCATTCCGCCGTGCAAAACAAAGACTACAAATGCGTCCGCGATAACATCAATTACTGTCGTAAGTATTGAGGACGAGTTAACCAGCTTATACTGACCTTCTATCTGCTAATTGTATATTATTGTCACTATGTTTCAAAAGGTTTTAAATAAAATTTTGTGTTCTATGTAATGATTTTTGGAGAAAACATAGATTTCGAGTGTTGCATTGGCACGATTAGTGTGGTATTATATAATTTGGTAATATTTTAACATTTCATAAATTTTTAGGAGGAATTATCTGATGACGATTACAAAAACACAGGAAGGCACCAAGCTTACGGTTGCCATTGAAGGCGAATTAAACACAAACACCGCTCCCGAGCTCGAAAAGGAATTCGAAACCTGTCTTGACGGGGTAACATCTCTGGTTATCGACGCTCAAAAAATGGACTATATCTCCAGCGCAGGTCTGCGCGCACTGTTCGGCGCCGCCGAGGTTATGCAGGAAAACGGCGAGATGTGCGTAATCAACTCTAACGATGAAGTCAAGAACATTTTTGAAGTAACAGGCTTTGTTGATATTATCGACGTAAAATGATAAGTATAGAGATACCTGCCGAAAAAACAAGGCTGAACGAGGTAATCGACTTTGTCATTGATTTTGCGGAAAAGCTCGGCTTTGATAAAAAGGAGCTTTTTCAGTTAAAGCTTTGCACCGAGGAGATTTTTGTTAACGTCGCAAGCTATGCATATAAGCCCGATACGGGTATGATTACCATAACCGCGGACGGGAGTGAAAATCCTCTGACGGTCACGCTGTCGTTTATCGACAGCGGAAAGCCCTTTGACCCTCTGGCTAAGCCCAATCCCGAAAAAAACCGTCCCCTTTCACTGGCAAAAAAGGGCGGGCTCGGAATTTTTCTAACCAAGAGGTTTATGGACGAAGTCAGCTACGCTTATCAGGACGGAAAAAACGTCCTGACGATTAAGAAAAACCATTCACAGGCGGAGAGTACCCATGAGTAAAGAACCGAAGAAAAAAAGAAAAAAGCTGACGGTCAAGGCGATACTCGGCTTGATTTTTGTTCTCATTTTCATCGTCATTTTTGTCTGTATCGGTATCACATGGCGCTACATCGACGACTTTGATGACAGTCACTACGGAACTGCCTTTGCCTTGACGCACACGGCGTCCGAGTATATCGACGGCGAAAAGTTAACCGGGTATTACAAGAACGGAACAACGGACGACTACTATGGGCAGATGCGTGATTTTCTTAAGCTGTTGCAATCGGAAGGCAAGCTTGACCGTATGTATGTTTTTGTGCCGTCGGAAAATGAGCTTGTGACCGTTTGGGATACCAACAAAACCGCAGGGAATGCGTTAGGCTCACGTCAGGCTTTTGACGGAGAATTCAAGAAAAGCGCGATGAGTACTTTTTCCGGTAAATCCGAGGAAAACGTATACATAGACGATAAGAGCGCCAACAATCTGGTGGTTACGGCGTTTTCACCGATTTACGACAAAAACGGAAATCCGGTCGCTATGGTCGCCTCCGAATTCAAGGGCGAAAGCATTATATTAAAGATTGTGGATTTTAACCTTGCCACGCTGGTAATAGTACTCGTGTCAAGTATCATCCCGATTTTAATTTTCTACAGAAGAACAAAGAAAGGCGTGCTGCTGCCGATAAAGCGGTTGAATTCCTCCGCAAAGCAAATGGTAGGGGATTTGGAGTCGGAGAAGCTCGTTTCACCCGACATCCATACCGGCGACGAAATCGAGGAGCTTTCCGATTCGTTTGAGCAAATGAACGTGGAGCTGCGCGATTATATCCGTCAGCTCAGGCTCGCGACCGCAGAAAAAGAACGTATCGGCGCTGAGCTGAATATGGCTAAGGATATTCAGGCGGCTCAGCTTCCCAGCACTTTTCCGGCTTTTCCTGACAGGAAGGAATTTGACATCTACGCGTCCATGACTCCTGCAAAGGAGGTCGGCGGAGATTTCTACGACTTCTTCCTCGTCGACGACGACCATCTCGCGATGGTAATTGCCGATGTTTCCGGCAAGGGAATTCCGGCGTCGCTGTTTATGATGATTTCAAAAATCCTCATCAAAAACCGCCTTAAGGCAGGCGACAGCCCGTCCGCGGCGCTCGAAAAGGTCAACAACCAGTTGATTGAAACCAACAACATCAAGCCCAAGCAGTTTGTCACCGTATGGCTTGCGGTGCTGGAGCTTTCATCGGGAAAGGGAACGGCGGCAAACGCCGGACATGAACATCCCGTTCTCAAACGCGCTGACGGTGAATACGAGCTCGTCGAATACAGACATTCACCGCCCGTATCACTGCTCAAGGGACTGCGGTTCCGAGAACACGATTTTGAACTAAAACCGGGCGACAGGCTGTTTGTCTATACGGACGGCGTTGCCGAGGCAAAGAACACCGAACGCGAGCTGTTCGGCACAGACCGCTTGCTTACGGTTTTGAACAACGATAAAAACGCTTCTCCGCAGCAGGTGCTGGGGAACGTAACAAACGGTATCAACGCTTTTGTCGGAGAAGCCGAGCAGTTTGACGATATCACGATGATCGGATTCACTTACTACGGTTTAGACGGCAATACAGATATTTCATAACATTACATACACTGAAATCTTTCGGGAGGATAGAGATAATGGCAGAAAACAAACGATTCGCAAAAGCGTCATGGGCAATCATGGCGCAGTTGCTCAAGGTAGACAACTTGGAGGAGGCGCTGTCGGGCAGCTTGGACATTATCGTCAAAACGCTGAACAGTGAGGCAGGAGCGATATGGCTTCTCGATCCCAAGACCGACAGACTGTCGCCTGTTTTCCATATCGGCCCCGCCGACATTTCCAACATCAGCGTGGAGAACGGTCTGGGCATTGAAGGTATCGTTACGCAGACAGGTAAGTCTATGTTCGTAGAGGACGCCGCGACGGATCCCCGTTTTGACGGCACTGTTTTTGACGACAACGACCTTGTCACCAAGACGATGATTTGTGTGCCGCTCAACAACACACACGATATTATCGGCTGCGTTCAGATTGTCAACAAGCTCGACGGTACGCTGTATGATGAAGAGGAAATGCAGCTTTGCGAGCGTATGGCTTCTCTCGCGGCAATCACGATTGACGAAAAAGGACTTATTGTCGATTTAGAGGAGAAAAAAGAAATCCTTGCAACCCTGCGCAATATCACCAAGGAATTCCAGACAGGCGATACCACGCTGAAGGTTTTGAAGGGTATTAACCTCGATGTATACAAAAACGAGTTTATCGTTGTGCTCGGTGAGTCGGGCTGCGGTAAATCCACGATGATGAACATCGTCGGCGGAATGGACTTTCTTACGACAGGCGAGCTCACTATTGAGGGAAAGGATTTCTCCCATCCCTCCGACGACGAGCTCACCAAATACCGCCGCGACTACATCGGCTATATCTTCCAGTCGTATAACCTTATGCCCAACCTGACGGCGCTTGAAAATGTAGAGTTCATCGCTGAACTGGCTGAAAATCCGATGTCGTCCAAGGAGGCGCTCGCAAAGGTTAATATGTCGCAGCGTGAGAACAACTATCCCGGACAGATGTCGGGCGGTCAGCAGCAGCGCGTTTCAATCGCCCGCGCGATTGTAAAAAGGCCAAAGCTTATTCTTGCCGACGAGCCCACTGCGGCGCTTGACTATACCACAAGTATCGAGGTCCTCCAGACCATCGAGGATATCGTCAAGACGCAGGGTACTACCGTTATGATGGTTACGCATAACGTTGAGATTGCCAAGATGGCGGACCGTGTTGTAAAAGTGCGCAACGGCAAGATCGCTTCCATAAAGAAAAATATGCACCCGCTTCACGCTGTAGATTTGATCTGGTAAGCCGGGAAAGGGGTTCATTATGAAAAAAACACAGGTTAAGGACGCAACGCGAAACATAAAAAAGAACCTTCTTTCGTGGATTTCCGTTGTTTTCATCGCGGCAATGGCAGCGTCGTCCTATCTCGGCATTTGCTACTCCGCCGAGTCGATGAGGAACGCAGGCGACAGCTTTTATCAAAGAACGTCCTTCAGGGATTTTGAGGTCACCTCGTCGCTGCTTTTGACAAACGGAGATATCGACGCGCTCAAGGCGGCGGATGACGTCAAGGATGTCGAAGGTATCTATTTTGCGAACGCAAAGGTCAGCAACGGCGATGTTCACGAGAACGTCAACGTCGTTTCCGTAAGCGAAAAAATTAACGTACCCGAGATTGCGGAAGGTACGCTGCCGCAAAAAGCCGATGAATGTGCTCTCGAGCAGACTATCGCGGAAAAACTCGGTTATAAAATCGGAGATACCGTCACCGCCTGCGATGAACAGGGTGAAACACCGAAGTTTTTGAAGGGTAAGGAATATAAAGTCACGGGTATAGCTATGCATCCGGATCATCTCGCAAAGCCCGATTTTGCTCCCGGCAACAGGTACATTTTGGTCGCACCAAACGCTTTTGACGACGAGCAGCTCGACGGCTGCTTTATGAGAGCCGAGGTCGTGCTCAAATCCACCGAGGGCTTGAACCGTTTCAGCGACGAGTATAAAAAGAAAACCGACGCCGCAAGGGAACGCCTTAACGGGATTGCCGATGAAAGGTCGGCGCTCCGCACCGCTGAGGTCAAGGATAAGTATCAAAAAGAGATTAATGACGGTCAGAAAAAGCTCGACGAAGCAAAAGAAAAGCTTGATAACGGCAAAACTGAGCTTGACAAAGGGAAAAGCACTATAAGCGAGAACGAAGAAAAGCTCAAAAATGCTAAAACCGAGCTTGACAACGGTAAGGAAACGCTGGACAACTCAAAGTCAAAGCTTGACAGCGCCGAGGACACTCTGAGCAGCTCAAAGGATAAGCTTGACTCGGCAGGTAATGAGCTTTACACCTCGGATCAAAAGCTTGCCGCCGCAAAAGCCGAGCTCGACGCAAACAAAAAGAAGCTTGACGCGGCAAAAGCCGAGCTCGACGCTAATAAGCAAAAGCTCGACGAGGCTGAAGCTGAGCTCAAATCCGTAAAGGAATTTTTCGACGAAGCCGAACAGGCGCTGAAGGAAGCAAAGAGCGTTACACCCGAAGAGCTCGCTGAGTATACGCCTGAGGAGATTGAGGCTTATAATGAGCTAGTTGCAGCCGCCGAGGAACTGTATAATCAAGGCTTAGCGGAGTACAACAAAGGTAAGCAGCAGTTTGACGCAGGCAAAGCCAAATACGACAGCGCTTTGGCGCAGTATAACGCCGGCAAAGCCAAGTATGACAGCGCCGTTGCACAGTACGAGGAAGGCAAAGCGAAGTATGACGCAGGCGCGGCTGAGTATTACTCGGGCTTGGCGCAGTATGAGTCCGGCCTCGCAGAATATAACAGCGGCAAAAGTCAGTATGACGACGGAGTCGCAAAGTACAATGAAAATAAGGAAAAATATGATAACGGCGTTAAAGAGCTCGAAAACGGTAAAAATACCCTTGCCGATAAAGAGAAAGAATACAACAACGGCTTAGCAGAATATAATAAGAATGTTCAAAAGCTTGACGACGCCAAAAAGGCTCTCGCTGATATCAAGGACTGCAGCTGGTTTGTTTTTGATGTTGGCTCTAACGGCGGATATATGCACCTTTCGCTTTCGGCAAAGAGCATATCCAACCTGAGCGTCACCTTCTCGCTGTTCTTTGTTGTCATCGCGGCTCTCGTTATTTACACGACAATCAAGCGAATTGTGGACGAGCAGAGAAGGCTGGTCGGCACGACAAAGGCGCTCGGCTTTTTTAACAGCGAAATTTTGGGAAAATATCTTGTCTTTGGAATCAGCGCGACCATCGCCGGCGCGTTAATCGGTATCCTCGCAGGTTACTTTGTTATCCAGGGCGTGGTGCTCAATTCTTACAGTAATATGTATGTAATCGGGGCAATCCCGGCAGGAATTCTGGTTGGCACTTCCGTGCTCGCCGTAGGTCTGGCGATTGTACTTGCCATAGTTGCGGTAACAATCTCCTGCCTTGGTTTGATGCGTTCAACCGCGATGGATTTGATGAGGGAAAAACAGCCGAAGGCGTGGAAAGAATCCAAAAAATCCAAGAGCGGCGGCAGCCTGTATTCAAGGCTTATTTTCCGCAATATGCGCTCCGACCTTGCGCGTGTTATCGTTACGACCGTCAGCGTAGCCGGATGCTGTGCGCTTCTGGTAATCGGCTTTACCCTGCGCGGCAGTGTAAGCAGCGTCGGTGACAAGCAGTACGGCGAAATCGTAAAATATGATGAAAGGCTGACCTTTAACTCCGGCACATCCGAAAATGCCGAGAAAGAGATTGAAACAATCCTTAACGATTCAGGCGCGACCTGGGTTAAGGCGCAGAGCGGATTGCGCGCGTTCAAGGCAGGCAGCGACGTAGAGTACACCGACCTGATTTGCGGCGATATGGAAGCGCTCTCTGAGTTCTATAACTTTAAGACTTGGAAAGAGGACAGTAAGCTTCCGACAGATTCGGACGGCGTGTTCATCCAGTGCAGAACCACCGAGACCTCGGGCAAGAACCAGGGCGACGAAATCATTATCTACGACAGCACCATGGCGCCGAATAATGTAAAAGTTGCAGGCGTGTTCAACAACTATATGGGCCGCAATATGATTATGAACGAAGCGTCCTATGAAAAGTACTTTGGCGAAAAGCCCGAGATGAACACATATTTCCTGTTCCTAAACGGAGCCGATAAGGAAAAGCTGGTTGAAAAGCTCGATAAGGTAAAGGGCTTCGAGAGCCTTTCTCCTGCAACCGAGGACAAAGGAAAGCTTGAGCTTGTTACAAACGTATTCAACAAGGTGGCAATCCTTCTGCTTGTAATAGCAGGTCTGATGGCATACTTTATTCTTCTAAATATCACGAAGATGTACGTAAACCAAAAGACGCGCGAGCTGACGATTATGCGTATCAACGGCTTCACCGTCAAAGAGGTCAAGAGGTACCTGAACACCGAAACAATTATCACCTCGATAATCGGAATTCTGCTCGGTATCGGCGTAGGCGCTTTGATGGGCTATATCGTAATCAGGTTTATCGAAATGCCGCACGCCCAGTTTGTCAGAACACCGTTCTTCTTAGGATGGCTGATTAGCGCTGCGATTACAGCGGCGTTCTCCATCGCAATCAATGCGTTCGGCACGAGAAAGGTAAAGAACCTTAAACTGACCGACGTCTGATAATCGGTAGCTTAAACAATAATATAAGGCTGTGATTCATTTGAGTCACAGCCTTATTTACTGAAAATATAAAATAACAAAATTTTCAAGCAATAAAAATGAATTTACTCCTAACAATACTATTGCGGCGATAAAATGCGAAGGCAAACCGCCGCTTAATATAGATAACAAGGAGAAAAACATTTATGTCAAGAAATAACAGCAATCAGATTAACGTACCTGAGGCAAAGGAAGCCATGAACCGTTTTAAGATGGAGTGCGCAAACGAAGTAGGCGTTAACCTCAAGCAGGGCTACAACGGCGACCTCACATCTCGTCAGGCAGGTTCTGTCGGCGGCCAGATGGTAAACGTAATGTGGCACGTACGACAAACAGGTTTTATGCGGACTTGTTGGGAATCGAAGGGGCAGGTGGAGAGAGTGATTTATACATACGGATTGGCTGTTTAGTTAAAAAAAATAAAAGACGCAAATTGCAATAGCAAGTTGAAACAAATTTAACGTTTGTAGTAGAATGTCGTGAGTTTCTTGAGAGAGGAGCGTAGCGACGAGTGAGAGAAACTCAC
>ONMK01000013.1 GCA_900318905.1 uncultured Eubacteriales bacterium | reverse complement strand
TCTTCAGCCATTGGCAAGTTGATTTTTCCTCTCTAGGCGGAGGGCTTGCTTTGCTGCGCCCTTTTTTTCTATCGCTGAGTTGGAATTGTTTTCACACTATTACCTCTCTTAGAAAAGTGTTCTTCTGAATTTTTTGCCGAATAATGTAATGTGGTCAATCGGATGATCGGGAACATTTTTAGTAAGGAAGCATGATGTATAACCTAATATCATCCAGAAGAAAACAACAGTAAACATAAGATTAAATAAAAGCGTCACTTCAATCAACGAGTAAATCATGTAGGCTGAAATGAACGAAAATAAGCACGGGAAAGCGCTTTGATGCAGGCTTTCATCTCTCAGAACATGCTTTGTTGTTTTGGCAAAGAATTTAAGAATGAAAATACAGAAGAAAGCAAATCCTGTAATACCGGAACATACAAGTATTGTCAGATAACCGTTATGGAAATCGACAAGGAATGGAGCCAAATCACCGTATTTCTTTGAGAACTTGACGCCGTCCTCAAACATTTCTTTTCCGTAATAATCTATATTACCTTTTCCGATTCCGAATACAGGACGTTTAATAAACATTTCTCCGCCCTGATACCAGAGCGTAAAGCGTCCCGAATCAAGATTAGGGTTCTCATGCTCAAATGTTACAACCTGAGATTTATCGTCAGGATTGATATCTACAGCAGTGCTGATACTTTGATTATTCCTTATCATCTGAGCAATACCGAGCTGGCAAACTGTTCTCAGCAGAAAAACCGACGATACAATAACCATTCCCGCAAGAAGACACGAGAGTGAGCGAACTATGATTTGTTTTGCGCTGAACGAGCTCTCTGTACCGAAAAGCTTATAAATAAAGAAGAAGAACGCGTAACCTATAAGCAGGATAGTTGCTCCGTTAGAGTCGCTGAGCAAAAGTGAAATGCTGTTTATCGCAAGGCAGGCGGCAATCCACAAGCGGCTGATTCGCCTGCATCCCGAGCCTGTGACAAAATCCTTCTTTATCATCAAATGGCAACACAAGAGCGCAACTACCGTTATAAACCCAAGCTGATTCGGGTTGACAAACAAACCGGTAAACCTGTTTTCATAAACAATGAATTTAACGGACATAAACTCAAACTGGATTCCGAGTATTAGGCACGCCAGTCCGAAGAACCCCAAAATTGTTGTAGAAAAAATTATTATCCTCGCCGTGTTAAACAGCTCGTGCTGAAAGTTAAGGTTTTTCTCGGTATGTATTGAATAATAAATAAAAAAGCAGATTGCAAGGTGCAAAATCATTACAAAGTTAAAAAGGAAGTTATGCAGCAAATGAATAAACATTGTAATGACCGAACACGCGATAAGCGCAAGCAGCCAAAAACCGTAGCGGGTTCTGAGCGATACTCTTCGGGTGATTTCATTATAAACCACCAAGAACGAACCCCATATTACCATTAAAGCCAGAACGCCGTACGCAATATAATGCACATAGGAAATATTGCACGCAAAAAGACAAATTATATAGCACTGCCTGAAAAGCGATTTGCTGAGCAACGCTTTTTTTAGTTTTGTCATATTATTCTCCATTCAACTGTTTTGCCCGTATGGGCAAAGAATATATATCGACATTATATCCAATTTTATACTATTATTATACAACAAATGAAATTTAAGTCAATATAAAAACCGCCGATAGAAAAACCGAATTAAAGCCTTTATATATCATTTTTACATAATATTATCGTGCAAATTCACTTTTGGGATTCCTCCTCAATAATCCGCCTGATTTCCTCTTCCGCAGCCCTGACCTCATCATAAAAAGCACGTGAAGAAACGCGCAGCGCACCGTTGCCGAGAATAATAAGCTGTTCCATTCCGTCTGATGTAACAACTCTTACTTTATGTTTTTTAGCGAGTTTGTGAGCGGTTTTCTCGATATACATATCTGCGGTCTCAGCTTCTTTAGTATATACAACGCTTATATTATTTACGCGTTCGATTTCCCTGTTATTACCTTTGACTTTGTAAGCGTCAAACACAACAATCAGCTCGCATTTTTTGAAGCCTTGATAGTTGCACAGAATATTTATTAGTGCTTCTCTTGCGCCGTCAAAGGCCATGTTTTTTAGCTTATTCCACGCAAAAATCACATTATATCCGTCTACAAGCAAATATTCCTCGCCGTCGTATTTAGGCGCATTACTCTTTTTTACGGTTCGCTGTTGTTCATCGAGAGCTTTAAAAACGCGTTTTTGGGGAGGGTTCTTGCGCTTTTGAACGGAACCGTATGTTTGCTCAAAAATACTCATAAGCTCTTTGTCGAGGGCAAATATATCATCCTGTGTACGGCGTTTTGCAAAGTAACTTTTACTGTCGTTTTGAAACAAATCGGCTTTTGGCGCAGTAATCACACTTGAAAGATGCATTCGCTGCTTTACTTCATTCCATTTTACATTATGCCCCGCACCGTGAGAACAAAAAATCGAATCACAGGGGTTCAGCACGTCGGCGTCGGGATCATATGCAATGCTTTTAATAACCTCATCGGCATTATGGCATGGCTCATATCCTTTTAAAGAAAGTGAAAGTCTGCCCTTGCCGTGGGTATATTGAACAAGCTCGCGGGAATAATCCTGCATCTCTGAAACAGGCGCAATACCCGTGAGCACGCAAAAATCGCCGAGCTGATGAGGCTGGTCAAAGCTTCCGCTCATGCGCTGAATATCGTTCATTGCTCTGCCAAGCGCGTCCGAAGGCACTTCCAGAGTGAAATCATATACCGGTTCAAGCAAGACGCTTTTTGCCTCGCGCAGACCTTGCCTTACCGCACGGTAAGTTGCCTGGCGAAAATCGCCGCCCTCGGTATGCTTTGGATGTGCTTTACCTGCTGCTAAGGTTATTTCCATATCTGTGATTGGCGAGCCTGTCAGCACACCGAGGTGTGTCTTTTCATAAAGGTGTGTAATAATAAGGCGCTGCCAGTTTTTATCGAGTAAATCTTCCTTACAGCAGGTATTGAAAACAAGACCGCTGTCACGTTTAGCGGGCTTAAGAATCAGATGAACCTCAGCATAGTGGCGCAGCGGTTCAAAATGTCCTACGCCTTCAACGGTATCTTGTATAGTTTCCTTGTAGATTATTCTGCCCTTTCCAAAGGTTACATTGAACCCAAATCGGTCGGAAATCAGGCTGCCGAGAACCTCAAGCTGAATCTCCCCCATTAACTGTACCTGAATTTCACCATGCAGTTCATTCCACATGACATTAAGCTGAGGGTCCTCCGCTTCAAGGATCCTAATTTTTGATAATGCGGTATGAGCGTCAACATTTTCAGGCAGTATTACGGTATAAGTCAGTACAGGTTCCAAAATAGGCAAAGCTGCCTTTTGCTCTATACCTAATCCATCGCCTGCATGAGTAAAGCTTATTCCCGTTACCGCACAAACCGTACCTGCATCAGCTTCTTGGATTGAAGTGAACTTTTCACCCGAATATACACGAATTTGGTTTATCTTTTCGTCGTTTGTGTTGTCGGGACTGTTTAAAACGTCCTTAACCTTAAGCTTTCCGCCCGTTATTTTCATAAAAGTGAGTCTGTTGCCCTGCGGATCCTCAGAAATTTTAAATACTCTGGCGGAAAAATCATCGCTATAATTCGGAGATTGCGTATATTTTTCAAGCGTATATAAAAATTCATTTATTCCAGAAAGTCTTAGTGCCGAACCGTACAAAACGGGAAACACCTTTTGGTCGGCAATTGCTTCAATTATATCAAAATCAACGATATTATTCTCTTCGTATTTTGACAAAAGCTCCTCATCACAGAGCGCAACGCATTCAAAAAACTCGTCATTTGATGTATCGGAAAAATCGACGCAGCAGTCGCTGAGCTTTACTTTAATCTCATTCAGCACCGCTGTGCGGTCAGCTCCGGGCAAATCCATCTTGTTAACGAACAAGAAGCAAGGAACGCCGTATTTTTGAAGCAGTTTCCATAAAGTAATAGTGTGGCTCTGCACGCCGTCCGTACCGCTTACAACCATTACCGCGTAATCCAAAACCTGTAATGTCCTTTCGGTTTCAGCGGAAAAATCCACATGTCCCGGAGTGTCAAGCAAATAGAAAATGGCGTCATTATTTTTTAATACAGCCTGCTTTGAAAAAATAGTAATGCCCCTGTCGCGCTCAAGAAAATATGTGTCAAGAAAGGAATCTTTATGGTCAACCCTGCCGAGTTTACTGATATTGCCCGAACAGTACATCATTGCTTCGGTAAGCGTTGTTTTTCCTGAATCCACATGAGCTAAAATGCCGATTGATAATTTTTTCACGAAATCACCTTTTTAAATAAACGGAAAATGCGTAAATCAGTTAATTTATTATACCATAAAACGGAAAAACTGTAAACTTGAAAATCTGTGAATAATTGCACGGGCTGAATATCTTAATTTGATTTGTCAATCATTAGATTAGGCATTAAAAAGGAGATGTTGCGCGTGAACAGCCGTCACCGACTGAATATTATATTGAATCTTGTTATTTCTTCGCTCATTCTGATTTTAGGGATCAGCTCAATAATTGTATCCGCATATGTAAAAGCACCGGAAAACTTTTTGTTTGAGTTTCGCTACATGACAGTTAACGGAACAGTATTCACTTCAATTATTGCTTTTATGATTCTTATTGTTTCAATCATCGAAGCAAAATCAGGGAAATACTCAATTGCAGACAGGCTTTATTATTTCAGGTTATCATCCGCAGTAACAGAAAGCATAATAGCGGTAGTTATTGCGATGTCGTTTTTTCCTGCAGTTCCGGACAGCCCCAATATTCTAAGCTATGAATCGTTTAATATGCATGTTATAATCCCGATACTATCTATTGTTTCTTTTCTTCTGAACCGAAGCCCAAGAGAAACCATGCATCCACTTCTAAGACTTAACTGCGCCTGGCTTATTACGATTTACGCCTCTATTGTAATTACGCTTATCCTTACAGGGACTATGCCTCAGGATAAAATCCCCTATTCATTTCTTGATTTCAGGACTCGTTCAATATGGTATATAGTGTACTTCGGTTTCTTCATTTACAGCTTCACCTATGTCTTGTCATATATCTTTACAAATTTAAACAAAAGGATGTCGTCTTTTTGGAATCCGAATGATAAAAAGCCGGTTAGCTCGAATTGAACTAATCGGTTGTTTCTTTAGTAATGAGTAATAAAAAGTAACTAACATACGCCGCGTACATCTTAAAATTTATAAGCTTTGTATAATCATTTAGTCAGCGGTAAGAATACCGGTAATTCTTCATTGACACCCCTGCAAAATATGGTATAATTCTTTTGGATAGTATTCCGCACGGAAGCTATACCTGCAAAGATTTTACATCCGACAGATAATGTGAAATATGTGTTGTAAAGGAGTCAAAATGAAGAACACGGTTTTAACATTTAAACAAGCAAAGGAAAGCGGAACAAAGCTGACGATGCTCACCGCTTATGACTACTCCACTGCTAAGCTGATTGACGCTGCGGGCGTCAACTCAATACTGGTTGGAGATTCACTGGGTAATGTAATGCTTGGTTATGAGGACACGGTATCGGTCACCATGGAGGACATGATTCACCACGGTGCCGCTGTTGCCAGAGGCGCTAAGAACGCTTTGGTAGTAATCGACATGCCGTTTATGTCATATCAGACAAGTGTGTATGACGCGGTGGTAAACGCAGGCAAACTAATGAAGGAAGGCAGAGCGAACGCCGTTAAGCTCGAGGGCGGCATTGAGGTAACAGAACAAATCAAGGCGATCACAGCAGCCGGCATTCCCGTTGTTGCGCATATCGGATTGACTCCGCAGTCAATCAACGCTTTTGGCGGTCATAAGGTTCAGGGGAAAACCGAAGAAGCAGCGCAGAAGATACTTAACGACGCTCGCGCCATTGAGCTGGCAGGTGCTTTTGCTGTTGTGCTTGAGGGAATTCCTGCGAAGCTTGCTGGCTATATCACAAAAGAGCTTTCAATTCCCACGATCGGAATCGGGGCAAGCGCCGACTGTGACGGTCAGGTGCTTGTTTATCAGGACATGCTCGGCATGTATTCCGACTTTACTCCTAAATTCGTAAAAAAATTCGCGAACATCGGCGAGGTAATGACAGCCGCGTTCAGACAGTATATAGAAGAAGTCAACAGCGGAGCTTTTCCCGCGGAGGAAAACTGCTACGCAATAAACGACGAAATAATTGAAAAGCTTAAGTGATCCGGAGGGTAAAATGAGTATTATATTAGCAAAAACCGTTAATGAGGTCAAATCGCAGGTCAAAGAATGGAAAGCCCGGGGACTGAGCGTGGGCTTGGTACCCACTATGGGTTATCTTCACGAAGGACACCAAAGCCTGATAAAAAGAGCAGTTGCCGAAAATGACAGAGTCGTTGTGAGCGTTTTTGTAAACCCGATTCAATTTGCACCCAACGAAGATTTAGAGAGTTATCCCCGTGACTTAAAAGCCGACTGCGCCCTTTGTGAAGCTACAGGAGCCGATATGGTTTTCAACCCTGAGCCGGAGGAAATGTACGCTGATAATTTCACTACTTTTGTAGATATGACAGGCGTAACAAAAGAGTTGTGCGGCAAAAGCCGTCCCACACATTTCAGAGGCGTTTGCACGGTTGTTAACAAGCTGTTTAATATTGCAATGCCCGACAGAGCGTATTTCGGTCAAAAGGATGCCCAGCAGCTTGCGGTAATAAGAAGAATGGTGCGCGACCTTAATATGAACCTTGAAATTGTAGGCTGCCCTATTATCCGCGAGGCTGACGGTCTTGCAAAAAGCTCCCGCAACACCTACCTTTCCGCCGAAGAACGCAAAGCGGCGCTCGTATTAAGCAAAGCGATTTTTGAGGGCGAGCGCATGGTACAAAGCGGCGAAAAGGACGGCGAAAAAGTAATTGAAGCAATGAAATCAATTATTAAATCTGAGCCGCTTGCAAAAATTGACTATGTAGAAATGGTCGAGTGGGACACAATAGAAATCACACGCAACTTAAGCAAGCCTGTTTTGGTTGCAATTGCGGTTTACATAGGCAAAACAAGGCTTATTGATAACTTTATTGCGCAATGAGGGACTAATATGACAATTACAATGTTAAAAAGTAAAATCCACCGCGCAACAGTAACTCAAGCTGAGCTTAACTATGTGGGCAGTATCACAATTGACGAGAAGCTTATGGAAGCCTCGGGTATTTACGAATACGAAAAGGTACAGATAGCTAATATAAACAACGGATGCCGCTTTGAAACCTATGTTATCGCAGGTAAACGCGGCAGCGGAATGGTTTGCCTCAACGGAGCAGCCGCCCGTCAGGTATCAGTCGGAGATACAATCATAATAATGTGCTACGCTCAACTTGAATCGGATGAAGCAAAAGCTCATAAACCGAAGGTAGTCTTTGTTGATTCAAACAATAAGATTTCAAGAGTTACAAGCTACGAAAAGCACGGTTTATTAAAGGATATGTGAGGTCAGCATGTTAAAAGGAAAAACCGTTGTACTCGGCGTTACAGGCAGCATTGCGGCGTATAAAATTGCGAATCTTGCAAGCAGCCTTGTAAAGCTTCACGCCGATGTCCACGTCTTAATGACAAAAAACGCGACAAACTTTATCAATCCTATCGCTTTTGAGACGCTTACTCATAACAAGTGCATGGTCGATACATTTGACAGGAGCTTTTCTTTTGACGTTGCTCATGTGTCGATTGCCGACCGAGCTGACGTGCTTATGGTAGCTCCGGCGTCGGCAAATATAATCGCTAAAATGGCTCACGGCATTGCCGACGACATGCTCAGCACTACATACCTTGCCGTAAAATGCCCTGTTATTGTTTCTCCGGCGATGAATGTAAATATGTTTACCAACCAAGTTGTGCAGGATAATATCGAAAAACTTGAAAGCTACGGCGTAACAGTAATCCCGCCCGCCGAAGGATATCTTGCCTGCGGATATACGGGAAAAGGTAAAATGCCGAGCGAGCAGGTGCTTCTCGATTTTATTTTACACGCTGTTGCAAAGGAAAAGGATTTATCCGGCAAAAAGGTGCTCGTGACCGCCGGTCCTACAAGAGAGTGTATTGATCCCGTGCGTTTTATATCAAACCACTCAACAGGAAAAATGGGTTATGCCGTTGCGCGTCAGGCAATGCTGAGAGGCGCAGATGTTACTCTTATCAGCGGACCTGTAAGCATCGCTCCCCCACCGTTTGTTGAGGTTGTTAATGTTGTAAGTGCCCGTGAGATGTTTGAAGCTGTTAAGCAGAGGTTTGAAAGCAGCGATATCGTAATCAAAACCGCTGCGGTTGCCGACTACACTCCCGCCGAAACTCAGACGGAAAAGATGAAAAAATCCGACGGCGAAGCGCCCGAGATAAAGCTTAAACGCACAACCGATATTTTGCAGTGGCTTGGCGAGCACAAACAAAGCGGACAGATTATTTGCGGATTCTCAATGGAAACTCAGGATTTGCTGAATAACTCTCGCAAAAAGCTGCAAAAGAAAAACGCCGATATTATTGCCGCAAACTCGCTCAGAGATAAAGGCTCGGGCTTCGGCACAGACACCAATCATTTAACTCTCATTAAGCAAGATGAAACAATTGATCTTCCTCTTTTGTCAAAAGAGGAAGCGGCAGACAGACTGCTTGATGAAATAATCAAAATTTCTTAAACGAACAGACAGACAGCTTATTACTGCTGCCTGTCTGCTTTTTTATAAATTACTGCCGTTTATCCAGCTTTGTATTTGTTCTTCTGTAGCGTCGGAACTAAACCGCATTCCATCCATCCAGTTGCCTGTTTTTGCGGAGGACTTTAAATCATTTGCGCTCTCCCCTATTCCGCTGCTTGCGGATGTACAGAACGGGAAAATAATCCTGTTTTCAAAACTATGGCTTTCAATAAAAGTATTCATAATTCTGGGAGCCTGTCCGAACCAAATCGGATATCCGAGGTAGATTATAGCGTAATCCGAAATATTCAGCTCCTCACCGGCTATTTCGGGACGGACGTTTTTGTCTTTTTGCTCTTTTGAAGCACGGCTGTTTTCATCATTATAGTTTAAATCATCATCCGAATAAGGTTCGGCAGGAGTTATCTCATATAGATCCGCACCGATAATAGCCGCTATTTTTTCGGCAACGCTTTTTGTATTGCCTGTCGCGGAAAAATAGGCTACAAGTGTTTTGGTTCCTATCCCCGTTTCCGGAACAAGCGTTTCGTCTGCGCGTGAATTAAAAGGAGCGGTTACCTCATCCGCCTTTATCGCTTCCGATGAACTGCTGCTATTACTATTGCAGGATGTCAGAGTGAATATCAGCACAGCCGCAAGAATAAATGCTGTAAATTTTTTTATTTTTTTCATAAAAAACTCCTTTTTTAAAAAAGAATGTATTTTTGTCCCGTTCTTGTCCTTTATAGTTTGTTATACTTCAATTACAGTCATGATATCAAACAGAGAGGTGAATAGTGTGAAAACATTACTGGCTTTAATTATTGCTGCTGGAGCAGCAACCGTATCAACGGCAACAATAAAAAAACATCGACTTATACCGCAAACGAACCTCAAAAAAACACAAGCAAATAAAATGCGAAAAACAGAAAGGACATTACGTATAGAAAACTAATCATGACTTGAATTTTAAAGGCATTACCGGTTAGCCGGAATCATATCTGACTAATCTGTAATTTTATATATGAGCTTGACGTTTGTCAGGCTCTTTTTTTGTAGTCTAATAGTCGTCGCTGAAATCATCATACATAAAATCTGCCCAATAATACTGGCTCATATACTCGCACTGATATGCGTTGACCGCGCCCGCATCCAGCTCCTGAAAACGGTAATAGTCGCAGTCAAGCAGCTCGGGATCCACAGAAATATTATTATAGGATTTGCGAATAACCTTTTCAACTCCTGCTGCTTTCAGGCTTTTCATAAGCGATGACATGATTTTCTGCATATACATCTGCTGCTTGGCGTCATATGGCATGTCCTCAAAAAGCACAGCGGCAATCTCTTTTTTCGTGCAAGAGCTGCCTTTGCGGTGAACCAAATAAGCAAAAACCTCTTTTGATTTGCTTCTCTCAAATCGAAGTGGTTTTCCGTCTGGTGTAAAAACGTCAAAATTGCCAAAGCACTGTACTTTTAGCAAGGCATTTGATTTAGGTATTATCGGGAATCTTAGATCATCAAGCTCCGCCGCGACTTTCTCCTTTGTGACGGGCTTCATTATATAACCGCTGGCGTGCAGCCGCATAGCGTCGCCCGTGTACTCACTGAACCCGGTAACAAAGATTATGTTCATCTTTGGGTTTATCTCCTTAAGGCGCTTTGCTGCCTCTACCCCATCCATCTCACTCATATGAATGTCAAGGAAAGCGATGTCACAGCTGTTTTTTTCAGCTTCGGCAAGCAAGTCTTCAGGTTCGTCAAAACCTAGCACCTCTGCATCCGGCTTAGCCTTTTTTATTGAAAGCTCCAGCATTTGCAGAGCAAGAGGTTCATCATCAACACAAAGTATTCTCACGTTTTTGTCCCTCCTTGGGCAGAGTAACCGTAGCAACAGTACCCTCGTCTATTTTACTTGATATTTCGACCTCACCGCCGCACATTTCTTTAAGGCGCATGTGCACATTATCCATTCCAATATGCGACCTGCCGTCGTTTTTAACCTCGTTGACATCAAAACCCTTTCCGTCATCGGATACAATAACCTGAAATGCGTTATCGGTTTCACGCGTTGAGATTGTAAGCGTACCTCCGCCGCGCTTCTTGCTGATTCCGTGTTTTACGGCGTTTTCTGCTAAAGGCTGAATTGAAAGCTGAGGCAGTACAAAGCTTTCGGTTTGAATATCATATACAACATTCAGCTTTTTTCCGAACCTCAACTTTTCGATATACAGATACTTTTTCAGGTGCTCAAGTTCTTTAGAGAAAGGCACAGGCTCCTTCTGCTTTAATGAATCCATATTTCCGCGAAGGTAATCAGCGAAAGTAACCGTTGCCTCCTGCGCGGTTTCGGGGTCGATCGTACACAGCATAGCGATCGAGGTCAGCGAATTATATAGAAAATGAGGCTGTATCTGACTTACCATAATATCTACACGCGATTCCGCCAGTTCACGCTGCATTTGTTGATAGCGAATCGTATCTTTATATTGTTTTCGCAAATCAAATATCAAAACTACTATCTGATAAATAAGTGTAATCGCCGCTCCGAACTCAAAAATCATAACATCCGAAAAACAGATATACATGTTTACCGTGTCAAAAAGGAGCGCGACTGCAAGCGGAATCAGTGTGAAAATCGCGTGTTTCGCTTCTCGGTTTATCTTAAACTCCCCGAACATACATATCGTTAATACGGCAGCGCAAATAGAGAATAATAACTGCGCGTAAGGATTGCTGGCATATAAATCGCAAACACCCGTTAAGCTTAGCACAAATAAAGTAATTATAAAAACGGAAAAAGTCAGAATAATAATATTTCCTATTTTTTTATGTTTATCATCTGCAAACAGCACCTTAATAAAAATCAGCGCGCATATTCCGAACATGTGAGTTGTAGATTCGGTAATTGACATGCATAAAACGGGATTATCGATCCAAAGCGGCAAAAACGGCGACAATGCCTGAATAAGCAAATGAAAACCCGTAAAGAAACACAGCGCCGAAAACGCCAAGTACCGTATGTTAATGCCGCCGATAACGCTTCCGGCAATCGGGAAGACGAACAATCCGAAGAAGCAAATTGTAAGGCAGAAGAGAATTATCGGCAGCCTTGCCTCTATTAAAAGATCATAAACGCCTGATGAGTCGGTAATATACATCCGGAAGAAATCCGACAAATCGGCATTTGAAAACATAGTATAGGGATAATCCATCGTAAGCTTTATCTCGGCGTTGGCAGAATCACCTTTAGAAAACTTAGAAACAGGCACATCAACAATATCATTGCCGGGAGAAATACTGTTTTCCTTGTTATTTTCAATCAATATGCCGTTGCATTCGAGCTTGTAATTGATATTTTCCGAAAAAATAACCAGCTGCTCATTGTTGTTAACCTCTTTTGAGAGATACCCTTTGACCGTAACATTCTTAAAACGGGTGTGGAGCATTTCGTCGGGAAGGGTATCCATCCATTCGCCGCCGTCAATCGAGTATTTTCCGTTGATAGACACCTTGTGAGGATTCATTGATTCAAATAAAGGCTGTCTGCCCGAGCTTATAACTAACGCGAGAATTATACTGACAAAAGAAAGCAGCAAAACAGTCAGCGATATATATGTTGCGGCTCTGCTTTTTATAAACTTCATGTCTTACCACTCCTTTTTTGTTAACTTTAATTCAGTTTATGAATCGGTTGATTTTTTGTTTATCAGTTTGTATGTGAGCAGCGCAGCGCCCGCAATTCCGGCTGCAAGCGCAACACTTCCGGCTATAGCCTTTCTGACAAACGGGACATTATAATCAAGTGTTGCGTAAGACGGATTGATTTGATGCTTCAAAAGCGGGAACAGCAGCTTTCTGCGGTCTTCAAGTACATCGTGCTCAACATGCGGCTCGTCAGAAATCACCATCGTCGCGCGCTGTTTGCTGTCATAAGCTTCCCATACCAGATTATTCAAAGACGGATCACCCGTACGGGCAAAATTAGTCCACATCTGAATCACTGTATCTGACAGCGTTTCGTCGGCGATTTCTCCAGTATAGATAGTTTCCTCCAAATTACCGAATACATAGGCAAGTTCAACCGCGTGGCACGCCTTTCTCATTGGAAGCGTAGAAGGAACAGTCCAGTAATACATATAGGCTTTTCCCCCATTTGCGTTATGCCACTGAGCCTGCTCAATCGCGGGCAGGCGGAACATCATCTCGTCATAAAAACGTGCCATTTTCCACATGCTGTGGCCTTTCATTGATGCCATAAAGGTCTTTATACGTTTTTTATCATCGGAAGGAAGCTTTTTTAAATCGTTTTCAAACTTTACGGGAATACTGAAACGGAACGGAATGATACCGCCTATTTCACCTATCCAGTAGTTCATCTCGTGAGAATTTGTGCCGATTATCATGTCCACATCAGCAGTCTCGCCTTTTTCGTAAGGCAAATACGGATTGAGCGGAACAATTATGCCATCGCGCTGAGGAAAATTGTTATACTGGTTGAGCTTTACGTTAATTATATTGAGATCGTCTTCGCTTAACATCAAAAGTTCATCAACTGATTTAGCTTTGCTTTCGCGCATCAGACGTCTTGAAAACTCTCGACACTCCTCCTTTGAGAAGGTGAGCGCAACAGAGCCGCTTTCGGCAATCACGCGGCGGAAAAGCCCTTTAGCTAAAGGAATAATCGGCAAAAGCGATACACTTCCGCCTCCCGCGGATTCGCCGAAAATCGTGACGTTATCGGGATCACCGCCAAATGCTGTGATATTTTTCTGAACCCAGCGCAGCGCTTCGATCTGGTCGAGCAAGCCGAGATTTGGAGCGTAGGGATATTCCTCGCCGCCTTCAAAATAAGATAAATCGACAAAGCCCATTATTCCGACGCGATAAGCTACCGTTACCAAAATAATGTCGGATTGTTTGCTGACAAGGTTTTTTCCGTCATACATAGGATCCGCAGTTCCGCCCCAGCCGTATGAGCCTCCGTGGAAGAATACCATAACCGGTTTATTTTCGGTCGTGTCCGTGAGGTTCTTCCAAACATTTAAATACAGGCAGTCCTCTCCGCAAGGGTAAAATGAAGCCTGCTCCGTCGACCATTCGGTCTGTATGGGGCTTTTGCCGTTATAATATGCCTCTTTGACTACACAGCTGTCTTGGGCAGGTACAGGCGGCTTCCATCTCAGCTCACCTACCGGAGGCTTTGCAAATGGTATTCCTCGGAAGGCTGCAACATTTCCTGATTTTGCGCCGACAAAAACACCGTTTGAGCATTTTGCCGAAAGATTATCTTCATATTCTCCGGTGATTACCCGGTTTTCACCGTAGCTTTCACGGATTCTGGTAATAGCTTCTTCTGTCATCTTTTTCTCCTAAATACGCCTTTAACGGTTTCAAAGAATGTTTTTCTGTTGCTGTATGCTTTTCGCAGCTCGCCTACGGTTACATCAGTCTGTGAGTTGTGCGATACCAAGCCCTGCGCGACTTTAATGAAAATATCCTTGAAGTTTTCCATACTATCGTCATCATACAGGCTTGCCATGTAATCGATCATCAGCACAAGACCATCGGAACCGTCGAGAATTTCCATATCAAGAATCGTCTGTGAAGCAGCCTGATTTTGGCGGATGTCAATTGTTTCGATATCCATGCCCTCAAAGCCGCCCGTGTCGCGGATATCCTGCTGATACAGCAAATACGCCGCTTCAGTTCCGCCTGCCTGATTATGGATGTCAACATATGGATAACAGCTGTGCTCGATTCCCTTTTGCACCTGAGTGTGAACTTCGGCAAACAGTTCACGTAATGTAACATCATCCTCAAGGCGAAGTCCTACCGGTAGGTCGCGGAACAACAGGCCCACAGAATTCATGGCGAGCATGTCCTCGCGTCCGTTGTAAATCCAAGACAACTTTATGTTGTCCTCTTTATTATATATAGAAACGGCAAGCGCTGCGACTGTAATAAAAAACTCATTGCGGCTTATGCGATAGTGGCGCTCCATTGCTCGCATCTGTGCCTGTTCAATTCCGATAGGCGCAAACAGTTCGCCCATTTCGTTTTCGCGCGATTCGTGGTCGGTTTTAGGGTAGCTGCACCACTCGACGCCCTCTAATTGATCTTCAAAGTAGCGCTTGCTATCCTCATAGAAGTCCGTTTTTGATTCATCCTCGCGGTTTTGCAGGATAAGATAATACAGATCCGGATCAAGCTGCATGCCCATATACGCCTTGCCGACATTTTGCATAAATACCTTCATAGAAGTGCCGTCAAAAACCGTGTGGTGCACATCAAAGAAGATGTAACCGCTCTTTTCGGTTTCAAATATACGGCAGCGATGCAGACATCCGCCGATAATTTTGAAAGGCTGCACCAACATATCCTTTATATTGTTAAACTCAAACTCACTTAATTTTTCGACATGAATTCCGCTTAATACATCGGGCGCATAGCGCTGCACAATTTCGCCGTCATCATTAAAGCGGAAGGTGGTAAGCAATGCGGAGTGATTGCGGATAGCTGTGTGCATTGCGTCAGCCATCTTTTGCAAATCAAACATTTCTTTGTCAACCTTCATCATGGTAAACAGGTTATACATTGTGGATTTCGGCGTGTAAAGCTGATAGTCCACCATATAAAGCTGCTCGGCTGTAAGCGGATGCTCCGTTTTCATTGCGCGTGCATTCTTTATTTCAGGGGATTCGCCGTCGTCATTTGCGTGATTTTCCTCATAAAGCACCGCAATATTCTTCGGTGTTCTTCCACGGAAGATTTCGCTTGCGTTAAGGCCGGGCAATTCGCTTTCGGTAATAACTTTAATTGAAGCGAGTGAGTCGCCGCCAAGCTCATAAAAATCATCGTTGATGCCGATTCGCTCAAGCTTAAGCACTTCTGCCATAGCGTCGCATAGTTTTTTCTGAACCTCGTTTTCGGGCTCAACGTAGTCGGTATAAAAGTTTGAAGTATCGGGTTTTGGCAATGCGTTTCTATCCATTTTTCCGTTTGGCTTTAGCGGTACTTCGTCAATTTTGATATAATAAGAAGGAATCATATAATACGGAAGTCGCTTTGAAAGCTTCTCTCGCATTTTGCTGCCGTCAACATCAATATCGGCGGTGTAGTAAGCACAAAGATAGCTTTTTCCGTTTTCTTCAAAGCCTCGTGCCGCCGCCCAGTCGATTCCGAGTACCTGCTTAACAGAGGCTTCTATCTCGGCAGGCTCAATGCGGTTGCCGTTGATTTTTATCATATCACCCGAGCGCCCGAGCAGAACATAATTGCCGTTTTCATCTAAACGCGCAAGGTCGCCTGTATGATAAACACCGTTCACAAAAGCTTTTTCCGTTTCGTCGGGCAAATTTATATAACCGCGCACATATGGATTGTCAAAGCACAGTTCACCTGTTTCGCCTTCAGCGGCTTTTGTCCCGTCATCTGTGATCAGGGTGATTTTGCAGTCAATTTCGGGCTTTCCTATCGGACAGGTTTCGTAAGGCTTGTCAATTTGGAACACTCCGACCGCAAAGCCGCTTTCGGAAGCCGCGTAGATATTTATTAAGTCAACGTTTTTATTATATATGTTGTTTGCGGGTTCGCTTCCGACAAAGAGCATTTTCAAGAACGGGCCTGTCTGGTTCCCGAGCATACGCACATATGAAGGAGTCAGAAATGTAATAGAAATACGTTTTTCAAAGAAAAACTTTTTCAGCGCCAGCGGATTTTTGATTGTAGCATAGCTTACAATAAAAAGCTTTACTCCGCAAATACTGAGCGCCTTAAGAATAACCATAACAGAAGCGACAAAGTTCATCGGAGCTAACAGCGCGACTCTTTCCTTGTTGGAAAACGGATTCCTTCCGTCAATTCTAATAGAATCGATTGCACGCTTAAGATTTCCGTATTCATGGAGGACTCCTTTTGGATTTCCTGTTGTCCCCGAGGTATAGATCGCGTACGCGGCGTCGTGATCATCGGATTGCACATAACCGCTTAATGGTTCACCCGACATGATTTCCTCCCAGTTAACAGAGGAAATCTCAATTTTGCAGCCGCAGTCATTTCTGATATAATCTATGCGTTCCGGCGCGTAAGTGTCCTCTACCAAAGCCCAAGCTGCTCCGCTTTTCCATACGCCTATCATAGCTATGATAGGCATGATGCCGCGCGGCAGGTAAATGAGCACAAAATCCTCTTTGCCAACTCCTTTATTTGCTAAATAAGCATATACCCTGCCGCTCAAATCATCAAGCTGACTGTATGCAATGCCTTTTGAGTGCGCTTCATCATAAATAACAGAGGCGTTGGGCTTTTCCTTAGTATATTGCTCAAGCAGTTCTATAATACTCATGATCTATACCTTTTCGTATGTCAGAATTTCGTCAAAACCCGTGACCTCAAACACATCGCTTACTGCTTCATTTACATTGATAAGCTTCATTTCACCTTTAACCATCATTTTCTTTTGAAGTGAAAGGAGTACGCGCAGCCCGGCTGATGATACATAGTTTACATCCTTGAAATCAAGAATAAGCATTTTTACTCCTTCAAGGGAATTGTTTATATATTCATCGACATCGGGCGCTGTAACCGTGTCGATTCTTCCTGCAATGATAATCGTTAATCTGCTGCCGTCTTTTTCCTTTTTGATATTCATACTTATACTCCTTTATTGTGAAATATTCTTTTTGATTTTTAATATATTTTGACCGTTTTTGTACTCATACTCTACAAGATTCATTGTTTTCTTGACTAAGAAAATCCCAAGTCCGCCTTCATTTCTCTCCGGTGCTGACAGGTGAATATCCGGATCTGCCTGCTTTAGCGGATTAAAAGGCTTGCCGTTGTCTATAAATGTGATAATAACAGACAATGGTGCTTCTTCAACCTCAAATCTAACTGTTGCCTTGCCCACATCGGGTGAATAAGCGTACTTTGCAATATTGCCGAACAGTTCGTCAATAGCTATCCTTATTTGAATCTGCGCCTTTTTAGGGCATCCCAAAGCTTTAAGCTCATCGGCAACAAAATCGTTTACGACATCAATATTCTCTACTGCCGCTTCGATAGTTAACTCCTTCACGGTAGTCCCTTTATAATGAATACACAGCATTGTAAAATCGTCAAACTGCGGTTGGTTCTGAATAAATCTTTCAACATCCGCTCCGACAGATTTTATTAGTTTATCCGGACTTAGATCCTTGTTTTTATTTAAAGCTGAAATTAAATTTTCACAACCGTACTGGACTCCGGATTCATTTATTGCCTCTGGAATTCCGTCGGTATATACGAACAGCTTCGTGCCGTTTTGAAGCTTATGTACTGTCTCTTTATATTTTATTCCTCTTATTCCGCCTACAACAAAACTGTGTTTGGATTTAAACAGCTCAAAATCGCCGTTGGGTTTCTGTATAATCGGATACTCATGTCCTGCATTAGCGGTGATCAGCGTACCTTGGCTCAGGTCAAGGATCCCAAGCCAAACCGTTACAAACATGTCAAGCTGATTGTTCTCGCAAATCTGATTATTTACTGCATAAAGCACATCTCCGGGCGACTTGCCGGTCATAACGGTGTTTTTTATAAGAATTTTTGAAGCCATCATAAAAAGCGCGGCGGGTATCCCTTTTCCGGAAACATCGGCTATTACCAAAGCAAGGCGGTTTTCATCAATCATAAAAAAATCGTAGAAATCACCGCCAACCTCCTTTGCGGGCTTCATTGACGCGTAAAGATCAAACTCCGTTCTGTCCGGCATAAACGGAAATGTATTAGGAAGCATATTTGATTGAATTTTAGTGGCCACTCCAAGTTCCATTTCGGTAGATGAAAGAGCTTTTTCACGGTCGGCAAACAGGACGCCGTAGATAAGCACAATTGAAACCGTCATAGCGGCATATTGAGTGGACAGCCCAAAAACAGAAGATGTTAATATCTGATTCACAAAAGGGATGGCGACAAAAGATATTGAAACCAAACGGTCTTTAAGCGACGCTTTAGCAAACGCGATAGCGATAACGACAACGGTCATAGTAACGCTTAAATACACCTGACTGACATCCCACTGAGCAGCACGCTTATAAACTCCGTCTGCCCCTATTTCAAAAAACAATGGGTAAAAGAAATTGATCAGGCACAGCATTAGCGACGGGTAAAGCATAGCCGTAACAAATGTATCGGCAATCCGCATAGGCTTGTCGTTGAGCTTTAAAGCCCTGCGGATATACTCCCAGAAAAGATAAACAAGTACTGCTCCGATCATGTAAAACAGAACATTAGCAATCAGATTGATGATCCTTAGCGATGGATTACCCTGAACCAACCAGCTGAGCTCATCCAAAAACAACGCAAAAGCGTTGGTGGTAAGCAAAGTTACAAATGCGTGTGTATCGGCATTGCGCGCTTTAGAATTCAATGCTGCGCTGAAACACAGCATAGCGCATACCGCCATGCACAGAATATCCGCGCCTGTAGATAACACCCACGCCGGTTCCATTCCGCCAAAGCCTCTGAAAGCGAGCAAAACAATCGACAATACCGCAAGCAAACATGAAAAAATAAAACAAGCGGGAACTATCCATGTCTGGCGTGCAAGCCAATCTTTTTTATCGTATATTTTTGTTACTATCTGATTCATGTTTTATTCACCGTTAGCTGTATACGTTATTATTAAGCATTAAAATATTACCTTTAAGGTATCTTAGATATAGAATATACCTGATTATAATCAAGCAAGAATCAATAACGTTAATAATAAAAGAAATCATTTTTGACTCCGCTGAAAGCTCAAAAATTCGAATAATAAGCGCGTTTACAGCTGAAATTATATATGTAACGGCCAATAGTTTCAGCAGTCTGTCCCCTTTTTCGGATAAATCTGACCAGCCTTGGCTCTCGGAAAGATTTACTAATCCCGCTATGGCAAAAACCATTACAAACATTTCAACGATCATTGCCGAAGCGGTAAAAACCGTATACAGCATTCCGTTAGGGATCTGTAACAATTCACCGACAACCGTCAGTATACAGCTTGTCAAAGCGCAGTACATTGATTTTTTAAAAAGAGGGTCATACATTGAAGCCTGATAATACCCAATCATTCCGATAAGATTAGATGTAATAACCGCTGCGAGCAAAACAACGCCTACTGCAAGGCTTAAAATCATAATCCATGAATCTTTTTCTGAAGACCCTTTGATTATATTTTTATACACAGACGTCACAAGTTCTGTACAGCCAATAAGCAATGCGGCAATGATAGCAAAAATCTGCGAAATATATACTTTTTTGATTCCTTTTTCAATATAAAGATAATCCATGATAAGCTCCGAGAAAAATCACGGTTTTCCGTGCATTATATACAATAATACTACCATATTTATTGTAATATTGCAACATTAAAAACATATAATTTAGTTATATAAAAAAGAGCGCGCCGCTTTTTCTGAAAATATTAAACACAGCAGAAAATGGTTATCGAACTAAAAAACGATGACTCCTGCTCTGATTCTAACGCAAAAGCTCCCTTCACGAAGAAGGGAGCCGTTTTAGTTTTATTCGGTTGAGATTGCCACGGGATGAATCCCTCGCAATGACCGTTTTATAACATCACTTCAGATAAGTCTGACCGGAAGGTCCGATCGCGCCGTGAACGGTAGAACTGCTGTTCTCCAGAACATATACGCGCATATTACCCTTGCCGGTAGAAGGTACGCTCAGCGTACCGTTACTGACGGTCTTGCTATCGCCGGTAACAGCGTCTACATAAGTGCCGTTGGGGATGTTCTTGAAGGTAGCGCCGTCGGTGACGGATACACAGGCGAGGGAGTCAACGTTCTTGCCGTTGTAGTCGCCGGTGTAGCGTCTGATATAAGACATACCGCCGCCGCTGACATAGTTGCTGTTAGTGGTGTACTGACCCATCTGCAGAGCGGGTACAGCACGACGGATCGCGTTGAGCTTCTGCAGATGCTTACACAGCGTGCTGTTCAGGGTCGTTGCCATCGTACCGGTCGCGTTGCTGTACTGCGAGAAGTCGGTGGTGTTGACAGAACCTTCGAGATAATCACCGAAGTACGCACGGCCGGAGTTTGCCAGAGCGATGTTGGGACCTTCGTCGATACGGCAACCCTTCTGGAACTCTACCTCACCGCCGTAATACAGACACGGAATACCGCGGAAGGTGAACATCAGGTCGAGGTTCTCAGCCCATGTCTGGGTACCGCCGGTAAAGCGCTGGGTCTGGTTCTGGTCGGGAGAATAGTCGTGAGATTCAACATAGGTGACATTCCATGTAGCGTCGTTGTTGTACTGATCCTGATCGAGTGCCGCGCCAAACGCGCCGGAAGCGGAATCGAACTGCCAGTGCATGGTAAAGTCGATAACGCCCATGCCGGAGCTCTGGGAATAGTCGGGAGTACGGTAGCTGATGCCGTTGAGGAATGCGTTCTGAGATGTCGGCTGACCGGTGGTGCTGACGTGGTTCTCACTGTAGGTGATGGCGTTCTGGATATTGTTCTTGATAGTAGCAGCGTCAGTGTTGTCGGAAAGCTTCGCGAGATCGGTCGCATTATCGTCCCAAGTATAGAACTGGACGGATTCAGCGGCGTTGCCACGATACCATGTCTGGCTGTAGCGGCAGCATACCTCACCGAACATATAGAAGTTATTGTTGCCGAAAGCCTTAGCCGCAGCGTTGATCGGATCGTTATACCACTTGTTCAGAGAGAGTCTGGGGATGTGGCGGACGGTATCGACACGGAAAGCGTCAACGCCCATATCGATGTAGTTCGCGTACGCGTCTACGGTGTAGTCCGCGACCGCCTTGTTCTCGGTGTTCAGGTCAACGCAGTCGCCCGCGATCTGACAGAACTTACAGGTCCAGTCATCCCAGTTCAGGCTGGCGAAATAACCGTTGTGGTAGTAGTTATTGGGGTTAGCTACCTTATCGTACGATACCATATCGGTAAAGCCCTGGGTCTGCTTCATCAGCTGCAAACGGGAGTCATACTGCTGCTGGGGCTTGAGGTTGTAATACTCCTCGGGAGTGTTGACATTGCAGTAATCGAGCAGTTCCTTGGACGGAATCATACAAGCTTCGATATCGGCAAGATCAGCGTCATAGTTCTTGGTGAAGAGAGGAGCGAGGTGAGCCTCACCGAAGTTAGAGGTGTGGTTCCATACAACGTCCTGTACGATCTTCATACCCTTTTCATGGGCGGCGGCGATCAGATCCTCATAGGTGAAATCGTCGCTCTCATAACGGGGATCGACCTTACTGAAGTCGAGCGCGTGATAGCCGTGATAATCATAGCCGGAAGCATTCTCTACGACCGGGGTGATCCATACGGCGGAGAAGCCGAGCGCCTTGATGTAATCGAGCTTATCGGCAAGTCCCTTGAAGTCGCCGCGCCACGCGGGGTCGGAATCGGGGTTGTTCGCTTGCTTGTCATCCCAGCAGTGTACGTTGTTGCTCGAGTCGCCGTCATAGAAACGGGTGGTGATAACAAAGTAGATGGTGTCCTGACGCATATCGATGCTGGTGTAATCATCTTCCTCATAGGGGTTCTTCTTATAGAAACGGCCGTTTCTGTACCACCACTCGCCGGCGTTGCGCGTCAGCTCCTTGCTGATCTGTCCGGAGAGACCGGAAGTACCGTCGGTCAGCAGGAAATTGATCTTTGAAGTATCGGCGAAAGAATAGGTGTACCACACAGAGCCGGTCTGACTCATATCTCTGGACATCTTTACACCGGGATAAGCGCATTCCTTGTTAGCGGGAAGCGCATTCCAATAGTAGATATAGGGGACCTTGTCAGGGCTGTCAACATGGATAACAATATTTGACGGCGTACTGCTTCCGGCGCCGACTTCCGCGTCCTCAGGAACAGCTTCCGCTGTAGCGGCAACAGCTCCAATAGCGATGATCATAGCAAAAATAAGAAGAACAGCTATTAGTTTTTTCATTTTAAACATAACATTTACCTCTAAATATAGCAATATTATCAGCTGAACTCAGCAATCTTTCTCTGAATAGCCGTAACATCCGTTATTGTTAATACTCCGTCCTTATTCATATCACCAAGATCAAGAGTAACATTATAACCTGAATACTCGGCAAGATACATCTGAATATAGGTAGCGTCCAAAATGCTTACAACACCGTCTCTGTTTACATCGCCCAATTGATAAACAGGATCGGTCGGAGTTGTAGGAATTTCTCCTCCTGTAGATGTGACGGTAACGGTTTTGCTTACGGTTGTGTTATCCGAACTCTGTACAAAAACAGAAATCTTATACTCGCCCTCCTCGGTTGGAGTAAATGAATAGTAATTATTCAGAGTATAATAAGCTGTGTTCTGTTCGCCTGAAGGAGCTACAATAACATACTTATAAAACAACAGGTTCGTTCCTGTCTGTCCTCCGCCCGCGGTTACGGTTACGGCAGAAGCCTCGCCCTTCTTGATATAACTGCTGTTAGATGGTGTAACAGTCTTGATTATAGGCGTTGCTAATCCGCTGTCGCTTAAAACAGTAAGTGTTAGCGTGCGGCTGTTCTCGTTTCCGGCAGAATCTTTAAAATCAAATGTTACTGTATATTCTCCTGCCTCGTTCGGAATCCATGATACAGAGTTGTTGGATGAAAAATCTCTTAATATATTGCCGTTGACACTGAACTTATAGCTTATTGTACCGTCACTGCTTTCTGCCTCAGCTGATAGCACAACCTCCATGCCTGTGTATATTTTGTTTGAAGGAGCAGCATTGTATGACTTTACCCTTATTGGACTTGTGTCATACTCTGTCCATGATTGTGTTTGGTTATCGTAGATAAATCCGTATTTAGCGGTTAGGTCTCTGGTCTGGTTGGCGCCGTTGTCGCTGAAAATACAATTTGCAAATGCTTTTGACGCTGTGTACGACCACACGTCATCACCTACAAGCGTCATATTTACGCCCGGCCATTCGGCATTTTTATCGGAAGTGCTGTTCCACATGTAACACTTAGGCGTTGACCACTTGGCGCTGTTCTTGAGATAAACAGTATAAACACCCGAAGGCAGCGTTGATGCGGTTGACTCCGTTGCTGCTGTTGAAACCGTCGGTAATGTGGCGCTTGTTGTCGGCTCAATATACTGCGACCAGGATTGTAAACTGAGGTCGTAAATCTTTCCGTCACCGCCGTTGCCGGTATAGGTAAGGTCTTTGGTTTGTTCTCCGCCGCTTCCTGTGTTGAAAATGATTTGGGTGTAGTCATCGGTAAGCTGGTAGGAAAAAATGTTGTCCGTACCCGAGACCTTGGTCATCTGAACGCCCGGCCAGCTGTGGTTTTCGTTTCCGCTTCCTCCGCTGTTTTTCCACATGTAGCAGTAAATAGACGAAGTACTCCAGCCGTTATTAACTCTTACATAGACCGTGTCGCCGGTGGTCGCGTCAGCGGTGAAGGCAAGCGCCAAAAAAGAGCAAATCAGCAAAGCAGCACAAACAACAATGCTTACGATTTTATGTCTGTATTTAATCATAATGGCATCCCCCGTTCTTTATTTAAAATTTTTTTATATTATACAATAAAGGCAAACAATCATTTTTCTGAATTAGAAAAAAAATACATTTGGGGCTTCCAAAAATAATAATATAATTTTGTGCAAATTGACTATTCTTAAAAGTAAAATAACAGTCCGCAGAAAAGCTCTGCGGACAGATAAAGATTATTGCTGCATAAAAAATTCATAAAAGGCGCGATATGCCATAAATACATCGGTCTTGCTTACGATCTCAAAAGGCGCATGCATACTGAGTACCGGCACGCCAAGGTCAATTACATCAACGTTCATATTAGCTACATACTTGGCTATTGTTCCGCCGCCGCCGAGGTCAACCCTGCCCAGCTCGCCGATTTGCCACTGGATATTGTTCTTTTCGAGCATACTTCTAACCGCGCCCATATACTCTGCAGAAGCGTCGGAGGTGTCATATTTTCCGCCATGCCCGGTGTATTTCGAAATAACAACGCCGCCGTTTATAAAACAGCTGTTTTTTGCCTCAAAAGCCGAGGCGTAAGTCGGGTCGAAAGCGGCGTTGACGTCAGCAGACAGGCAGGTGCTCTTTGACATTGCGCGGTAGCCCTCTACCCCATCCTGCTTGGCAAGGTCATAAATAAAATAGCGCAAAAAGTCGCTCTGCATACCGGTATTGCCGTCGCTTCCTATTTCCTCTTTGTCGGTAAGATAGGTAATGCATGTACTGTTAACATCCTCGGCGTCCAGTGCTGCCATAAGTGCGGGATAAGCGCATACTTTATCATCATGTCCGTAGCCGCCGATCATACTTCTGTCAAAGCCGATATCCTTAGCTTTAAAAGAAGGTACAAGGCAAAGCTCGGCTGAAAGGAAATCGCCCTCGGTAATGCCGTATTTTTCATTGAGGATCGACATTACATTAAGCTTTACAAGCTCTTTTTCGTCCTCGGCGTCAGCATATGGTCTTGAGCCGACCAAAACGTTCAAGTCCTCTCCGGTAAACGCTTTTGACATTGGCTTTGTAACCTGCTCCTGAGCAAGGTGAGGCAGCAAATCTGTAACACAGAAGCAGCTCTCATTATCCTCATCACCCCATTTTACATCTACGCGGGTACCATCAAGCTTTACAACTACGCCGTGAAGTGTAAGCGGAATGGCCGTCCACTGATATTTTTTGAGGCCGCCGTAATAATGAGTTTTAAAAAGAGCTAAATTGTTGGCTTCATAGAGAGGATTGGGTTTTAAGTCGATTCGCGGTGAATCAATATGAGCAATTGCAAGACGAGCGCCGTTTTTAACGCCGTTTTTGCCGATAACAGCAAGCGCAATTGCCTTATCGCGGTTAACAAGAAATACTCTATCCCCTGACTTATATTCTTTCTCAGGATCAAACGGAACAAACCCTGCTTTTTTTGCCGCGTCTACTGTATATTTTACAGCCTCGCGCTCAACAGGAGAAGCGTTTAAAAATGCCTTGTAGCCCTCACAAAACGCGTCAGCCGCTTCAAACTCCTCTGCAGACAGTGCTTTTGCGCCTTTTGGCTCGTTCAACAGTTTTTCGCGCAGCTCCTGAGTCGCGTTCTTTTCTTCTGACATATAGAATCTTCCTTTCAATTTATATAATACTATTTTTCCCTGTTTTATACTTCAGATTCATTAGTGAGGCGCGATTATTTATCCTCATATAAATCTTTATAAATATCCTCAGCTTCCTCGACCTTTATTATGTAGTTACGGGTTTCCGCAAAAGACTGAGGTATATTGTCAACGATAAGCGTTTTGCCGTCAGGGCTGATGTTGGGATCTTCAAGCCATGCCGTGACATTTCCCGGTCCAGCGTTATACGCCGCCAACGCGCATTCCTCATTTTCAAAGGTGTCAAGATGATCGCGAAGAATATAGCAGCCGTAGTCGATATTGATTGCCGGATCAAACAGGTCGTTTGTTGTATATTTACCGCTTTCGCCGCGGATATTCATATATGTTTCAAATGTGTCGGGAGTTATCTGCATAAGGCCGCACGCACCGACGCCTGATTGAGCGTCTGAATTAAACTTGCTTTCAGTACGGATAACAGCGTATATAAACGATGTGCTCAAGTTGTATTCATTTGACGCTTTTTCAACATATTCACCGTATTTCTGCGGGTACTGCTTTGTTTTAAACATACCCGAGTTAAAAGCGATAACAACACCTACAAAACCGATTGTCAAAACAAGCGAAATAATAATAAAGACTATAAATCCCTTTTTGCTCTTTTTTTTACTGTTTTTATATCTTTTCCCTTGCGCAGCACGAGACTGTGCCATTACATCACCCCATTTGTGATATTAGTATATGCTTCTTCCCCTTGCCGAAGTAAATTACGTTCATCGGAATTGTTTTCTATTATTATATCTGCGTGTGTTTTGAAGTAATCTTCGCTGAATTGTGCTTTTATGCGGGAAACCGCCTGTTCTTCAGTAAGATTGTCGCGCTGCATTATTCGATTCAACCGCAGCTTTTCGTCAGCGACAACGGCGATAATACCGTCGCATATTACATCCGCGCCGGCCTCAAACAGTTGGGGCGCATCAAAAACAACAACTCCATAAGCTCCTTTTAACAGCTCAAAGAGCCTTGCGGTAACAAACGGATGTACAATGGCGTTCAGCGCGGCAGTATTATTCTTTGACGAAAAAGCTCGCTCCGCAAGCAGCTTACGGTTTAAGATGCCGTCAGTGTTAATTATGTCATCGCCAAACGTCGCCGAAACAGCTTTCAGACAATATGAACCAGGGGTATATAGATTTGCGACGATCTCATCGGCATTGATAATCTTCGCTCCCAGTTTTGAAAAGAGCTTGGAAACCGTGCTTTTTCCCGCTCCGCTCTGCCCGGTCAAACCAATCAATCTATATTTTCTCAAGGTCGATCACCTCAAATCCCGCCGCGCGGATAAGGCGGTTATATACAGCCAAACCGACGCCCTCAGTATTGGGAAGGCGTGAGTAAACCGTGCGGATGGTTTTGTTTTCATCAATTCTGCGCAGGCAGTCAAACAAATGCTGCGCGTGAGTTAGATAATCGTTTCTTTTTCCGAGCGATACTGTTTTGGTTTTGAGAAGCAGCAGATCCTCATCACAGCACAGAGCACATACATCATCCGCGTAGTGCGCGTTGACGAAGGAAATATACGCTTCATCGCTGCCCTTGAGAAGTAAAACATTCGCTTTCGGTGCGTAATGCTTATATTTCATTCCCGGGCTTGCCGCTGTGGCGCCCTCCGGCAATTGGTGTATGACCGCGTCGTCTACCACAACCTCGCCCAGAACCTCTCTGAGCTGCTCAACAGTGATTCCGCCCGGACGCAAAACCCTTGGCACATCTGTTGCCAGAGTGATAACCGTGCTTTCAACGCCGACCTCACACGCACCGCCGTCAAGAACGGCGTCGATTTTACCGTCCATGTCGTTGAGAACATGACGGGCTGTCGTGGGGCTGGGCGAGCCCGAAAGATTAGCCGAAGGAGCGGCAAGAGGGGTTTTTGCCGCCCTGATAATCTCCTGCGCAACCGGATGGCTCGGAAAGCGTATCGCTACTGTATCCAAACCTGCGGAAACCTCGGGCGGTATCACGTCCGTTCGCTTCATAATCATAGTAAGCGGACCGGGCCAGAACGCTTTTGCCAAGCTTTTTGCTTTTTCGGGGATCTCGCTGACAAGGTTATACTTTTCAATGTCTGAAAAATCCGATACATGCACAATAAGCGGATTGTCCATCGGTCTGCCCTTTGCCTTAAAAATCTTTTCAACCGCTTTGCCGTTAAGAGCGTCGGCGGCAAGACCGTACACGGTTTCGGTAGGAATACCGACTACTCCGCCGTTTTTAAGTATCTCGGCAGCAACTTCAACCTGGGTTTTGTCCAATACTTTTGTTTTCATCAGCTCTGTTCCATGCTCTCTTTAAGCTTTTCGGCTCTGTCGGCGGTAACAAGCGCGTCAATCACCTCGTCGAGATTGCCGTTTAATATATCCTCAAGCTTGTATAGCGTAAGTCCTATTCTGTGGTCGGTAAGCCTTCCCTGAGGATAGTTGTATGTTCGGATTCTTTCGCTGCGGTCGCCTGTGCCTACCTGTGACTTTCTGTCAGCGGCGATTTCATTAGCCTGCGCGTCCTGTTTTTCTTTCAGCAGACGGCTTTTGAGCACCTTTAGCGCCTTGTCCTTGTTTTTGTATTGGCTGCGCTCATCCTGACACTCGACAACAGTTCCTGTAGGAATGTGTGTAATGCGAATCGCAGATGAAGTTTTATTGATATGCTGTCCGCCCGCTCCGCTTGAACGGAAAGTGTCGATTTTGAGGTCGGCAGGATTGATTTCAAGCTCAACATCTTCTGCCTCGGGAAGTACTGCAACCGTGGTTGTTGAGGTATGGACTCGTCCCTGACTCTCGGTCTCGGGTACACGCTGAACGCGGTGAACGCCGCTCTCGAATTTAAAGCGGGAATAAGCGCCGTCGCCGTTAATCATAAACGAGATTTCCTTGTAGCCGCCAAGCTCTGTTTCATTGACGTTGAGCACCTCGATTTTATAGCCGCGTCGCTCGGCGTACATTGAGTACATTCTGAACAGAACAGCCGAGAACAATGCGCTTTCCTCGCCGCCTGCTCCTCCGCGGATCTCGATAATTACATTGCGCTCATCGTTTGGATCCTTTGGGAGCAGAAGGATCTTAAGCTGCTCCGAAAGACTTTCAATCAGTTCCTTTGCCTCGTCAAGCTCCAGTTGAGCAAGCTCTTTTAATTCTGTATCAGAATTATCATTTAATAATTCAAGGCTGTCGCTCTCGGTTTGAAGCGCCTTTTTATAATCGCGGTAAGTCAGTACGATTTCCTCGATTGACTTTATTTCCTTCATGATCTTTTGATACTCATCAGGATCGGCAGCAACAGACGGTTCGTAAAGCCTTCTGTTCAGCTCGCTGTAGCGCTTATCAAATATTTCAATTCTCTCAAACATATTATTACTCCAGAATCTTACGGATATTTTTCTCGGCTTTTACACGCGGAAGCATAACCTCATGGCCGCACTGCTCACATTTCAGCTTAAAATCCATACCGACGCGCAGCACTATAAAGGTTTTGCAGCCACAGGGATGCTGTTTCTTCATTTCAACCCGTTCTCCTACTCGGACAGTCAAGGCTATCACTCCCATATTTTTTCAGTTTACATTATACTACAATTATTTCCGTTGCGCAAGTTTATGAAAAAAATAAACAGGAACATGCTTTCACACGTTCCTGTCATTGATTTTATGAAAGACAAATTCGAATCAAACCTCAACTTCGCCTTCAAATACTTTTTCGGCGTTACCTGTCATGTAAACGGTTTCATCGGTGTAGTTGATGATAAGGTCGCCGCCGATAAGCTTGACTTTGATATCCTCGCCCTTCTTGCAGTAACCGTTTTCAACGGCTGCTACGGCAGCGGCGCAGGCTCCTGTTCCACAGGCCCATGTTTCGCCGGAGCCGCGCTCCCATACACGCATTTTGATTGTGTGGTCGTCGAGGACCGTAACAAACTCGGTGTTTACTCTCTCGGGGAACATCGGATCGAACTCAAACTCGGGGCCAACCTTTTCGATGTCGATACGGTCAATATCGTCGACCTTTTCGATGTCGATACGGTCAATATCGTCGCGGAATACAACGCAGTGCGGATTGCCCATTGAAACGCAGGTGATGTTATAATCATTGCCCGCGATAGTTACGGGACGGTCTACGATTTTGTCGCCGTCAAGAGCAACGGGTACTTCGGCGGGATTGAGAATAGCCTTGCCCATATCGACGCGAAGTGTAGTTACTTCACCGTCGTTAGTATATGCTTTAAGCTTCTTGATACCGCTGAGGGTTTCGATGGTGATTTCCTTTTTCTCGTTGTAGTTGATCATTCCGTGGTCGTAGAGGAACTTGCCTACGCAGCGGATTCCGTTGCCGCACATCTTGCCTTCGGAGCCATCGCGGTTATACATCTTCATCTGAGCGTCCGCAACCTTTGACGGAGCAACCAGGATAACGCCGTCGGCGCCTACGCCGAAGTGGCGGTCGCTGAGTCGAACAGCTAAAGCCTCGGGATTGTTGATCCACTGCTCAAAGGTCGAGAAGTAGATGTAGTCGTTGCCTATTCCCTGCATCTTTGTAAAGCGTAGCTTCGCCTTGGTCTCGCGCATGTTGTTGATGTCAACAAGCTCTGTGCTGTGCTGTGAATAACGGCTCTTGAGGCAATCGGCAAGAGCGTTAGCGGTATCGAGCGAGGTAAGGCACGGAATGTTTCTCTCAACGGTTTTTCTTCTGATCTTAACCGAGTCACGCGACGGGATCCTTCCCTTTGCGGATGTCGAGATCACATACTGGATTTTGCCCGACTCGATAAGAGTAAGGGTGTTGTGACCTGACTCGCTTTCGTGGATCTTCTTGACGGCAACAGCTTCAATGCCGTACTTGTCAAGAACTGCCGCAGTGCCGTGAGTGGCGTAAATCTTAAATCCGAGGTCGGCGTATTTCTTTGCGATCTCCCCTATTTCAGCCTTGTCGGAATCGCGGACAGTAATAAAGATACCGCCTTTTTTCTTCATCTTGTAGCCCGCCGCGATAAGTCCCTTGTAAAGAGCCTCCTCAAGCGTGCTGGCAATACCGAGAACCTCACCCGTGGACTTCATCTCTGGTCCCAGGTGGTTATCAACGTTGATAAGCTTTTCAAAGCTGAATACGGGAACCTTAACGGCGATATACGCGCTCTTTCTGTAAAGGCCTGTGCCGTAACCCATATCCTTCAGCTTTTCACCGAGCATTGCACGGGTAGCCAAATCGACCATCGGAACACCGGTAACCTTTGAAATATAGGGAATTGTACGCGAAGAACGCGGATTTACCTCGATTACATAAAGCTCGTTTTCGTAGATGAGGTACTGGATATTTACAAGACCTTTTGTTTTGAGCTCGATTGCAAGGTTGCGTGAACTTTCAACGATGATCTTTGTCATTTCGTCAGAAATGTTCCAAGCGGGATAAACCGCGATGGAGTCACCGGAGTGAACGCCTGCGCGCTCAACGTGCTCCATGATACCGGGGATAAGGATATCCTCGCCGTCGCAAATAGCGTCGACCTCAATTTCAGTGCCCTGCAGGTATTTATCGATAAGGATCGGGTTTTCAATATTCTGTGCAAGAATAATAGCCATGTACTCGCGCACGTCGTCATCGTTGAACGCGATGATCATGTTCTGGCCGCCGAGAACATATGACGGACGGAGCAGAACGGGATAACCGATTTTGTCGGCAACATCGAGAGCTTCATCGGTAGTCATAACGGTTACGCCGCGAGGACGCTTGATGTGGTACTTCTCCAGAAGCTCGTCAAAGCGCTCTCTGTCCTCAGCCATGTCGATAGCGTCATAGCCGGTGCCGAGAATGTTAACGCCGTTGTCGCTCATAAACTTGGTGAGCTTGATAGCGGTCTGACCGCCGAACGCAACAACAACGCCGTAGGGCTTTTCGGTATTGATAATGCCCATAACGTCCTCGTTTGTAAGAGGCTCAAAATAAAGTCTGTCAGCGGTGTCAAAGTCGGTCGATACGGTTTCGGGGTTATTGTTTACAATTACAACGTCAAAGCCCGCCTGCTTAAGCGCCCAAACGCAGTGAACGGAAGCGTAGTCGAACTCGATACCCTGTCCTATACGGATAGGACCCGAACCGAATACAATGATAGTCTTTTTGTCGCTGTTTTTATTGGCGATAAACTGCGCCGCCTCATTCTCGTTATCAAATGTGGAATAGAAGTAAGGCGTCTGCGCCTCAAATTCAGCCGCGCAGGTATCAACCATTTTATATACGGGGAGAAGCGGATTTTCAATTTTCTGACCGCTCATTTCCTCGATGGTTTTGTCAAGGAAGCCCGTTTTCTTAGCGCGGATATAAAGCTCGTCAGTGAGTTTTCCGCTCTTTATCTCGTTTGAAACGTTAATAATATTTTTGAGCTTTGAGAGGAACCACTCGTCAATCATGGTGATCTCATGGATCTGCTCAACGGTTACGCCGCGCTTAAGAGCCTCGTAAAGACAGAAAATTCTTCTGTCGTCACAGACGCTGAGCTGCTCAATTAGAGAAGCCTTTGTCATTGCCTCAAACTCTTTGTCATCGAGGGTGTTGTGAGAGATTTCAGCGCCTCGGACAGCCTTCATAATAGCCTGCTCAAATGTAGGAGCAATAGCCATTACCTCGCCTGTCGCCTTCATCTGTGTGCCCAGATTGCGCTTTGCGTAAACAAATTTATCAAACGGCCACTTCGGGAACTTAACGACTACATAGTCGATAGCGGGCTCGAAGCAGGCGTATGTAGTACCTGTAACGGCGTTCTTGATCTCGCTGAGGGTAAAGCCTATAGCGATTTTAGCCGCAACCTTAGCTATGGGATAGCCCGTAGCCTTTGACGCGAGCGCGGAAGAACGCGATACACGCGGGTTGACCTCGATTACGGCGTATTCGAAGGTCTCGGGGTCGAGCGCGAACTGGCAGTTACAGCCGCCCTCCACCTTAAGAGCGGAGATAATATTGAGCGCCGCGCTTCTGAGCATCTGGTATTCCTTGTCGGAAAGAGTTACGGTAGGAGCGATAACGATAGAGTCGCCGGTGTGAACGCCTACCGGGTCAAAGTTTTCCATTGAGCAGATGGTGATAACGTTGCCCTCGCTGTCGCGCATAACCTCAAACTCGATTTCCTTCCAGCCAGAGATACACTTCTCGACAAGAACCTGGGTAATCGGAGAAAGCTCAAGACCGTTGGAGGCGATCTCGATCAATTCCTCCTCGTTATAAACGATACCGCCGCCGGTGCCGCCGAGAGTAAACGCCGGACGGATAATAACGGGGTATCCGATTTCATTTGTAAAGTCGATTGCGGACTGAACGTCGTTTACAACCTTTGACGGGATTACCGGCTCGCCGATCGCCAGCATGGTGTCTTTAAACATCTGTCTGTCCTCGGCTTTGTCGATAGTTTCGGGGTTAGCGCCCAAAAGCTTAACACCGTACTCATCAAGGAAGCCTTCCTTTGCGAGCTGCATGGAAAGCGTAAGACCTGTCTGACCGCCCAATGTTGAAAGAAGACTGTCGGGGCGCTCCTTTTTGATGATACGCTTAACGGTTTCAAGCGTCAAAGGCTCGATATAAACCTTATCTGCCATTGCGTTGTCCGTCATGATCGTAGCGGGGTTTGAGTTTACAAGGATAACCTCAAGGCCCTCCTCTTTAAGTGCGCGGCACGCCTGTGTGCCCGCGTAGTCGAACTCGGCAGCCTGTCCGATAACTATCGGACCCGAGCCGATAACCATTACTCTTTTAATGTCCTTTTTCAGTGGCATAAAATCAATCCTTTTTCTAAGAGTTGAAGAATAATTGTTGATAGCAGTTGTATCAACCTTGAACTAAATTATAGATTATTGCTCGTTTGCTTTGTTCTCGTCGATCATCGCAATAAAGCGATCAAACAGGAACGAGGTCTCCTGCGGGCCGCCGCAGGCTTCGGGGTGGAACTGAACCGAGAACGCGGGCATGTTGGTGTAGTCTACGCCCTCGCAGGTGCCGTCGTTGCCGTTAACGAAGCTTACGACAGCGCCCTCGGGAAGGCTGTCGGAAACAACAGCGTAGCCGTGGTTCTGAGATGTGATAAATACGCGTCCCGTTGCAAGTTCTTTGGCAGGCTGATTAGCTCCGCGGTGACCGTAATGGAGCTTTTCGGTCTTGCCGCCCTGAGAAAGCGCCAAAAGCTGATGACCGAGGCAGATGCCGAACATCGGGATCTTCTTCTCGGTAAGCTTTTTGAGCTCCTCAATAACCCCAACGTTCTCAGCAGGGTCTCCGGGGCCGTTTGACAGCATAATTCCGTCGGGGTTAAGCGCCAGGATTTCTTCTGCGGTTGTATGAGCCGGCACAACGGTAAGCTTGCAGTTGCGCTTTTGAAGCTCGCGTCCGATATTGTGCTTTGCGCCGAAGTCCATAAGAACAACGTTGTATTTATCATTGTCGCCCGTAAACACCTCAACCTCCTGCGAGGTGGTGCTTTCAACAGCGTCAACGATTTTATAATTCTTAAGCTCCTCAAGCTCAGCCTGAGTAACCTCTGAATCGTACTTGATTTTGCAGTTTAGAACGCCGTACTCACGCACAATGCGTGTAAGCGCGCGGGTGTCGATACCGCAGATTCCGGGGACGCCCTTTTCTCTTAAAAAGGTGTCAAGATCACCCTCGCAACGGAAATTGGAAGGAGCTTGGCACCATTCTCTAACAATATACCCCTTCAATTCGGGAGAACTGGTTTCAAAATCGGCGGGAATAACGCCATAATTACCAATAAGCGGGAATGTCTGAAGAACTACCTGACCATAATAGCTGGGGTCGGTAAGTGTTTCAAGATAGCCTGTCATCGCGGTTGTGAAAACAAGCTCTCCCGTGGTCTCTTTTTCGGCTCCAAAGGCCTTGCCCTCAAAAACGGTTCCGTTTTCAAGAATCAAATAAGCGGTCTTGTCCATGTTTTCTCTCCTTTATATTACGCATAAAGCGCAGTATGCTAAATAATAATATCAATCGGTATACGAAAGTTTTGATGCGCCGTTGCAGAAACTTATTTGTTATTAAAAGTTATCCAAAGGCGCGCTTCGTGATGCGTGGCATCAGTTTTGGTACGTCTGGATAACCTGCTTGGCAACCTCTACCCTGCTTACGCGCAGATCCATAGCGCGCTTTTCAATGTAGCGGTGCGCCTGCGACTCGCTCATGTTTAGGCAGGTAACAAGCAGAAGCTTTGCCCTGTCTACAAGCTTGATATCCTCAACCATAGTTTTAAGCTTTTGATTCTCGCGCTCAACGTTGAGGATACGCGTCCTGAAGCAGGCGGTAAATTGCAGGTAATGGTGAAAAAGATGTCTGTTGATCGGCTTGGCTATTACAAGCACGCCGTGCGGATTAAGCATATCGTTGACCTCGTCTGCGCTTTTTTGCGGTACGATAACAACAACAGCAGCCTTTGTTTTATCGGCAAAGTAACAGCTCAGCTCAATTCCGTTTTCGTCGGCGAGAGGCGCGTTTATGCAGATAAAATCGAATTCCTCACGCTCGGCGATCTCCTTTGCGTTATACGCGGTGTATGATACGGTTACAGGCTCAAAGCCCTCCTCTTTAAGCAGTTTTTCCAAAGGAGCTTGGCTGTGTTGTGAGGACGATATCAATAATGTTCTTTTCATAAACACACCGCCGCATAGTCTTTTTTCAACATATTATTTTAGCAGTTTTTTTATTGCTGTAATTTACTTTATGGAAAAAAGAAAAATTTAATGAGATAGCGGCATACAGAAAAACGAGGTCGGTTCGGAAAGCAAAAGCCTTCCAAACGGCCTCGTTTATTGTTAATTATACGCTGAACAGCAGCTCGCTGTATGACGGGTACGGCCAGAAATCGGCAGGTGTTTCGGTTTCCATGCTGTCGCCGATAGCACGAAGCTCCTGCATCTTGGCAAACACCTCGTCGCGGAAGTATTTTGCGCGGTCGAGAATATCGCTCTTATGTTCGACAGCGCCAAGAACAGCGTCCTCAAGCTCGTCGGTAGTCACAGCAAAGCACTCAAGCTTATTTGAAAGGCTTGTAAGCAGATTGACTTCGTAGCCTGTCGGAATAGTTTCTGAAAGTGCTCTCTTGGCGAGCGCGGTTTCTGTAAGCTCGCGCACATAAGAAGATACAGCAGGAGCAATTTTCTTCTTAGCCATGTCAATCATTGTAAGAGCTTCAATATTGATCTGCTTGCAATAGGTCTCAAGCTCGATTTCATATCTGGCGCGGTACTCTGCCTCGGTAACGATTTTGTTCTTTACAAACAGCTCAACATTTTTTCTGTCCATAAAGTGGCTGAATGCCTCGGGCATTGACTTGAGGTTAAGCAGCCCGCGCTTCTTTGCCTCGGCAACCCACTCGTCGGTGTAGTTGTCGCCGTTGAAAATAATGCGCTGATGCTCCTTTAAAACATTTTTAACAAGAGATTTTACCGCTGCGATGATATCGTCAGCGCCCTTGAGCTCAACATAGAACTGGCTGAACTGCTCGGCAACCATTGTGTTGAGCATATAGTTGGGGCAGCCGATGTTTAGAGCCGATCCGAGAGCGCGGAACTCAAATTTATTGCCTGTAAACGCGAACGGAGATGTGCGGTTTCGGTCTGAAGTATCCTTTTTGAAATCGGCAAGAACATCAACGCCTGTTTCCATCTTCTCTTTGCCGTGGCTGATGTACTGTTCGCCGTTGATAATAGAATCGACAAGCGCCCCGAGGTCGTCGCCGAGATACATGGAAATAATAGCCGGAGGAGCTTCATGAGCACCCAGACGATGGTCATTGCCCGCAGTTGCAACAGTTGCGCGAAGAAGATCCTGATACTCGTCAACAGCCTTTACGACAGCCGCCAAGAACAGCTGGAACTGATAGTTAGTTTCGGGATGTTTTCCGGGTGAGAGCAGGTTTTCACCTGTATTTGTCGAAAGCGACCAGTTGTTGTGCTTACCGGAGCCGTTAACGCCGGCGAAGGGCTTTTCGTGAAGCAGACATACAAGACCATGCTTTTCGGCAATCTTCTTCATTACTTCCATCGTCAGTTCGTTGTGGTCATTAGCTATGTTTGAAGTAGTGAAAATAGGAGCCAGCTCATGCTGAGAGGGCGCAACCTCGTTGTGCTTGGTCTTTGCAAGAACACCGAGCTTCCATAGCTCCTCGTCAAGATCCTTCATGTAAGCCGCAACTCGGGTTTTAATTGAGCCGAAATAATGGTCGTCAAGCTCCTGACCCTTAGGCGCCTTTGCTCCGAAAAGAGTTCTGCCCGTGAGCATTAAATCCTCGCGCTGCTCGTAAAGGTCCTTATCAATGAGGAAATACTCCTGCTCGGGTCCGACAGTGGTGATAACGCGGGTAACATCTGTTTTGCCCAAAAGGTGGAGAATCTTAACAGCCTCGCTGCTCAACCTTTCCATAGAGCGGAGCAAGGGAGTCTTTTTATCAAGCACTTCGCCCGTATAAGAACAGAACGCCGTGGGAATGTAAAGAGATCCGTCCTTAACAAAGGCAGGCGAAGTAGGATCCCATGTTGTATAGCCGCGAGCCTCAAATGTAGCGCGGATTCCGCCGCTCGGGAAAGACGAAGCGTCAGGCTCGCCCTTGATAAGCTCCTTGCCCGAGAACTCCATAATAACCTGGCCGTCGCCGTTAGGGGCGATAAAGCTGTCGTGCTTTTCGGCGGTAACGCCTGTCATAGGCTGGAACCAGTGGGTGTAGTGTGTGCAGCCCATCTCGATAGCCCAGTCCTTCATAGCCGCGGCAACTACATTTGCTACGCTGATATCAAGCGGCTCACCGTCGCTGATTGTCTTTTTCAGCGCTTTGTAGGTAGATTTTGGCAGTCTTTCCTGCATTTTTTTGTCATTGAATACATTGCAGCCAAACATTTCGGGTACCTTTGACATAATTAACAATCTCCTGTCGATTTTTTTGTGAAACGTACAGAAAAACAGGCACCACGGGTATCTTCCGCAGCGCCTTTGCTGTCTTTGTATGTAGTATATGCGATTTTTAAACATTTGTCAATGCGTTTTTAACTAAAAGATTGCCTGGTTTTTTAGTGGATTTATATGCAGTTTTTCAAAGCCCTTTAAGGCGCGGTAGAATCATTTGCGCGCATAACCCCGTAAAGAGTCCCGCAAGGCAGCCCGATACCACCAAAAACGGATAGTAGAGCAGCAGCGACTTAGTTTGCGTTACGACAAGCGCAGCCGCCATTTGCCCGGTATTATGAAGTAAGCCGCCGAACACGCTCGCAAGCCAAATATGCTTTTCATCTATAATTCTTTTAAGGAAAATCATTCCCAGCAGGCACAAAAAACTTCCGCACGCGCTGTAGAAAAGCGCCATAATATTGCCGCTGAAAATCGAACCTAAAGTTATCCTTACTCCTACAATCATAGCAACCTCATATGCCTTATACCTGTAAACGGCGTAAACCGTTATTATATTCGCAAGTCCCAGTTTTATCCCGGGTATCGGAAAAGGATTAGGTATTTGAAGCTCTATAATAAATATTATCAGCGCCGCTCCGGTCAGCATACCGAGCCTTGCAAGTCTTTTTACGTCCATTTTTTTACTCCGAAATTGCGTCAACGCCGCCGTCGCCGTCGACAAATTCTATAACCAGATCATGCGGCAGACATACGATCGGCATAGCAGAGCTTTCGAGCCAGCCCATGCGTACGCAGGTCTTATCGGGGCAATCGGCTTCCTTTACGCGAATTTTGCCGTCCTTTATCTCGATTGTATTAACTCCGTCATCGGTTTTAACGTCAAATGTGCGGTCTTTTTCATTTTCGAGGTCAAGAGTATATAGCACCTTTCCCCCGCTTTTTATATTCACCGTCTGTTTTTTGGGTGCACTGAGCACCAAAACAGTTCCGACTAAGCCTGCCGTAAAAATCAACACGGCTATTACAATAAGTATTTTTTGTTTCATTTATATATATGCGCCCCTTTGGGTTTGTAAATATTATTATAGTATAGTTTTTTAAAAAACGCAAATGCTTATTGCGCTTTTATATTTCAGCGGTTATAATTGTATTATCAAAACTCGCGAGGTTTTTTATGTCACAGACCAAACAGAACATCAAAAACGGAAGCTGCCCCGTTTATAAAAAATGCGGAGGCTGTCAGCTTCAGAATTTAACTTATGAAGAACAGCTCCGTTATAAGCAAAACAAGGTGATAAAGCTGCTTAAAAGCTTCGGCAGAGTTGAGCAGATTATCGGAATGGATAACCCCTACCACTATCGCAACAAAGTTCAGGCAGCTTTTTTCACCGACCGAAACGGAAAAATCAAATCCGGCGTTTACCAGTCCGGCACACACAGGATAGTAAACGTTGATGACTGCCAGATTGAGGACAAACTCGCCGATGAAATAATAGTAGCTATCCGCAAAATGCTGCCTTCTTTCCGCTTGACTACATACAATGAGGATACGCGAAAGGGCTTTCTGCGTCATGTACTTGTAAAACGAGGCTTTTCCACTGATCAGGTCATGGTCGTGCTTGTAACGGGAACGCCTATTTTCCCTTCAAAGAATAATTTTGTGAAGGCGTTGCGTGAAAAGTTTCCGCAAATCACAACCGTTGTTCAGAATATCAACTCTTTCAAAACAAATCTTGTTTTAGGTGAAAGGCAGATTGTGCTTTACGGAAAGGGCTATATCGAGGACGAGCTGTGCGGCTGCAGGTTCAGGATCTCTCCTAAAAGCTTTTATCAGATCAATCCCATACAGACGGAAGTCCTGTACGGCAAGGCAATTGAATTTGCGAACTTAAAAGGCGACGAGACCGTACTTGACACATACTGCGGCGTAGGAACTATAGGAATAATCGCCGCGAAACACGGCGCCGGTCAAGTCGTTGGAGTTGAGATGAACGGTGACGCTGTCCGAGACGCTATTCAGAACGCTAAAGCTAATCAGCTTAATAATATCCGCTTTTTTAAGGGTGACGCGGGTGAATTCATGGAGTCTGCTGCTGAGGAAAACACTAAACCCGATATAGTAATGATGGATCCTCCACGAGCGGGCAGCAGCGTACAATTTTTATCATCACTAATAAAAATGTCGCCGAGTACCATCGTTTATGTAAGCTGCAACCCTGAAACGCTTGCACGTGATTTGGAATACCTGCGCAAAAACAGCCGCTATAGAGTTAAGAAAATACAGCCGGTCGATATGTTTCCGCATACGCAGCATGTAGAG
>ONMK01000025.1 GCA_900318905.1 uncultured Eubacteriales bacterium | reverse complement strand
CATCTCCTTGACGTATAACTTAATAATGTGATATTATAGTGTCAGAAAAATTACGGAGGAATAAAAGTGGACATATTTTTAAATATTCTGCTGCTTGTTGTCGGCTTTGCGGCTCTTATAAAGGGCGCCGACTTTTTTGTTGACGGCAGCGCGGCTCTTGCGCGGACGTTCAAGGTGCCGGGCGTTATAATCGGTCTTACTATCGTAGCAATGGGCACAAGCGCACCCGAGCTTGCGGTAAGCACGTCTGCGGCTGTTGAAGGCTCCAACGAGATCGCCATAAGCAACGTTACCGGCTCCAATATTTTCAATCTGCTTGCGGTGCTTGGAGTTTGCGCCATTATCCGCCCGCTTCCTATCGACAGGGGCATAGTAAAGCGCGATTTTCCGTTTTCGATAGCCGTTACACTGGCGGTGCTTGCCGCGGCGGGCTTCAACGTTATTTTCGGCGCTGTTCCTTTTGACTCGCCCTTTACAAAAGAGGTTGGCGTTATCAGCCGCCCGTTAGGTATAGTATTGCTTGCGGTGTTTGCCGCGTATCTGATTTTGCTTATATTTATGGCAAGAAAAGACAGAACCGAGGGAATCGATAAAGAACCGATGGCGGTATGGAAAAGCCTTATTCTTATCGTTGTCGGCGTTGCCTGCATTATTCTCGGAGGACAGCTTGTAGTCAACAACGCGCGCGATATAGCGGCTTCGTTCGGAATGTCAGAAACGTTGATAGGGCTTACGGTAGTGGCGCTGGGAACCTCGCTTCCCGAGCTTGTGACCTCGATAGTAGCCTCGCGCAAGGGCGAAAACGGACTTGCCGTAGGAAACGTGGTCGGCTCAAACCTGTTCAACCTGCTGCTTATTTTGGGCGTATCGGGCACTATCCACCCAATAGCCGTAAATTACGCCTCGGTAATAGATTTGGGTATACTGCTTGCAGTATCAATCGCTGTTTATGTGTTCTCGCTTACAAAGAAAATCAGCAGGGCAGAGGGCGCGGTAATGGTGCTGATGTACTTGGCAACCGTATGCTTTGCTATTGCAAGAAATTACTGGTAAAAAAATCGGTCGGGACTGACTTAATTGTCTCCCGACCGTCTTTTTTTATTGAATTGCTTTAATTTGATACCGCCGTTGATGAACGTTTCCGATAAATAGAACGTTATTATACTATTATCAAATAAAACACTTTAACATCTGTTGCGTAAAATTCTGCATAACTTCGTTGTCGTCCTCGTCCTCGGAATACGTCAGTATTCCTGCGTCCTCCGCCTTGTTCTGCAAAATTTTCCGCTAACATCTGTTTTAAAGCGTTTTAATTGAAAATAGTATTAAAGGCGGGAGTTGGATGCAACATCATGTTGCGAATATCCGTGCGCCTTGTCGAGCAGCATATCCTTTACCTTCATAAGCCTTGTGCGGCTTGATCGGTCGTTTTCCTCAAGCTTCATTGAGATAAACTTGATAGTCTCCTGATAACGCGGTATCATAACGTGCTCAAGCGAATTAACGCGGCGGCGCGTTTTTTCTATTTCCGCCGACATCAGCTCGCAGCTTTTTTCGTGCTGCGCCAACAGGATAAGGTCGGGCAATACGCGGTCGAGCGAGGTTATAGCGTCGTCAAGCTCAAACGAGGTGAACGCAAAGCCGTAAGGGAAGATATCGCCCTTGTCGGCGGTTCGGGTGTCAGCCTCAAACTGAGGGATCTCAACGCTCATTACGTTTTTAGCGCTTATTTCAAGATTTATCTGCTGCTTTGGAGAGAGCAGCGAGCCGTCGAGCGCCTGCTTGCTCATTACAGCCGAGGCGTTTACAAAGTGGGCGTTGCAGTTCTCAAGCTCGCGCTCAACCTTTTCGCGCAGGTCGCGCGTCTCACGCACCAGCTCAAGGAACTGCCGCATAAGCTCGTCGCGCTTATCCTTTAACATTTTATGTCCCCTTATCGCGGTGACAAGCTGTTTTTTCAGCTTGCTAAGCTGCATTCGCGTAGGGTTTACATTCATAACTGCCATATTTTATACCTCAAATGATTATTTAATAATCATTATCCCTCGGGATAAAACTCGTCGAGCATATCGTCCTTGATACGCTTCAATTCACTTCTGGGGAGAATCGCCAGCAGCTTCCAGCCGATGTCAAGAGTTTCCTCGATTGAGCGGTTGACGTCGTAGCCCTGCGATACATACTCTCTCTCAAACGCTTCGGCAAACTCGGCGTACTTTTTATCCATCTCGGTAAGAGCCGCCTCGCCCAGGATCACCATAAGCTCTCTTGCGTCCTTGCCTCGCGCGTATGCCGCGAAAAGCTGGTTCATTGTGGCAGCGTGGTCTTTTCTTGTTCTGTCGGGGCCTATACCCTTGTCCTTAAGACGCGACAGTGAGGGCAGTACGTCGATAGGCGGAGTTACGCCCTTGCGGTAAAGCTCGCGGCTGAGGATGATCTGACCCTCGGTGATGTAGCCGGTAAGGTCGGGGATCGGGTGAGTCTTGTCATCCTCGGGCATGGTGAGGATAGGTATAAGCGTGATAGAGCCGTCCTTGCCGCGCAGTCTGCCCGCTCTCTCGTACAGAGTTGCAAGGTCGGTGTACATGTAGCCGGGATATCCGCGTCTGCCGGGAACCTCCTTGCGCGCGGCGGATACCTCGCGCAGAGCGTCGGCGTAGTTGGTGATGTCCGTCATGATTACAAGAACGTGCATACCAAGGTCGAATGCTAAATATTCGGCTGCCGTAAGCGCCATTTTAGGTGTGGCGATACGCTCGATAGCCGGGTCGTTGGCAAGGTTTACAAACATTACGGTACGGTCGATAGCGCCCGTCTCCTTGAATGACTGAACAAAGTATTCGGACTCCTCAAAGGTGATACCCATAGCGGCAAATACAACGGCGAACTGCTCGTTTTTGCCGCGAACCGTCGCCTGACGCGCTATTTGAGCGGCAAGCCGGGCATGAGGGAGACCGGAAGCAGAGAAGATGGGGAGCTTCTGACCTCTTACAAGGGTATTAAGTCCGTCGATTGCCGAAACGCCTGTCTGGATAAACTCCTGCGGGTAGTTGCGCGCAGCCGGGTTCATGGGCGTGCCGTTAACGTCAAGGCGCTTTTCGGGAATAAGCGCGGGGCCGTCGTCTATAGGGTTGCCGAGTCCGTCGAACACGCGAGAGAGCATGTCGGGCGATACGGGCAGCTCCATTGAGCGCCCCAGAAAGCGGACTTTTGAGTCGGCAAGGTTGATGCCTGCCGCAGATTCAAAGAGCTGTACAAGCGCGTTGCTGCCGTTTACCTCAAGCACCTTGCAGCGGCGTGTTTCGCCGCTCGGAAGCTCGATCTCGCCAAGCTCGTCGTATTTAACGTCGTCAACGTCGCTTATCATCATAAGAGGACCTGCTACCTCTCGAATGGTACGGTATTCCTTTGGCATCAGTCATCACTCCTTTTCAAAACGTCGCCGATTTCAGCGTCAAGCTGCGATTCAATCGACTCAAACTCAGCCCGGATTTTATCCTCGGGCTCGTATTTAAAACGTCCTATGCGCTCGCGCACGGGGATATTAACAAGCATTTCAATGTTGGCGCCCTTGTCAAGAGCCTCGCGCGCCTTGTCGTAATAGCTCAAAATTGCGCGCATCATAAGCACCTGCTTGGGAAGCGAGGTGTAAGTGTCGGTGGGGTCAAAGGCGTTCTGGTGCAGATAGTCCTCGCGGATCGAACGCGCGCTCTCAAGCTTAAGACGGTCGGGAGCGGAAAGAGCGTCCATACCTACAAGGTTTACTATTTCCTGCAGCTCGCTTTCGTCCTGAAGCAGAGCCATAAGTCTTGAGCGAAGCTGCATAAAGTCGGGAGCGGCGTTCTGCGCGAACCACTTTTCAAGCTGATCTGTATAAAGCGAATACGAAGTAAGCCAGTTGATAGCGGGGAAGTGGCGCTTGTAGGCGAGGTTTGCGTCCAAGCCCCAGAATACCTTTACAATACGCAGTGTAGCCTGCGAAACAGGCTCGGAAATATCGCCGCCGGGCGGTGAAACCGCGCCGATGACCGACAGCGCGCCCTCGGTATCCTCGGTGCCGTTTACAAGCACGCGTCCCGCTCTTTCATAAAACTGAGCAAGACGGCTGCCCAGATACGCGGGATAGCCTTCCTCACCGGGCATTTCCTCAAGCCGTCCCGACATCTCGCGCAGAGCCTCAGCCCAGCGTGAGGTTGAGTCAGCCATGAGCGCTACGGTGTAGCCCATGTCGCGGAAGTATTCGGCGATAGTGATACCCGTGTATATAGAAGCCTCACGCGCCGCAACGGGCATGTCGGAGGTGTTGGCGATAAGCACGGTCCTCTCCATAAGCGAGTTGCCCGTGCGCGGGTCTTTAAGCTCGGGGAACTCGTTGAGTACGTCGGTCATCTCGTTGCCGCGCTCGCCGCAGCCGATGTAAACGATGATGTCAGCCGCCGCCCATTTAGCAAGCTGATGCTGAACAACGGTCTTGCCTGAGCCGAACGGGCCCGGAACCGCCGCTACGCCGCCCTTCGCAAGGGGGAACAGCGTGTCTATCGGGCGCTGACCCGTTGTGAGCAGAATATCGGGGGACAGCTTCTTTTTATAAGGTCTGCCTACACGGACAGGCCATGTTGTGAACATTTTTATTTCTTTGTCGCCGCTCTCGGTTTTAATGACAGCAACAGCGTCGTCAATTGTAAACTCGCCCTCGGAGATCTTGGCGACGGTACCCTCGGTTTTATTGGGAACCATTATTTTGTGCAGCACGGCGGCTGTCTCCTGAACAGTGCCCAGCACGTCGCCTGCCTTTACCTTGTCGCCGGCTTTGGCAGCAGGGGTGAACTTCCACTTTTTAGAGTGGTCGAGCGAGGGAACGTCGATACCGCGCTTGAGGTTTGTGCCCGCGACCTTCATTATCTCGTCCAGAGGGCGCTGGATTCCGTCATAAATAGCGCCGATAAGTCCGGGGCCGAGCTCAACGGACAGCGGAGCGCCGGTGCTCTCTACGGTTTCGCCGGGGCCGAGACCCGAGGTCTCCTCATATACCTGAATAGAAGCGCGGTCGCCGTGCATCTCGATGATCTCACCGATAAGACGCTTGCTGCTTACGCGCACAACGTCAAACATATTCGCGTCGCGCATACCCTCGGCAATAACAAGAGGACCGGCGACCTTAGTTATAATTCCTGTTTTCAATTTATCCACCTCAATTATTAAAGATGATGTCAGAGCCTACTGCCTTTTCAACAAAGGCGGACAGGCGTTTAACGCCCGTGCCCTGATTGCCCGTAACGCCCGGGATCGGGATTATTGCGGGAGTCAGCCTGTCCTCGTAGCGGGCGCGAACCTTATCCGACGCGTGGTAAACGGTTTCTGTCAGATAAATAACGGCGTAGCGGTCGCTGTCGGCAACACGGCGCAGCAGCGCGCCTGCTTCGGCTGTATCATCACAGGGGTAAATGTCAAGTCCGACAGCGGAAAAGCCCTTGATGCTCTCGCCGTCGCCGATGACGGCAATGTTCTTAGCCATATATTTCACGCAGCCTTTCCCTGATGATGTCTGTTTCTGTTTTGGTCTTTATGCCGCTCGCAATGATGTGAAGCACCTTTTTCTGCGCTTCCTCGCCGAGGTAGTAACCGAGCAGCGGCTCGGCGCCCTCGCTTGCGCGCTTGCAGCTTTCCTTCGCCGAGATAATAAGCCTGTCGTCGACAAACTTCTCAAATGCCGAAGGTGATATTTTGTATTGTTCAATCGCCTTGTCGCAGCCGAATCCGCGCGTTTTAGATAGTACGTCTAAAAGCGCGTCAATGCCTTTTAGCGCGGCGGCGATTATTTTGTCGCGGTCAAAGCCCTCAAAGCTTACAAGAGCGGATTTCAGATAGTGCCTGTCGGCGCCCGTCCTTGCGGCGCGGACAGCGATTTTTACGTTGCTGAAGAATACCAGCGTCCTGAAGTACTCCTTTAAAAACTCTGAGCGGAAGCCCGCGCCGAGTCTTAACATCTCCTTCATTACCGCCTTGTCGAGCACGGCGTCGCACGCTCTGGCGTCGCCCGTGTGAGCCAGCAGGTCGTACGCCTTTTCGGCGGCGGGAGCAAGCCATTCGGGCAGCTCCTTCATGTTCCTGTGCTCCACGGCGCTTATAATAACCTTGTGCTCTATAGTAGAAGGGGAGATGAGCAGGGCGGTGTAGTAGTCGCGCGCGGACATAGTGCCCTTCAGAGCCGCCTTGAAGTTATGGACGTCGTTTTGGATGAGGAACGGCGAAAAAATCTCAAAGTCCGGGGCAACGCTTTTAAGATAAGCCCATACCTCGTCCGAGTGCCGCTCTATCAGTTCGTCAAAGCCGCTGCCGCTGCCGTAGCCCTTGTCCTCAAGCATGCGGCAGAGCTCGTCAACGCTTTTGCAGCCTAAAAGCTGCTCAATGTCGGTTTTGTTAAACAGCGCGTTTTCTCTTGCGCGGACTGAGCCTATGGAAAATTCATATGATAAAGCCATACATCCCCCTTACCGCGCGAAAAGCTCTTTGTTTATGAGGTCTTCGATTTCGTCGCGCTTAGAGCTGATGATCGCGGAAAATTCCATATTTTCCTCTACGTCGCCGCTTTTTAATATAAAGCCGCCGCTTATGTCCGCGGGCGCGGAGCTGACTGCAGCGTCAAGTCCGGCAGCCGCGAGTCTTTTTTCAAAGTTTTCGGGCTTGCGGTCCAAGTCCTTCTGATTAAGGAGAACCACGCCCTTTTTGCCCTTTAGCTGGGCGGCAAGGCGGTAAAGCGCCTCAAAGTATTCACAGTCGTCAAGCCCGAGCAAGTAGCTTTCGAGCGCGTCGACGGTTTTGTTGATTTCACGTCTGCGTCTTTTAAGCAGAGCGTTGCGTGTTTCAAGCTGAGCGCGGCTCTGAGCCGAAGCCTGCATACGCGCGCGTTTCTGCGCGGTCTGCTCGGCGATTTCAGCCGCCTGTTTGTCAGCCTGATGCTGAGCGTCGGCGATTATTCGGTCGCGCTCCTGACGAGCCTGTTCCTCAATAGCCCTGACGCTCGCGTCGCTGTCTGATTTGATTCGGCTTAAAATTCTGTCGCTGCCGTTCATTCAGGCTCACCTTCCTTTCGTTGTTTGTTAAAGCTGATTTCAGGCGAATTACGCTACGAAGTTGGGAACCTGGATTACAACGAGAAGTGAAACGATGAAGGCGAGCAGAGCGTAGATCTCAACCAGGGTTACGGATACCATGCCCTTTGAGAAGTTCTTTTCGTCCTTTGCTGTCATGGCTATACCGGAAACAGCCGCCTTGCCCTGGGCGATACCCGAGAAAAGTCCGCCGAAGCCGATAGCGAGAGAAGCGCCGGCGTACGCAAAGCCCTGGGCCATTGTTACATCGGGAGCGCCGCTGAGAACGCCGCTGCTTACAAGAATAAGGAAGCCTACGATAAAGCCGTAAAGTCCCTGTGTACCCGGAAGAAGTGTAAGTACGAGCATTTTACCGAACATTGATGAGTCCTCGGAGAGAACGCCCATTGAGGTCTGAGCAGCGGAGCCTACGCCCTTTGCAGAGCCGATACCCGCGAGTACTGTTGCGATTGCCGCGCCTAAGATAGCTAAAAAGATTCCGTTCATAATTATTTATCCTCCTGAATTTTGATATATTTACTGTTTAATGAGAAGGGCTCAAATTCTTTTCCGCCGCCCTCATAAAATTTACTGAACATTTCAACGTACTGCAGACGCATTGTGTGAACATACGCGCCAAGAGCGTTAAGTCCGATGTTGATAAGGTGACCAAGCAGGAATATCACTATCATAAATACGATTCCCAAAACGTTGGTTCCCATCATTGTAGCCAGCATGTTGAATACCTGCGCCATAACGCCGGTGGTAAGTCCCAGCGCCAACAGACGCGAGTAGCTGAGCAGGTCTGAAATATAGCTCGTTATGTCGTAAAGCGAGGCAACGCCGCCTATCGCTTTTCCCACGATGCCTTTTTTGCCTCTGCCCTGAGTAAGTATAAGTCCCACGGCACAGGCGACGGCTATTACCGCGCCTGCGGTGATCAGCACGGGCGATACTATCATGCCCGCGGCAAGCACCGCAAAGCCTATGAGCATAAGCATCCACAGCCCCGTGTCAAACAGAGCGCCGGCGTAGTCCTTCTGCTTCCAGCACACTGCAAACTTGCAGCCCATGCCCACAAGAATGTGAATAAGACCGAACGCGATAGATATGATCATCAGCGTAAGCGCGTCCTTCTGCGGGTCGATAACAGGCCACGGAAGCAGCGCCTGAGTTGAGTCGCCCATGTTGGAAATCGAGTGCGCCATAACCGCGTTTGAGCCTGTAAAGGCGTTGTAAAGCGCCGCGGGAGCGTCGCCGAAGATGCTGCCGAACACCAAGCCCCAGATCGTGGTCGAAACGCCGCAATACTGGAAAAGCTTTAGGTTGTTGCGCATCTTTTTGTCGGGCTTGAAAATCTTTATCATAAGCCCCGTGGCTATTATCATCAGCAATCCGTAGCCCGCGTCGGAGAACATCATGCCGAAGAAGAAGTAGAAGAAGAACGCCAAAATCGGAGTAGGGTCGACGTCGGTTTTGCCCGGAGCCGCGTACATGGTAAGTATTCCCTGAGCAGGCTCGGCAAGCTTGTTGTTTTTGAGCTTTACGGGAGCGTCGTCGCCCGCTTCGCCAAACTCTACCGAGCAGGTGGAAACGCGGCTGCACAGCGCCTCAAGCTTTTCGCAGTCCTCCTCGGGTACATATCCCTCGATTACAAAGACATGCTTTGAGTGGTCAAGGTGGTTGATGACGTTGTATTTGTCGCTGCGGATACGGAAATAGTCCTGCGTGGATTTTATCTTATCGCGCATGTCGGCAAAAGCCGCTATTTCCTTTTGAGCGTTTTCGGTTTCTTCGGTCAGTTTTTTGCTTTTTTCTCTGAGCCGCTCTGCCTTTACCTTCGGTATCTTGCTTGTGGGCGACATCGGCTTTGCAAAGCCCAGCGCCCTCAGCGCCTCCTCAGCCATTGCCTTTTGGCTTTGGGGAGCAAACACAACAACGTTTGTGAACCCCGGTTCGCTGTGCTGGATCTCAAACTCAAACTCCAGCTTCGGGTTTTCGGCGGCAAGCGCCTCTTTGAGCCGCTGCTCCGTAAACTGCTCGGGCAGCGAGCCTATGAACACCGCGGTCGATTTTGTACCGGTGGTGTTCAGCGGAATGTCCAGCTTTTGCCAGCTTTCAAGCTGGGCAAGCTGAGTCTTTATGCGGATCTGCTCTGCGGTGTTGTCGGAGCATTCTTTGTCGAGCTCCGTAATGCGCGAGCACGCCTCGATAACCTCTTTGGCGTTTGCGGCGATCTCCCCGATCTCATCCGGGTCGATCTCGCGCCGTCCCTTGAACGAGGCGAGCATTCCCGCCTTTTCGGGCTTTGCGTTGTCGAGGACTTTCAGCGCCTGCTCGGTCAGGTCTACGTTCCGCTCAAATACCTGCATCTGAGCCGAAACGTTAACGCGCCTGAATCCCTCGCGGGACGATTCGCTCTTGGTTATCTGGACAAGCGAGCTGTCCTGAAGGTGCTCAAGCAGCCGCTTTCTGTCCTGACGTAAAGCGATGATCCGCACTGTTTTCATTTTTAATTTTGCCAAATAAATTTCACCCCTTCATTGCCGAGTGGTTGATTGTTACTTCAAAATTGCGTCAGCCGCTTTTTTAATGACCGATTCACGGTTCTTTTCGGCTGTGGCGGAAATCGCGTCGCAGTCCTTTTGCGCGTCGTCTGCAGCGTTTTTCAGCAGGCTTTCGCTCTCGGCTCGTGTCGCTTCAAGCTCCGCCTGTGCGTCCTCGGACGCCTTTGCCTTGCGCGCCTCAACAAGCGCCTCGGCTTCCTTTTTGGCGTCTGCGACTGTCTGCTCCGCCGCTGTTTTTGCCGCGTCTTCACGCTGACTGAATTCTTCCTCAGCGGCGTAAATCGCGTCTAACATATCCTTAGCCATATTCTCTCCTTTCGTCTGTAAAGAAGTAAGGCAAAGCTTTGCCCTAATAAAGATTATCATACCATATTTATATATTTATTTCAATAAAAATTTAACAATACAGCTATACATTTTTCCCTAATTGTCGAAAAATCTTACAAAAACTATATTTTGTACCGGCAATTGACTTTTTGGGCGTTGTTTTATACAATATAATCGGTGATGATTATGAAAGAATTAAAAACAAATGTAATGCGTATTTTGGAAAAGGAAAATATAAAATATACCGCTCACGAATACCCTCACGGCAAGGACGCTGTTGACGGCGTTACCGTCGCGTCGCTTTTGGGGCAGGATCCCGGATGTGTTTTCAAAACCCTTGTTACAAAAGGAAACGGCAGGGACTACTATGTTTTTGTTGTGCCCGTGGCTAATGAGCTCGATTTAAAGAAGTGCGCCAAAAGCGTAGGGGAGAAGTCGGTCGAGATGATCCCCGTTAAGGACATAACAAAAGTCACGGGCTATGTGCGCGGCGGCTGTTCGCCAGTCGGCATGAAAAAGCCCTATAAAACTACCTTCCACATCACTGCGGAAAGCATTTCTCACATCATAGTAAGCGCGGGCAAAATAGGGTATCAAATAGACCTTGCGCCCCAAGACCTTATCCGCCTTACAAACGCCCAAACCGCCGATATCGTAAAGGACTGATTTATCACTCCCGATTCGTCATAAAACGCATTGACACTTTGAATGCACGATGATAAAATTGAGGAAAAGGGTAATTTGATCATAGTTTAAGGTTATATGGAGGAATTATGTTATCTAAACTCAGTGTAAGAAAACCAATGGCTATATTTGTGGCGGTCGTTCTGGTGCTGGTACTCGGGGTGGTGTCTTTCTCAAAGATGACGCCCGACCTTTTGCCTAACATGGACTTGCCGTACGCAATGGTGCTGACGACATATGTCGGTCAGACGCCCGAAACCGTTGAGTCCGCGGTCACAAAGCCGCTTGAGCAGTCAATATCAATAATTGACGGCGTAAAGCGGGTGCGAACAACCTCAAGCGAAAACTACTCGATGTGCATTATCGAGTTTGAGGACGGTACCAATATGGATTCGGCTACCGTCGATCTGCGCTCGGCGCTCGACACGCTCTCCGACGGCTGGGACGACGCGATAGGTACGCCGTATCTTATAAAGGCAAACCCCAATATTCTGCCCGTTGCCATGTACGCGGTCGACTATAAGGACAAGGACAGGCGCGGCATTTCCGACTTTGTCAGCGATGAACTGATGAACCGCCTGGAAGCTATCGACGGCGTGGCTTCCGTCAGCAATAAGGGCATTCTTGTTGAAAAGGAAAACGTAGTTATCTCACAGACCAAGCTCGATTCTCTGAATAAAAAAATCTCAGCCGCGCTTGACAGCCAGTTTGCCGACGCCGAGGATAAGCTGAACGCCGCTAAAACCGAGCTTGAAAACAACGCCGCCAAGGCTGAAAGCGGAGCGGCTGTTATTACCGATTCGATCGACAGCATTAACTCTCAGCAGGAGGCGCTCGCCGCTCAGCTCGCCTCCGCGCAAAAAGAGGCGGACAACGGCAAAAGCAAGCTCATTTCCGCCAAAATGGAGCTGCTCGACCAAAAGACCGTGCTCACCACGTCAAAGCAGGTGCTTGAAAAAACGTACAAGGCGCTGCTTGATTTAAAGACCAACCTCGACGACTTGCGCGCACGCAGAGCCGCGCTTTCGGAAAGGCTCAGTTCTCTTAATTCTTTAAACGAAGAATACCTCTCGGCTCTTAGCGGGCTTTCGGTTCCCGATATCTCCGATGAGGAGCGCGAGAGGCTCAACTCGGTGATCCGGTCGATAGAAAGCCGCCTTGAGCCGTTCGGAATAACAAAGGAGCAGCTTTCCTCCTCGGCCGCCGAGGCGGATTCCGCTATCAAGCGCATTGACGGCTCGATTTCCGAGGTCGAGGCAAAGCTTAAAGAGCTGGGCACGGAATCATCTCTGCTTGACGGCACGCTTAAGGAAGTAAGCGGCAGAATAGGGCAGCTCAACGACGGCATTTCGCAGATCGACGCCGCGCTCAAAGGGCTTGACGACAACACCGTAACGGTTAACGGAGCGCTTGCTACTATCGCTCAGCAGAAGTCGAGCGCCGACTTCAAAATGTCGGGTGCTATGTCGAATCTGGTAGCTCAGCAGGCTCAGCTTACAGCCGCCTCCACTCAGCTTTCAACGGCAAAAGCCGATTTGGAAAAGTCCGTTTCCGATTTAAACGATAAAAAGGACGAGGCAAAAAAGAAGGCTGATCCCAACACGCTCATCACCCTTGACACGGTTTCAAAAATACTCGCGGCTCAAAACTTTTCAATGCCCGCGGGTTATGTTACCGACAAGGACAACAACCGCTTTCTTGTGCGCGTGGGCGACGAGCTCGCCGACGAAAAGGAGCTGTCAACGCTTCCTCTGTTTGACACAAAGGTAGACGGTATAGGCGTTATCCGCCTCAGCGACGTCGCGGATGTTTTCATGGCGGACAACTCCAAGGACATTTACACCAAGGTCAACGGAAACGACGGTATCCTGCTCAGCTTTTCAAAGCAGAGCAATATTGCAACCTCGACGGTCTGCGACAATATCAATAAGGAGCTTTCCGCGCTTGAAAAAGAGTACGATGGTCTTAGCTTTACCGCGATGTACAGCCAGGGCGACTACATCGAGATCGTTGTCAACAGCGTTTTGCAGAACCTTTTGCTCGGCGCGGCTTTAGCTATAATCATTCTGCTTATTTTCCTGCGCGATATCCGCCCGACCGTTATCGTCGCTGTTTCAATTCCCGTCAGCGTTATTTTCGCTATTGTGCTGATGTATTTCAGCGGAATCACCCTCAACATGATCTCGCTTTCGGGACTTGCCATAGGCGTCGGTATGCTCGTTGATAACTCGGTCGTTGTTATCGAGAACACCTACCGTCTGCGCAGATTAGGGTATTCGGCGGTTCAGGCGGCGCTCAACGGAGCGCGTCAGGTAGCGGGCGCTATCACCGCTTCAACGCTTACAACGGTCTGCGTGTTCGCTCCTATAGTATTTGTAGAGGGAATCACGCGCCAGCTCTTTGTCGACATGGCGCTTACTGTCACCTACGCTCTCGCGGCAAGCCTTATAATCGCCCTCACGCTTGTTCCCGCAATGAGCCAGCGAATGCTTAGAAATGTAAAGGAAACAAAGAAAAAGGACGAGGGAATGATCCTCCGCTCCTATGATAAATCGCTTCGCTTTGTGCTGAAATATAAAGTCGTTGCTATCCTTTTGGCGGTCGCTCTGCTGATAGGCAGCGGATTTGCCGCAATGGCGAGGGGCTTCAGCTTCATGCCCGAAACCAGCAACACAGAGATACAAGTCACCGTTCAGCTTAAACCGAACACCACCTTTGACGACACCGTAAAGGTCGCCGGGCAGGTCAACGGCATCATGTCCGATTACGACGAGTTTGAAACCGTGGGCGTAATGGTCGGCAACACGGCAGGGCTTATGGGGCTTATGCCGTCAGGTGCTCAGAACGACGCGGGCTCGCTTATGGCGTACGGCGTTCTTAAGGGCGACTATGTAAAGAGCAGCAAGGATATAGCCAAAAAGCTTGAGGATGAGCTATCGGATATCGACGGCAAAACGACCGTCGGCGCAGGCTCAACAAGCACTATGAGCACCATGATAGGCGACTCTAACGTGCAGATATTCCTTTACGGCGACGACCTCAAAAAGCTTAAGGCGACCGCCGAGGACATGGCGGATAAGCTCGGCAAGCTTGACGGAATCGACGAAGCAGACAGCGGCGTAGGCGCTTCGTCACCCGAAATCAAGGTTAAGATAGACCGCTCAAAGGCAGCTGAAAATAACCTTACAACCGCTCAGGTCTTTGCTCAGGTCGCTGCGGCTGCAGCGGGCGAAAAGACCTCAACAACGCTCAAAACCGACAACGGAAAGTCAGTCGACATCGTTACCGTTAAGGATGAAAAACAGCTCGTAACGGCTGATAAAATAGGCTCAATCACCCTGACCGCGACCGATCCGCAGGGGGCGGAGAGCAAGGTTGAGCTGTCGTCCGTAGCAACGATTGAAAAGAGCGAAACTATGGACACGATCAACCGCATTGATCAGAAGCGTTACCTCACCATAAAGGGAACGTTAAAGGACGGCTACACCCTTACCGATGTAAACAACCGCGCCGAGGAGCTGTTTGAGGATTACGAGCTTCCGTCGGGCTTTTCAATAAGCTATGAGGGCAGCAACAAGTCCACAATGGAGGCTATGGAGCAGCTTATGCTCATGCTGATCCTGGGCGTTATTATGATTTATCTTATCATGGTGGCGCAGTTCCAGAGCCTTAAATCTCCGTTCATCATCATGTTCACTATCCCGCTTGCGTTTACAGGCGGCTTCCTCGGGCTGCTGATAACGGGTTTTGACGTCAGCGTAATCTCGCTTATCGGCTTTGTAATGCTGTGCGGCATCATTGTAAACAACGGTATCGTGCTTGTTGATTACATCAATATTCTGCGCAAAGAGGGCAGGGAGCGCCGAGAGGCTATAGTTGAAGCGGGCAAGACGCGTATGCGCCCGATATTCATCACCGCGCTTACAACGGTGCTCGGCCTGTCGGCAATGGCTCTTGGGATCGGCACCGGAGCCGAACTGATGCAGCCGCTCGCTATAGTCTGCATAGGCGGTCTGCTGTACGCGACGCTTATGACGCTGTATATAATTCCCGCTATTTACGACGCTATGAATAAAAAAGAGCTCAGAAAGGTAGAAGCCTCCGAGCTTGAAGAGATCACTGATTAGTGGTTAGCGGTTGGTGTTTAGTGCGCGGACTCAAATCAAAACGTTATATTTCATATAAAAATCGCCTGCCGTACTTTGAATACGACAGGCGAAATTTCTAATATAGAATTAAACAATAATGCTTTTTCCGCTCATTTCCTCGGGCTGAGGAAGGTTCATTATTTTGAGCATTGTGGGAGCAATATCAGCTAAAACGCCGCCCTCGCGGAGCTTGCAGTCATAGCCGATAACACAGAAGGGAACCGGGTTCGTGGTGTGAGCCGTAAAGGGCTCGCCGTCCTCGTCGATCATCTTGTCGGCGTTGCCGTGGTCTGCGGTGATAAGAGCTACGCCGCCCATTTCGCGGATAGCCGCAACTACCTGACCTACGCAGTCGTCAACCGCCTCAACTGCCTTTACAGCCGCCTCAAAAACGCCTGTATGACCGACCATGTCGCAGTTGGCAAAGTTGAGGATTATCATGTCGTAAACGCCGCTGTGAATAGCGTCGACCAGCTTATCCTTGACCTCGTAAGCGCTCATCTCGGGCTGTAAGTCATATGTAGCTACAGACGGAGACTTGACAAGGATCCTGTCCTCGCCGTCGTAAACCTTTTCAACGCCGCCGTTGAAGAAGAAGGTAACATGCGCGTACTTCTCGGTTTCGGCGATCCTGAGCTGCTTCATGCCCAGACTTGAAATGTACTCGCCCATGGTGTTTGTGAGCGTCTGAGGCTTAAAGGCGATATGTACGTTGGGCATTGTAGCGTCGTACTGAGTCATGCAGACATAGTAGAGAGGGAAGAAGCCCTTTTTGCGCTCAAAGCCCTTAAAGTCAGGATCGACAAAGGTTCTGGTGATAACAAACTCGTCGGTAACGCCGTTTGCGTAGCTGTCCCTTACGCCCTGAACGGGGCATGACGCCTTAACGCCCTCGCCGTAAACAAGCGCCGCGTACGCCTTTTCAACGCGCTCCCAGCGGTTATCTCTGTCCATAGCGTAGTATCTGCCCATTACCGTGGCGATCTTGCCTACGCCGATTTCCTCGCACTTGGCAACGGCGTCGGCTACATACTCAGCAGCGCTTGACGGAGGAACGTCACGTCCGTCGAGGAAAGCATGGATATAAACGTTTTTAAGACCTTTTTTCCCGGCGAGCTCAAGAATGCCGTAAAGGTGGGTGTTGTGGCTGTGAACGCCGCCGGGTGACAGCAGACCGAAAAGGTGAAGGTCGGTTCCGTTATTAAGGGCGTTGTCCATAGCGGCAACGATTTCCTCGTTGTCTTTGAGCTTGTCCTCGTTGATGGTCTTGGTGATTCTTGTAAGCTCCTGATAAACTATCCTGCCGGCGCCGATGTTGGTGTGGCCGACCTCACTGTTGCCCATCTGACCGTCGGGCAGACCTACGTCCATGCCCGAAGCGCCGATCTGAGTCAGCGGATTCTCGGCAAACAGCTTGTCGATGTTCGGAGTATTGGCGGCGAGAATGGCGTTAGCCTTTTCCTCGCCCTTTTTGCCGCAGCCAAAGCCGTCAAGAATCATTAAAATTAAAGGCTTTTTCATAAGTAAAGTCCTTTCTTTTAGTGTGGAGTGTGGAGTGTTGAGAGTGGAGTTACCGTCAACTCAAACCCCAAAATATAAATATAGCATTTGTTATTGCAATGCTTTGATGCGCCGTTAGAAAAACACGTTGTCAGCACAATGTTTTCCAAAGGCGCGCTTCGTGCCGCGCGGCGGCTTATTTTGATGCTGCTTTAACGATAGCCGCGAATTTCTCCGCTACAAGTGAGGCTCCGCCGATAAGGCCGCCGTCAACATTTACCTTAGAGAGAAGCTCGTCGGCGTTGCCGTCGTTCATTGAACCGCCGTACTGAATTGTAACAGCGTCCGCTGCGTCCTGATTGTAGAGCTTAGCAAGCTGAGCGCGGATGAAAGCGCAAACTTCCTCAGCCTGGTCTGCGGTAGCGGTTTTGCCTGTGCCGATAGCCCAAACAGGCTCGTAAGCGATAACAA
>ONMK01000146.1 GCA_900318905.1 uncultured Eubacteriales bacterium | reverse complement strand
TTCCCGGGCAACGCCGATAACCAGTTTACAAGCGTAAACAAATACGGTATCGAGGACGCAACCGTTCACAAGGGCGTTATCAACAAGTTTGTTGTAAGCGAGGGCGTAGGCGTTAAGAGAATCGCGGTCGACGCCACTATACAGCACGGCAACTCGGGCGGTCCTTTGGTAAATGAAGAGGGCAACGTACTCGGAATCAACACCAACATCATCTCCAATAAGCCCTATGACAACCAGGTCGAAGCCGACTACTACGCTATCAACACCAGCGAGCTGAAAGACTTCCTCGGCAAAAACAGCATTAAATACATGGACGCCGAAACCTCAAAGAAGGGCGGCTTAGAGCCCTGGCTCCTTATCGTTATCATCGCCGGCGCTGTTGTTCTTCTCGGTATAGCCGCTCTTATCATCATCCTCTCGCTCAAGAGAAAGAGAGATAAAAACGGCAATTTGGCAGCTCCCGCAGCGGGCCCGGCTTATACTCCCCAGGCTGCTCCCTCAGCTCCCATGAACTATGGTGCGACAACGGCTCCCACTCCCACAAAGGGTATCGCGCGCTCACAGTCACCTCAGCACGCGGGCAAGGCGTTCTACATCACCGGCAAGCCTACGGTTATCGGCCGCAACACCACCGACTGCGCTATTGCTTATGAGATGGGCACTCCCGGCGTAAGCGGAAAGCACTGCACACTCAGCTATGACGGCCTGCTTGAACAGTTCACCCTGACTGACATCGGCTCGTCATTCGGCACATACCTCGGCAACGGCACAAAGCTTACTCCGAACGTTCCCGTTAAGCTAAACGCGGGCGACAGCTTCTATGTAGGCGACAAGGCGAATGTGATCACGCTTGAGGTCGAGAAATAATAACAAATAAAAATTGGGGGCAGGCATTCGGTTGCCTGCCCCTGTTTTTGCGTATAATACTAATATCCAATAAAACCCTTTAACATCTGTTGCGTTAAATTCCGCATAACTGCGTTGATGTCCTCGGAATCCGTCAGGATATTCCTGCGTCCTCCGCCTTGTTCTGCTGAATTTTCCGCTAACATCTGTATTAAAGCGTTTTAATGGAAATTAGTATAAAAGCGGCTCAGGTCATTAAACCTGAGCCGCTGAATCACATTTAGAGCGTTTCAATTATCTCTGAAACATAACGCTGGATCTGGGTTACGTCGCGGATGGTGATTATGCCGTCGCGGTTTGCGTCGGCGCGGATGAACATTTCCTTTGATGTCAAATCGAGGTCGTTCATATCAGCAAAATATCTCTGAAGCTCTGTAGCGTCCTCTACCGTTACGCCGCCGCTGCAGGTTACGTTGCCGATGATATCCGACGCTTCCTGAGATTCGGGTGAAATAACCGTTGAAAGCGTTTCTCCTAAATTGAGGTTAGAATTTACAACGCCGTTATAAATGACCTGGTGCTGAACATGGGGGGTAGGCTCGGATTCGTCGCACATGGCAAGATATTTAACAGAGCAGTTAACCGTAGTTTCGCCTGCCTCACGGTCAAGAACCTTGAATACAGCTTTTACAACCGTTACCGCCGAGCCGTCTTCCTCATTGTACGCCAATGCCGCGGGCTGGATTGAAGAGAAGTTCGCAACGATTCTTCCTTCCGCGGTTTTGTGGATAACGCCTGCGCCGTAGTTCCTCTCAAAGGCAAAGGGGAAGAAGTCTACTTTTCTGCCGCGGCCCTCTCCGTACATATTGTATTCCTCGTTCCACTCAAGAACATCGGGATCATAGGTAAGCTCGCCTATATCGGTGTTGATCAGGTATTTTTGATCTGCCAAAAGCTTATATTCAACGGTAACAAAAGCGTCGCCGTTCTCGTCCTCAAACTCACTCAGACCGTAATATTTGTTTTCCGAGCAGGGGAAGTAGTTGGAGGTCGCCTTTACGGTAAGCGGAGCCTCGATATCAGCGTCAACCGCAGAAGCGGGAACAGCCGAAACAGCAAGCACGCTCGCAAGCATAGAAGCTGCCAAAAACGCGGATAGCATTGTCTTTATTCTTTTGCGCATGGTATTCCTCCTTTTTTAAAACTTAATCAGGTAACAATATTATACAATATAGCTTAAAAACATTCAACCCCTAAAAATCACGGTTTTTACATAAATCGGACG
>ONMK01000057.1 GCA_900318905.1 uncultured Eubacteriales bacterium | reverse complement strand
AAATATAAAAAGGACATAGGCGGCAGACAGAAGCTTATCGTAAACGAGCTTAAGCGCTGCGCCGACGAGCTTGCCTCAACGGATTTGTCGATGCAGACTATCCGCGACATGATTCTTGAAGAAAATCAGGAGAAATAGAATGAAAGTATTGCTTGCAGAGGATACCAAAGATTTAAATAAAGTGCTTTGCGCGGTCTTGGAGCACGGAGGTTTTACCGTTGATCCGGTATTTGACGGCGTTGAGGTGCTTGAGCATATCGAGCGCGACAGCTACGACTGCATAGTGCTCGACATAATGATGCCGCGAAAGGACGGCATTGAGGCGCTTAAGGAGATCCGCGAAAAGAATATTTTAACTCCCGTGCTTATGCTTACCGCCAAGTCGGAGATAGACGACAGGGTAGCAGGGCTTGACGCCGGAGCCGACGATTACCTTACAAAGCCGTTTGCCATGAAGGAGCTTATGGCACGCGTCCGCGCTCTTACCCGACGCAAAACCGAGTACAGCGGAAAAGACCTCAGCTTTAAAGACATCAGGCTGCACGCGGGCACCTTTGAGCTTGCCTGCGAGAACAGCGTCAGGCTGTCGGTAAAGGAGTTTGAGCTTATGCAGCTTTTTATGCTCAATCAAAATCACTTTGTGACCTCGGATTATATTTTAAATCAGGTTTGGAGCCGCGAGCCCGACGCTCAGACGGATACGGTGCGGCTTTATGTTTCATATCTTAACCGCAAGCTGAAGGCTATAGCCTCGGATTCACAAATAGGCGGAGATTCGGTCAGCGGTTTTCAGCTTGAATAGCAGGGAGGTGTCCGTGTGAACCAAAATGCGATAAAAAAGCTTAGGCGCAAGTTTATTGCTACGGCAATGGCTTCGTTTTTCGGTGTAATGCTGCTTATGAGCGCCACTATCTATTTTATCAACGTCCATACCACGATGCGGCAGATTTCAAAAACGCTTGATTATATCGCCGACAACGGCGGATTTATCGCGCCCGAGGAAGCTCAGATGTTTAACAACGCGGAGCCCGCTGCCGACTTTACCCATGAAAAGAAAAGCTTTTTTGAGGAATTGTTTGAGGATCTGTTCAATACGGGGATCGACTCCGAGGAGTTTTTGCATTCCGTGCGCTATTTCGCCGTGATTTATGATACCGATAACAAGCCGGTGCTTTCCATAACAAATCATATATCCAAAATAAGCGACGGGCAGGCGGAGAATTACGCGGCGGAAGCGCTTGAAAGCGGCAGCGAATCCGGCAGCGTTGAGGGCTTTAAGTATAAGGTGCAGCGCAGCGATACAAATACCGTCGTGGTTTGCATGGACGTTACCAGCCAGATGGCTAACGTGCGCCGCGTAGGAAACATAGCCCTGTTTATTGTACTTGCCGGCACGCTGCTTTCGTATATCTTTATCCGCCTTATTTCGGGACATATGATAAAACCCGAGATAAAAGCCGCCGAACAGCAGAAGCAGTTTATCACAAACGCGGGGCATGAGCTTAAAACGCCTCTTTCGGTGATAAGGGCGAACACCGAGCTTGAGATGATGATGCACGGCGAGGACGAGTGGAACAATTCTACCATGAATCAGGTCGACCGCATGACCGGGCTTATAAATGATTTGGTGCTTATAGCGCGCTCCGAGGAAAAAGAGGACGTCAAGGAGCTTGGCGATATCGACGTTTCAAAAACCGTGACCGACGTTGCCGACACCTTTTCGTCCGTTGCGGAAAAGAACGGTATCGCTCTTAAAAAGGATATTCCCGACGGAGTTGTTATGCGCGCAATGGAGGAGCACATAAGACAGCTTGCGTCTTTGCTTGCAGACAACGCCATCAAGTACTGCGACGATGGCGGAGCGGTTTTGATCCAGCTTTCGCAAAAGGGCAAAGGAGCAAGGATCTGCGTTTCAAATAACTACGCTCAGGGCGAGCATGAGGACTACAGCAGGTTTTTTGAGCGCTTTTTCCGTCAGGATAAGAGCCATAATATCGACAAGGGCGGAATAATTACATTTAGCTGCATTCTTAAATAATTATTCGGCGCTGTCCATAGTTTTATGGGCAGCGCCGCTGTGCGTTTATTTTGTCTTTTTATATTCTTTATAAAGCTTGCTCATTTGTCGGTAGGTGTAGCGGTACTCGTCGACCTGATTGTCAAAATAAAAGGTGACAAATCTGCGGTTGCCCTTTACCTTTCTGAAAAGCTTTTGGTGTATCGAGGGCTTGTAAAACAGCTTCTGCATCTTTTTGCCGTCGCGGATTATCTGCTGCAGCGGCTTTACGCTCTTTAGATAAGCCTCCTTCGGCTTTCCGCTTTTGACAGCCTCAGCCGCAAGGATACCCGTTTTCATCGACATATACAGCCCCTCGCCTGAAATCGGGTCGGCAAATCCGCCCGCGTCGCCCGTGAGCAGAACGTTTTGCGGAAGCTTGTTCTGGGGAACGACATAGCCGTAGGGGAGAAAGGCTCCGATATTCTTTACATTGCAGTCCTTAGCTCCCAAATCCGAGAGCACCCCGGACAGAACCTTTATATAATCGTCGTTTTTATTATACTGATTAGCCGCGCCTACGCAGACCGTGTTGCCGTGAGGGAACACCCAGACATAGCCGTTATCAAGGTAGTCAAAGTAAAGGTCGACGCTCTTGGTGCTTATAACCGACGAGGGCACATACGCTTCAACGCCGAACGCTAACCTTTCCCTCGGAACATCAATAAGCTTGTGCGCCTGACTGAGCGTGCCGTCGGCAAAAATAAGCGTTTTTCCGCAAAGCACATCGCCGTTTGACAGCGTTATGCAGCTCTTTTTATAATCTATTGTATAGCTGCGCTCGCCCTGAAACAGCTTTCCGTCTAAGGATATGTAACGCTTTACAAGGGCGTTGTCAAAGTCGATTCGGTTTACAAGCCTTACGGGATTGGTTATCGGCGCGGCGGTCAAAAGCTCGGTTTTGCTGAAAAGCCTTACTTCCGACGAAACGGCGCAGAATATGCCGTCGTCAACTTCATTGTCAAAAAGCTGTTCGATAAGCTTATATGTTTTGCCCGTAACAAGTCCGGCGCAGGTTTTTGAGCGCGGAAATACCGCCTTGTCTATCACGCAGTTTGTAATTCCGCTCTTTTGCAGAGTTATCCCGCAGGCTGCTCCCGCGGGGCCGGCGCCTATTACTATGGCTTCATATTCATGTTTCACGGTATCACCCCGAAAGCATTATAACATGTTTTCGTCTTTTTCGTAAAGAAATTTTAAAAACTTTTTTTATTTAAGGATTATTTAATAATTACTCAGCTATACTTAAGCCACAACAGACAAAGGAGATGCTTTTATGAATAAAACAGAATTTATCGAGGCTCTGTCCAAAAGCGCGGACGTCACAATTGAACAGGCTGAGCTTGTTGATGAAATTTTAGAGAGCCGCAATGTCCTCAGAAAGAAAAATGAGCCGCTCTTTGTCGCTGAGATCTCAAAGAAGCTCAATGTTGACAATGTGCGCGCAAAGGAGATTTACGACGCGGGCTACGGCCTTATCGGCAGCGGAATAGTTAATAAAGTTAAACACCCGTTTCGCTCGCTTGACTGAGCGTAAAGTTTAAGACAGGAGATCACCATGTTTTTTGACATTTTAAAGCGCGACCTCAAGCGCAAAAAAACAATGAATATCATCATACTGCTCTTTGTCATTCTGGCGGTCATGTTTATCGCGTCAAGCGCCAATAACCTTGTGGCGGTAACGACCTCGCTCGATAATTATTTTGACAAGGCGGGCGTCGGCGATTTCATAGCCGCTGAGCGTTCGGGCGGAACCTACACGGTCAAAGAAGCCGTAAAAAACGTTGAGGGCGTAAAGAAGTTCAAGCAGGAGGAATGCATTTTCCTTTCGGACTACATGTTTAACGGCCGTGAAAAGACTCAGGATGATCAGACCGCGACAATGAGCTTTATAAGCTGCTTGTCAAATCAAATCGAGAATTACTTTGACGGAAACAACAGCGAGATCACCAAAGTCGGCGACGGCGAGGCGTATGTCCGTCAGTCGGTTCTTGACAGCAACGGCGCAAAAATAGGCGATACCGTTACTTTGACCTTAGGGGATGTAAGCCGCAGCCTAACAATAAAGGGAATCCTTAAGGACGCTTTGTTCGGCTCGCGCCTTATGGGAAACGCGCGGTTTTTGGTTTCGGATAACGACTACAAGGCGTTTGAAAAATTTGACGGTATTGAGCCGTATAAATTTTATATAAGCTTTATCGATACCGATGATACTTCCGCTCTGCAATCGGAGCTGGGAAAATGCGACGCGGTAAGCTTCAGCGGAGACCGCGGGCTTATACGCACAACGTATATCATGGAAATGATCGTTGCAGGCATTCTTCTGGTAGTAAGCGCGGCGCTTATTATAATTGCGGTCGTTATCCTGCGCTTTACAATCGGCTTTACTCTCAGCGAGGAGTTCAGGCAGATCGGAATTATGAAGGCTATCGGCATTCCTAACGCAAAGATCCGTTCGCTTTATCTGGTCAAGTATCTGTCAATAGCGATCGTGGGCGCTGCTGTCGGCATCGCGCTGTCGTTCCCGTTCGGAAACATGCTTTTGCAGCAGGTTTCTCAAAGTATTGTTATGGAAAGCTCAAACGGTGTCCTGCTCGGCTTCGGCTGCGCGCTGGCGGTCGTGGCGCTTATCCTGCTGTTCTGCTGGATAAGTACGCGCAAAGTCAAAAAGTTTACTCCGGTAGACGCTATCCGCAGCGGAGCAACGGGCGAAAGGTACAAGAAAAAGGGCATTATCCGCCTCGGCAAAAAGCGCGTGAACCCCTTGTTCTTCATGGCTGTAAACGATATTCTCAGCGGCGTAAAGCGGTTCGGCATTATGCTTGTTACCTTCTTTGTGGGCGTTTCAATTCTTTTGGTAGTGCTCAACGTCTCAACGACCATGAAGAGCGGAAAGCTGCTTGACTGGATGAGTATGGCGAGGTGCGACGCCGCGATAGTTGAGAATCATACGATAGAAAAGTACATGGTAGATGACGGCAGAGAAAAGCTCAATGCCCGCATCGACCAAATCGAAGCCGACATCAAGGCAAAGGGCTGGGACGCTGACTGCTTTGTTGAAACGCTTTCAAGTCTTAACGTTGAAAAGGACGGCGTAATGGTCAAGACCTGCGGAATCGAGGGCATCGGCATTACCCCGGATAAATACACCTACATTGAGGGCACGGCGCCTCAGAACAAAAGCGAAGTCGCGCTGTCATATATAGTAGCCGAAAAAATAAACGCTGAAATAGGCGATACAATCAAGGTTATAACTTCAAAAGGAACGACCGAGTGCACGGTTACGGCTATTTATCAAAGCATGATGAATATAGGCGATAATATCCGCCTATACCCCGGGCAGTCAAACAGCTTCAGACACCTTTCGGGACTAAACGACTTCCAGGTGCGCTTTAACGATAACCCGGGCGAATCAGAGATTTCAAGCCGCATTGAAACGCTGCGCGGGATGTATTCCGACGCTAAAATAATGACCTCGGGCGAATACGTCGATTACTGTGTTGGCGGAGTCGGCGGAATAATGGAGAGCGTGGCTGCGCTTCTGCTGCCCATTATTATCCTTATCGACATTCTTGTTGCGGTACTTATGGAAAAGAGCTTCCTTGCAAAGGAGCGCGGCGAAATAGCTATGCTCAAGGCTATCGGCTTTAAAAACCGCTCAATCATCCTTTGGCAAACGCTCAGGATCGGAATCGTCATGGTGCTGGCAACTCTGCTTTCAATAGCGCTGGCAAACCCCATAGGGCAGCTTACCACCGGCGGCATATTCCAAATGATGGGCGCTAAAACCGTTGTGTTCAGCACCGACGTATTTAAAACATGTATTCTGTATCCCGCAATAATTCTTGCGGCTACGGTAGTAAGCGTTGCTCTTGCCGCGATGTCGGTACGCAAGGTTAATTCAAACGAAATCAGTTCTATAGAGTAATAAGAAAGAGGATCGCTATGGCTAAAATTATTGAAGTAAAAGACCTTTGCAAAACATATATCACCAACAAAAGACAGAACAACGTGCTGCGCAACGTCAGCTTCTCAATCGACGAGGGCGAAATGGTAGCGGTTATGGGCCCCTCGGGTTCGGGAAAATCCACTCTGCTCTACACGGTTTCGGGTATGGACAGCATGACTGCAGGTGAGGTAATATTCTCAGGAAGAAATATATCCAAGCTCAAGCAAAACGAGCTGGCAGCATTAAGGCTTGATGAAATGGGCTTTATCTTCCAGCAGATGTACATGCTGAAAAACCTCTCGGTGCTCGACAATATCATACTGCCGGCGCGCCAGTCAAAGGCTAACACCCTCTCGGCAAAGGAAAAGCTCGAGTACGGCAAAGAGCTTATGCGCAAGCTCGGGATCATTGAGATCGCCGACAACGACATCAACGAGGTCTCGGGCGGTCAGCTCCAGAGGGCGTGCATCTGCCGCAGCATGATAAACAAGCCCAAGATGATTTTTGCCGACGAGCCGACCGGCGCGCTCAACCGCCAAAGTTCCGATGAGGTAATGGACGAGCTGTGTAAAATCAACGCGCAGGGCACTACGATTATGCTTGTAACCCATGACGCGAAGGTAGCCGCAAGATGTTCAAGAGTGATGTATATTGTTGACGGCAATATCAAAGGGGTGTATAATAATACCGAAGGCGACGCACGCAAACGCGAGCGCGCTCTCAACAATTGGCTTATCGAACAGGGCTGGTAGTCATTGCCATGACGAGGCAGGACGCGAATCAGACGTTTGAGCGTAAAAAGACTTCTGTTCCCGCGAGATTGGGCCCGCCGTTGCGGAAATCTTTATCTCACATCAAGTTTTCCAAAGGCGCGCTTCGTGCCGCGTGGCGGCCGCGAATCAGATGTTTGCCAAAAAGGTGACTGTCACACCCGCGTTATGACGCGCCATTGCAGAACTGTAATATATATAAAAGCGAGTTAAAAAAATGACCGACATACTTATAGTTGAAGATAATCTTGAAATGGCAGGGCTGCTCTGCGATTTTTTAAAGGCAGAGGGCTACGGCGTACTTCACTGCGCCGACGGCGAAAGCGCGCTCAACGCTTTTGAAAACGAGGGCGCAAAGCTTATTGTGCTCGACATAATGCTTCCGGGGCTCGACGGGTTCGCGGTATGCAAAAAGATCCGCGAGACCAACAACACGCCTATTATCATCGTGAGCGCAAAGACCGAAAAGGACGACAAGCTCAACGGGCTTATCCTCGGCGCTGACGACTACATCGAAAAGCCGTATGACATCGACATTCTTCTCGCTAAAATCAAGGGCATTTTCGCGCGGCGCTATAATACAAACGTTATTTCCGACGGCTTTTTAAAGCTCGATAAAAACAAGCGCGAGGCGTTCGCGGACGGAAGTCGGCTCGACCTCACACAAAAGGAATTCGACCTGCTGGACCTGCTGGCGGAGAATCCGGGAAAAACGCTCGGCAAGGATTTTTTGTTCAATAAGATATGGGGCTTTGACAGCTTTTCGGAGCCTCAGACGCTGACGGTTCACATAAAATGGCTGCGGCAAAAAATAGAGGAAAACCCAAAAAAGCCCACGCACATCGTAACGGTGTGGGGCGTAGGATACCGCTATGAGAGGTAAGCAATGAAGAGCTTTATCAGGCTGCTGATCGCGGTCGCCGCGGTTTTGTCGGCGGCGTTTATGGGCGCAAACTTGATTATAAACAACTCCAACGAGGGCGGCTCAGGTCGCCCTTATCGCGTTGAGGCGGATAGAATAGCTTTGAAAATCGAAAAAGGCGAGGACTACAGCCTCTCGGATTACAGCACCATAACCGCCGTTGAAAAGCAGACGGACGCTTTCAAGAGCGGAAACAGCGACTATCTCGTTAAAGAAATAAACGGTGAGCTGTATCGCTTTGATTACGAGTATAATCATAAAAGCGGTAATACGGCTATGCTGTTCAATATTTGCTTCGGCGTGGCGGCGGCTGTTATTTTCGGCGTTCTGTTTTGGATTTATTTTGTAATTATAAGACCGTTTAATAAAATAAGCGGCTATCCCGCCGAGCTTGCCAAAGGCAATCTTACAATTCCTCTGCGGCAGAGCAAAGGCAGATATTTCAGCAAATTCCTGTGGGGGCTTGATTTGCTCAGAGAAAAGCTCGAAAAGCAAAAGGCCGATGAGCTGGCTCTTCAAAAGCAGAACAAAACTATGGTGCTCTCGCTTTCTCACGATATAAAAACGCCTTTGGGCGTGATTGAGCTGTACGCCAAGGCGCTTGAAAAGGGCTTGTATAAGGACGAGGACAAAAAGCGCGAAACAGCCGTCGCCATCAACTCAAAGTGCGAGGATATTCGAAAGTATGTGGACGAGATTTCAAAAACCGCAAGAGAAGATTTTATGGATTTGCAGGTCAATAACGGCGAGTTCTATCTTTCAAAGCTGATAGCGGATGTAAAGCGGTTTTACACCGACAAGCTTGATTTGCTTAAAACCGATTTTTATATCCAAAGCTATTCCGATTGCCTGCTGGCAGGCGATCGGGAGCGGGCGGTAGAGGTTCTTCAGAACATAATAGAAAACGCGATAAAATACGGAGACGGAAAAACGATCGCGCTTTCGTTTGAGAAAGAGGACGGCTGTCTGCTTGTTCATGTCATAAACAGCGGATGTACGCTAAATGAAAGCGACCTGCCTCATATCTTTGAAAGCTTCTGGCGCGGCAGCAACGTGGGCGGCAACAGCGGCAGCGGACTGGGGCTGTACATCTGCCGCACGCTCATGCATAAAATGAACGGTGAGATATACGCTGAAATCGAAGACGATAATATTACCGTCACAGCAGTTTTTGCAATGGCGTAAATTTATACTATTATCAAATAAAACACTTTAACATCTGTTGCGTAAAATTCTGCATAACTTCGTTGCCTCGGAATACGTCAGTATTCCTGCGTCCTCCGCCTTGTTCTGCAAAATTTTCCGCTAACATCTGTTTTAAAGCGTTTTAATTGAAAATAGTATTAATTCGGAATTCGGAATGCGGAATTGCTTTTTAGCAAAGTTTCCACAATAAAATGGGCAGGTTCAAAACCGGAATGGTTCTGAGCCTGCCTAAAGTTTTTATAATGAATTATAAATAATTGCGGTAAGCACAAGCTTTGACCCGCCGTTGGTCGCGTGACGCAACGGACAAGACGCGCAAGCGTGACGCTTGATCCATGACGCGAATCAGACATTTGCAATAAACAAACCTTCCGATCCCGCGAGGCAGCGTGATGCTGCACACAGTACGCGAATCATATGTTTGTGCGACAGAAACCTTCCGTTCCCGCGAATTAAGTTGCGCCGTTATACCGATTTTACCTTTAAACCGATTTTTTTAAAGGCGCGCTTCCGGCCGCGTGGCGGCTTCGGCGCGGTTGATCGCGTTCAGAACACCGAGAACGGACGCGATGTTAACGTTGGAGTCGATACCGATACCGAAAATGTTTTTGCCGTCGGGCTTTTGAAGCTCAATGTATGAAACCGCCTTAGCGTCGGAACCCTCGCCGATAGCGTGCTGGCTGTACCCTCTGAACTTGTAGCGGTTGATTCCCACCTTCTTCAGCGCGTTGAAGAACGCGTCGATAGGTCCGTTTCCGGTGCCGTCAAGCTTGATTTCTCCGGCTCCCTCAACGCGCAGACCGCCCTTGAAGGTTACGGTATCCTTGCCGTCCTCGCTCTCCTCGTAGATCTTGCGTTTGGTGAGCTTGAACTTTGCCGGGTGGTTCAGGTAGTTGTCCTCAAACACGTCAAACAGCTCTTTGGGGATAAGCTCGCGTCCCAATGCCTCGCATTTTGCCTGTACCAATGCCGAAAACTCCGGGTGCATACGCTTGGGAAGGTCGTAGCCGAAGTTGTTGCTCATTACGAATGCCGCGCCGCCCTTGCCTGACTGCGAGTTGATACGGATGATCGGCTCATACTCTCTGCCAACGTCGGCAGGGTCGATCGGCAGATAGGGTATCTCCCAGTACTCTGTGCCGCTTTCGCGCATGTACTGATAGCCCTTGTTGATAGCGTCCTGATGCGAGCCCGAGAACGCGGTGAATACCAGCTCGCCGATGTACGGCTGACGCGGGTCTATCTTCATATTTGTGCAGCGCTCATAAATGTCGCGCAGGTGGGGAAGATTCTTGAAGTCGAGCTTCGGGTCAACGCCCTGGGTGAACATGTTAAGTCCCATTGTAACGACGTCCATGTTGCCGGTGCGCTCGCCGTTTCCGAACAGCGTGCCCTCAACTCTTTCGGCGCCCGCAAGCAGCGCGAGCTCGCCGGCGGCAACGCCGCAGCCGCGGTCGTTATGCGGATGAACGCTGATAATAGCAGCGTCGCGGTGCTTAAGGTTGCGGATAAAGTACTCGATCTGGTCGGCGTATGTGTTCGGTGTGCACATTTCAACCGTGTTGGGCAGGTTGAGAATAACGGGGTTCTCCTTGGTGGAGCCGAGCTCCTCAATAACCCTGTCGCAAATTTCAACGGCGTTGTCGGGTTCGGTGCCGCTGAAGCTTTCGGGAGAATATTCAAAGCGGATATTCGTGTCGCCCGTGTACTCGTCTGTAAGCTTTTTGATAAGGCGCGCGCCCTCAACCGCGATGTCAATTACGCCCTGCATGTCGGTCTTGAAAACGACCTTGCGCTGTAAGGTAGAGGTTGAGTTGTAGAAGTGAACGATAACGTTCTTCGCGCCCTTTATTGCCTCAAAGGTCTTGTGAATAAGGTGCTCACGCGCCTGAACAAGAACCTGGATAGTAACGTCGTCGGGTATGTGATTGTTTTCGATAAGCTCGCGGCAGATCTCATATTCGGTTTCCGAAGCGCTCGGAAAGCCTATCTCGATCTCCTTAAAGCCCATGTCTACAAGCGCGTGGAAAAACTCAAGCTTTTCCTCAAGGTTCATCGGGTCGATAAGCGCCTGGTTGCCGTCGCGCAAGTCAACGCTGCACCAGATAGGCGCTTTTGTGATAGTCTTGTTCGGCCATGTGCGGTCGGGCAAGTTGATTTGCTTAAACGGAATGTACTTTTGAAAAGACGGTTTCATTTTGATAGCCTCCATATGACGTTGCTGGAATCCATTATTCCGTATTATGGAATCCGCATACAAAAGAACGCCCCTTAAATGCAACCGAAAATTGCAATAAGGGACGAAAAAATCGTGGTACCACCCAAATTCAAGCATACGTCGCCGCATGCTCCTTACAGACTTCCAACAAAGTCCTGACCGATAACGCAGTCCTGCGTTCCGCGCTAAAAAAATTCACGCGAAAAACTCGGGGATGAGCTATGCATATAAACCTTCACGCTGCCTTTCACCAACCGTCAGCTCTCTGAGGAGAATAATTTATATCTTGTTCCCGTCACTGTCTTTAAGGGGTTTTCTGTTGTACATTCTATTATATAGAGCGGATTTGAAAATGTCAAGGCTTTTTTTGCGGTGATTTTGATGACTTAAAGTCTTTTTTTCTGCCTGCCCGAAAGTTCCCTCGGTCGCAAGCAGCATTAAAAGCGGAGTGAAGTTGAACGGGTACCTCGCGTTAGTCTCCCAAATCATAAAGAAAATCACCATGCCGAAAATGGCAAGGCGGAAAAGCAGCGTAAGCCCTGCCTTGCCTTTGCGCCGCGCGTGCAGCCCTGAATACGCAGTCATCAGAATCAAAAACATCTGATAGCCAAAGCAGAAGGCGAAGAACGGAAACCTAAGCTTTCCGTCGTACAGCACCAGCTCGTGCAGAGGTGTGCGGTGCTTATAGTGGCTCAGATAGTTTGCGATGTAATAAGTGCCGTCCATATATGTCCATACGACCTTGCCGCCCAGATGTTTAGCCAGTCCGATTGCGCCCATATCGCTTATGCGCCTGCCGATTTCCTTTAGGTTTTCCTCCTGACGTTCGGATTTTGAGCCGAGGCTTTTTGAAAAATCGCTGTCTTCCTCATTGAACGCGCCCAAGTCCTTTAGCCCCATCATAACCCAGTGAGTTGGGGGAAACTGATAGCGCTCTGATGATTCCTCCGAGATGATTCCCGAATTTTTCAGCGCGACGGTAAACGAGGCGAAAAGCACGCAAAAGCTTAAAAGTATAGCCGCGCCCGCTTTTGCCGCCCGCTTTATTCCGCACTTTATAATAAGGTAAAGCAGCAGTGCAGGGATAAGAACAATAACGCTTCCTTTTATCTTAAAGCCTATAAAGCACAGCGCTCCGCTCAGCAGCAAAAACAGCAGCTTTTTAACTTTCGTTTTACTTTGAACGGCAACAACGAAGGTATATACCGTTCCTATTACAAAGGGTATGGAATACGAATCGGTGTAGAAATACGCGGTGTAGGTGTAGTACGGCGTAAAGAACGCGCATAGCGCCAGCGTAAACAGCGCCTTTTTTTCACCGAAAACTCTGCGCGAGGTCAGCACCGTCATCAAAACGGCGATGTTTATTGAAATCGTGCTGAGAATTGTCAGCGGCAAATGCGAGGTCGTACCGGTAAGCTTGTAAATAAATGTGTTGATAAGAAGATAAACAAGATTGTTTTGGTACCTTACAATATAGTGCCCGTTGAAATCCGAATCGATGCAGTCAAATGAGTTTTCACTGAATATTCTTTTCGCGTAGCTGTCTATTATGGAAACATCGGTCACGGGGTTCATTTGCAGACAGAACATGAACACAAGCTGAATAGCGAGCATAAGCCCGATGCAAATGAATATAATAATTGTATTGTACTTGCGAATGCTCAGTTTATCGGCGAGAGGAGATTTTAATAAGAACCTGCTCAGCGCTATAAAAGCGAAAGCCACCGCGGCAAAGCCCAGCAGCAGCACCGCAAACCTGAGAATTACAATACCTACCGGCATCGGATATTCTGTGCCAAGCTCGCCGAACACCGCAACGGCAACCATTCCGCCGATAAATGTAAGAATGAACAAACCGATATAAAAGAAGAAAAAGCCTCTGTTTGCTATATTAAATGTTTTTTGTGAAAGGGAGTATCGTTTCATAGCTTTTATATACCTATATAGTAATATGAATTATATTGAAATTATATATAAGAAAAAGAACAGTGTCAAGAAATTGAAAATAATTAAAATTTTTCAAAAAAAGGTATTGACAAATCGGTTTGCCTGTAATATAATAGCAAAAGCGCACTGAGAAAAACGGCAGAAAAAAATGACGTAAAATCTCATTGAACCGCGCAAAAGGACCTTGAAAATTAAACAACGAAAAGAAAGAAACCCGTAATGACTTTGAGTTGAGAAAAACTCAAAAAAATTACAGTGAGTACACACTAAAAAGGTACAGTAAATTCACGAACGTGTCAGTGATGATAAGTTCTGAATGAGATTAAACTCTGAAAGAG
>ONMK01000098.1 GCA_900318905.1 uncultured Eubacteriales bacterium | reverse complement strand
AGACGCGCGGATGCCCTCGGCGCTGCGGCTGACGGTGCCGTCAAGGTCGAACAGCACATACAGATAGCGCCTGAACTTTTCGTTCGCCTTTGTTTGGAATCTTGCCGCGTCGACGCTGACGCGGGTATGGGTGCCGCGCGCGATCTCGCCCTTTTTGTCGGAGGCGGTCACCTCAAAGCTGAAGGCTCTGCCCTCTCGCTTTACAAGCCTCGCGGTCGCGGTGACCTCAGCGCCCACCGGCGTAGGGCTGAGATGCTCGATCGCGATCTGAGTGCCGACCGTGGTGAGAGCCTTATCGGCGAGGATATCGTCCGCAAGACCTGCGGCGGCGTTCTCCATCAGCGCGACCACCGCAGGAGTTGCCAGCACGGCAAGGCTGCCGCTGCCCATAGATGACGCGAGCTGCGCCTCCTCAACTTTCAGAAAAACGGTTTTTTCAGTCATAAAATCACCTTTTTCGTTTTTATTCCGATTTTATCATACTATATTATGTCGAATTTAGCAAGTAGATTATGTTGCTATTTGTTCAACCAATAATAATGATTTAAGGCGATTATTATCCGCCTAAAAGCCAAGGCGGCAAAACCGTTTTACAAATCATCTGTTATCTGCGCGTGTTTTCGGAACTGCAGCAGGCAGGGGCTGAAAAAATGTGTTGATTTTTCGGAGATTCAATTGTATAATCTCAGTATGTGCGTTTTATTCGTGATCGATTTATGAGGAATGATACAATGAAATCTATAGCAAATACCCGCGTTCATTTTCAAAACACCAAAGCCGGCGAAAAACGGTCAGGCAAAAAACAGACGATCATATCAGTCGTTATCCTATTGATGACCTCAGTGGTATGTATTACGATCTGTTCAAAATGCTCCCCCATTTATCCGTTTAACAACTGGGACGACATAAACTGTTTCTTTACCGTAGGAAAAGCTGTCGCTAACGACACGGTGATGTACAAGGAGATATTCGAGCAAAAAGGACCCTTGCTGTATTTTTTGTTTTCTCTCGCGTATTTCATTTCAAATGATACATTTCTCGGCGTCTATCTGATCGAGATCATTTTATGCTTTCTTTTCCTGCTTATTTCTTTAAAAACAATAAAGCTTTTTTCCGACGACAGGATCGTTTATTTCGTTCCGCTGCTTGCCGCGATCATATACAGCTCCTCCGCTATGTCTGACGGAGGGTCTGCCGAAGAGCTGTGTTTGCCGTTAATAGCGTTGTGCTGTTATTTCGGCATAAGATCGTTACAGCGGAACACCGGCATCACCCTAAAAGAATGGTTCGCTGTCGGCGTAACTTCCGGAATAGTTTTGTGGATAAAGTTTTCGCTTTTGGGCTTTTATATCGGCTTCGGCTTGTATTTTTTATTCTTTTACCTGAAAAGCAAACGGTTCAAAGAGCTCTTCAAGGCGTTCCTGTCGCTGATTTCAGGCGTGTTTATCATCAGTTTGCCGATATTTGTTTACTTTGCGATCAATAACGCGGTATCTGATTTATTTACCGTGTATTTTTATGACAATCTGTTTGTTTATACGGTAAATAAAGCCGGAAATTTCGTTCTCGGATTCTTTGTGAACCTCTTCTACGGAAGCGCTTCATTTGTTGTCTGTTATACCGCGGGTTTTGTTTTATCGATCGCCGGCGCCATATTTATGGCAAGGCAAAAAAAGGAACTGCTTTTCTTTTATCTGATCACATTTCTGTTTTCGTTTTTGCTTATTTATTCCGGCGGCAGGCATTTCAACTATTATTCATTTACGCTTTCGGTGTACGTCCCCTTCGGAGTGTTATTCATTATAAACATATCAAAGCGCTTCATCAATAAACTGAACATAAACGTAAATAACAAAAAAATGACTGTTCCGCTGCTTTCGGTTTTGTATATTCTTTCCGCGGCTTTTATGTTTTTATTAAGCCCCAACACATATATGCTCAAGTACAAAAAAGATGACCTGCCGCAATTCAAATTCAACAAAATCATTTCAAAAACGCAGTCGCCGACAATGCTGAACTACGGGTTTTTAGACGGTGGGTTCTATACCGTAAGCGACATAATGCCGACCTGCAAGTATTTTTGCAAGCTGAATATCCCTTATGAAGAAATGGAAAAAACGCAGGATCAGTTTGTTGAGAACGGGCTTATTGATTATGTGGTCACCGCCGGCAAGCAATTGGATACGGCAAGGTTCAATAAGTATGAGTGCGTGGACAAGGCAAGCTTTGAAGAAAAAAAGGGTGGCCGCAGGACCTATTACCTGTATCGGAAAACAAGTATGGAATAGCCTGCTATCCTCACACGCTTCCCAAGCGGATGCCCGACGCAAAACCGGTCGCCGCCGCAGGCGAAACCCCGGATTTGCAGAAAAAAGTTTAAAACTATATTGAGAGAAAGAATTTTATGTGATATAATTAATAAATGTAGCCTTATAAAGGAGAAGTGAAAATATATGAAACTAGGAATCGTAGGTCTGCCCAATGTGGGCAAGAGCACGCTGTTCAACGCTATCACCAACGCCGGCGCTCAGAGCGCCAACTATCCGTTCTGCACCATCGAGCCCAACGTGGGCGTGGTGGCCGTTCCCGACAAACGGCTTGACGTGCTCGCCGAAATGTATGACCCCGATAAATACACCCCCGCGACGATCGAGTTCGTTGACATTGCGGGCTTGGTCAAGGGCGCCTCAAAGGGCGAGGGCTTGGGCAACAAGTTCCTCTCGAATATCCGCGAGTGCGACGCGATCGTTCACGTGGTGCGCTGCTTTGAGAACGACGACATAATCCATGTTGAGGGCAGCATCGACCCGGCGCGCGATATCGAGACGATAAATCTGGAGCTTATCCTCTCCGATATGGAGATGATGGAGCGCCGCATCGACAAGACCAAAAAGATGGTCAAGGGCGACAAAAAGTACCGGCGCGACGTTGATTTCTACACCCGAGTCCTTAATACGCTTGAGAGCGGCAAGCCCGCTCGCAGCGTTGAGTGCGACGAGGACGAGCAGGCGCTGTTAAGCGAGGTGGCGCTGCTGACCGCGAAGCCCGTTATCTATGCCGCCAACCTCAGCGACGAGGATTTTTCAAACGGCATCGAGCAAAACGAAGGCTTCAAAAAGGTCAAAGAGATCGCCGCCGCAGAGCACGCGGGCGTTCTGCCGATCTGCGCTCAGATAGAGGAAGAGATCGTGGAGATGGACAAAGAGGAAAAGGAGCTGTTCCTCGCCGATATGGGCTTGGAGGAGAGCGGCCTTGACCGTCTTATCAAGGAGTGCTACGCGCTGCTCGGCTTGATCTCGTTCCTCACCGCCGGCAAGCAGGAGGTGCGCGCGTGGACGATCAAAAACGGCACCAAGGCGCCTCAGGCTGCGGGCAAGATACATTCGGACTTTGAACGCGGCTTTATCCGCGCCGAGGTCATCGCCTACGACGACCTTATCGCCTGCGGCAGTATGGCGGCAGCAAAGGAAAAGGGCTTGGTGCGCAGCGAGGGCAAGGAATACGTGATGAAGGACGGCGACGTAGTGCTGTTCAGATTTAACGTTTAAATATTTAGCTTATGAAAAAAGGAGAAGTCGATCACTCGGCTTCTCCTTTTAATTTAATCCTTTGGAACAAACAGTTGATTACCGTTTAAAACTAACCATTTATCGGATACATAAAGCGTATAATTCTTTTGATAAGAAGATAATTCACGCCCCGCCTCTTTCATGGCGTCATAACGCTCTTGGATCATCTCGTCGGTGCAATCCTTTTCAAGTTCAAGCTTTAACTGTTGACTGAAAGAATCGTCACGGCTTACTTCGCTTCCGTCACGCGAATTTATCAATGAAGTAGCTTCACCCGTCAATGTTGTGCCGTCGATCGACCATTTTCCGATGTAGGTTGTTTCTTCTTCATATTTTCCGACATATTTTGAATTAGTTGTAAATGTTCCGTCACTGTTGATCTTGACCTCAAAAACATAATTATCACCGCCATCGAAGTTCACAGCCTTCCAAGTATGCGCGGTGAGCTTTTGAACTATATCGTTTTCGGAACTTGATTTTTTTGATGAATCATCATTTTCTCCGCAGGCTGCCGCCGCAAACGCAAGCATGGCAACGAGCAGTAAAGCTAAAAGTTTTTTCATAATGTTTCCTCCTGAGAATTAAAAATGCAAAAATACGCACAACCTAAGCCGAACACTAAAAGTACATAGCTAAGACTTTCGGCAACATTATCATATCACACTTTATCATTACGTGCAATCCAAAAAACGCCTGTGGTTTTTAGCGGTTTTGCACATATTCAAAAAAACAACACTATCGTCACACATCTCTCCTTTCGCAATAGAATGTACTGTAGACGAAAGGAGGTTGAAGCATGAATTTCTTCGGTAACAACAGCGGCTGCGGCTGCATCATTCTGATTCTTTTGATTCTCTGCTGCTGCGGCGGCAATAACGGCTGCGGCTGCGGCAACAACAACGGCTGCGGCTGCAACGACGGCTGCGGCTGCTAACTACGGCTGTAGCAGCAGCGCGCCTTTGGAGAGCGTCGCTTAGCAAAGCCTTAGACTAACGGCGCGTCTGAGTGCGGGAATTGACGGTAATCTTTCTCGCCGACAACAGAAGCGCGAAATGACCGTCGCGGCTACGGCTGTAGCAGCAGCGCGCCTTTGGAGGGCGTCGCTTAGCAAAGCCTTAGACTAACGGCGCGTCATAACGCGGGATTTGGTGGTAACCTTTCTCGCCGACTTCAATAGCGCGGAATGACCGTCGCGGCACGCGACCGGCGCGTCCGAACGCGGGAATTGAAGGTATCTTTTCTCGCCGACTTCAAAAGCGCGGAATAACGCCTAAAAAAGCCTGCCTCTTATCAAGCTTCGATAAGAGGCAGGTCTTTATTGCCAAATTAACTTTCAACTTTAAACTTTAAACTTTCAACTGACACTAACCACTAACCACTAGCCACTAACCACTATTACTTGATTTTCCCCTCAAAAAACTCGGGAATATACTTTTTGATCGTGGGCAGCATGCCGATTCCGTCGGGTGTATGCGGCGGGAGCTGCCAGAAGTCGTGGGCGCAGTAGGTGTTGCCCTCG
>ONMK01000026.1 GCA_900318905.1 uncultured Eubacteriales bacterium | reverse complement strand
CCTCCTTTCCGGTTTTCACAATCGACTATACGCGGATGTTAGCTATTTCTTTTCCGCAGGTAACGTCGGCGCTCATCTTTATTTCAGCAAGATATCTCTCCGTTGCTGTTTGCGTCTATGTATTTGGGGTCATATCTCATACCTATATCGTATCCCGTAAACTGACGGTTTTCAATCAGATAGTATTCCTTTGGGTTACCCGGAACATTTACACGAAGTATGGTCTCATTTTGAGTTTCAATATTATTGTAGTCATAAGCTTTGACGGTTTCTGTTGTAATTGAGCCGTTTTCCGGCGGATCAACCACCTTGCACGTTGCCCAACCCAGGCGGATTTTTGCCCATGGGTCAAGCGTATACGGCGTTCTGAGGGAATTGTCGACGGTTAAATCTTTATTAACATACTTTCCGTACGGCCGTCCCATAGGGCTGAGGGAATCCACCCTGTACGAAACCCATTCCGCAGTATCCTCAACCGTGCGCCCGCTGTTATTGGGATATGGATAATAATCGGGAATCCCTATATAATGTAAAGCCTCATGGGCGAATGAACCATAAGCGTTCATAACATCTTCATAATGCTGAGTTCCATCGGCCGATTCCGCGGATTTTCGCAATCTGTTTTCCGCGCTTGCAATATAGTATTTGATGCCAACGCCCTCAAGTACCGGAGCGTTATTGTCCAAAAAGTTGTTGAAATGCGACTCGCTCATTTTTGTTGTTTCTTTTGGATCAAGCGTGTTGATCGATACCGCTCTGGAGCCATAATCATAGCCAGCAAACAATATTATTGTCAACATTTCATTTGTATCCATTAGTTTATTGGGACTGTCTTCGCCCGGCTCTATATACCTGTTGTGTTTTGCTATTTCTCCTTCCTGTATATATGGATAAGCTTTTTTATACGCTTCAGCAATAGCCTCCCTCTCTATATTATCAGCGTCATCTTTGGCAACATTCCAATGCTTGCGATCAAGATTAACGTGAATAACGCCGTCGCCGGGAACATCATTTTCTTTATCTTCTGGGTTAACCGTTTCGGGAAAACCATAATTTTCTTTGATGGGGTCAAGAACAAACTTGCCGTGCGACTGGGTACGGAAATACTCCTGTAAACTGTCTCCGTTTTCAAAAACGCCGTTATCGTTTAAGGAACCTCCGACATAATTACCTTCATCATCTTTATTGCCGAAAATAGCCTTCGACCAGTTGTAGTCGGTATGGTAGGCAATGTCTTCTAAACCCGCAACGATTACCATTGTCGGAAGGTGCTGTCTGCCGTCCGCTTCGTCATAATATCCGGGGGGGCACACCACGCTCGCCTCGGGCTGAGTCCTCGGGTCGGTGATCGTTACAGTCTCTACTGCTTCAACGTTCAGTGTGTCTTCAACCGCGCCGGCGCCGATAACCGATGGCAAAGCCGTAATGACAATCGCTACGGTCAGTGCAGCCGACAACAGCCGTTTGATTGATTTTTTCATCGTTAATTCATCCTTTCCAAACTCCAATAGCAACATTTTACAACCTCAAAAATACAAAGTCAACCTTAAAATCTCATGTATCGGATTTGCGATTAACAAACCTTACAAAAACCACCCCAAAAATACGGCGTTTTGCGCATTGAAGCACTATGCAGCAAAATGATATAATATAAAGAGAACAGCCTTAATAGCCGACGGAGGGATATACAATGAAAAAACTCAAAACTATAAAACGGATAATAACCGCCTCGCTCGCGGTGATAATTACTCTTACGGTTTTTGCCGCCGCGCCTGCCTCCGCTTCTCAATTAAAAAGCGAGGCGACCTATGGCTTCATTTCGGAAAACAAGGATTTTTACGAAGCCCATAAGGACGCGATGGATCATACGGCAAGCGAGCTGTTGAACATGAATCCGCATGTGGACATTTCGGAGTATGATCTGTCCGAGGATGAGATAGATACGCTGGCAGTTACCGTACTCAATATTCATCCCGAGCTTTTCTATGTATGCGCTATGTACGGTCTTGAATACAGCTATGATTTCAGCACAGGCGGCTGGGTTCCGTCCGCGATCGTCTTTCACTGGGGCAAGCTGATTGCCGATGAACAAACAGGTGAATACACAGGCGAGGAGGAAATCTACACCGACGAAGAAGTGCTTGAAATGCGCAAAACCTTTGCCGAAAAAGCTCAGTGGTACCTTGACATGGTCGACGACAGCATGTCCGACTTTGAAAAGGCATTGGTGCTGCACGACGCGCTCATTATGAACAGCAGCTACCTTATCAACGAGGAAATTTACAGCCTTATGGTAAACGGCAGGGGCAAGTGCTACGGCTACTCCGAGGTTTACTCCTATCTTTTGGCTCAGGTAGGCATAAGCAGCGAAATTGTTGGTTCCAACAAAATGAACCACCAGTGGAACAAGGTAAAAATCGGCGATAACTACTACCATGTCGACGTTACCTGGGACGACCCTACGCCCGACAAGCCCGGCTTTGCGTATCACGATTATTTTCTGCTCAGCGACAGCAAGATCGAATCGCTCGACAATCCTCATTACGACTACACCTCCGACTATCCTTCAACCGACACAAGCTTTGACAACAGCTATTTACGCAATATCAACACACAGTTTACATGCGCTGACGGAAAATATTATGCCGTAAACAACACCGGCAGCGTAAAAGCCCTGCAGATCTACAACATGGCGGACGACACCTGTGAGAATGTATTGAGTTTTTCAAATACATACTGGAAAGCCGGCAAATACTCGTACTATTCTAATATGTTTATGGCTCTTGACGTTTACGACGACTTTCTCTATATGAACACGCCCGATTCGATTCTCGTTTACGACGCGCGAACAGGAGAGAGCAGCACCTTTGCCTCAAACAATACCGAGCGCACATTTTACGGTCTGCGCGTGATCGACGGCAAACTGTACGCCGCGCTTGCCGACAGCCCCAACGAACAGGCGGAGCTCAGCTATATCGCCGACTGCATTGTGCGCCAGCTCCCTAAAGGCGACGTAAGCGGCGACGGCGCGGTGACAATTGAGGACATCACGCTCATTCAAAGGGCGCTCGCGGAGTTTGTTGAGTTCACCCCTGAGCAGCTTGAGCTTGCCGACTTCAACAATGACGGCGCGATCACAATCAGAGATATAACGGCTATGCAGAGGTTTATAGCTGTATAAAAGAATATATTATTGCCGCGGACTTCCCTTTGTCCGCGGCTTTTTTCCATATACTGTTGTTTTTTCTTCAAAAAAATGTTAGAATAAAAGACAACGTTTTAAATCGCTGAATTGAGAGTTGATAAAAATGAAAATAAATACGTTATTCGGAAAAGAAAAAACCGTGTTCTCCTTTGAGGTTTTTCCGCCTAAAAAGGATTCGCCCATTGAATCGGTTTATGGCAAGCTTGAGGAAATATGCGCGCTCAGGCCCGATTTTATAAGCGTGACCTACGGCGCCGGCGGAGCGGGCGCTCACAGCCGCACCTGCGAGATCGCCGCTAAGATAAAGCACGACTTCAAGGTTGAGTCCGTGGCTCACCTTACCTGCGTAAACAACACCAAGGAAATGATAGACGCCACCCTTGCCGACTTTAAGGCTAACGGTATCGAGAATGTCCTTGCGCTTCGCGGCGACTACGTCGACGGGGTCGAGCCGCAAAAAGACTTTAAATACGCAAGCGACCTTTGCGCCTACATCAAAGCCCGCGGCGACTTTGACATAAGCGGCGCGTGCTACCCTGAGGTTCATCTTGACGCCGAGGACGAGGTCGCCGACGTTCTCAACCTAAAAAAGAAGGTCGACGCGGGCGCTCAGCACCTTATCAGCCAGCTGTTTTTTGACAACTCCACATTCTACCGCTTTCTTGAGCGCACAAAAATAGCGGGCATAAACGTGCCCATTGAGGCGGGCATCATGCCCGTTACAAACAAACGCCAGATCGAGCGCATGGTGTCGCTGTGCGGCGCGAGCCTTCCGCCTAAATTCGCAAAGATAATGCAGAAATACGAGAGCAAGCCCGAGGCTCTGCGCGACGCGGGAATCGCCTACGCCGTTGAGCAGATAGTCGACCTTATAGCCAACGGCGTTGACGGGATCCACCTATACACCATGAACAGCCCCTATGTGGCGGAAAAAATCACACGCGCGGTGGAGACCCTGCTGTGATTTCGCTCGACCGCGTAAACCGCCGAGAGGCTGTCCGCTACATGGGCGGCGCAAAGGTTGAGATGAACCCTGCCATGGAGCGGCTTATGGACGACTGCGAGGCGCGGCTTTTAAACTGCGCGCGCCCGAAATATCTTTATAAAATAATCGACCTGCCCCAAGACGAGCTTATGCAGGGCGGCGACGTAAAAAAGCACCTTGACGGCTGCACAAGGGCAGCCCTGATATGCGCCACTCTGGGAGCGGAAACGGACAGGCTTATCCGCGTAACCCAGATAAACGACATGGCGGCAGCCGTTGTGCTGGACAGCATGGCGAGCGCCGCTATCGAGCAGATATGCCGCAAGGTTGACGGGCTTATCGCCGAGCTTTTTCCCGAAAGCTATATGACGTTCCGCTTCAGCCCCGGCTACGGCGATTACCCAATCGAGCTGCAAAAAACCTTTCTGCGCATTCTTGACGCGCCGAGGAAAATAGGGCTGAGCGCAAGCGAAAGCTGCCTGCTTATCCCCTCAAAGTCAGTCACGGCTATTGCGGGCATTTCCGACAAGCCCATAGAGAAAAAACGGCGCGGCTGCGCGGTCTGCAGCCTGCGCGAAACCTGCCGATACAGAAAGAACGGTGACCACTGTGGATATTAAACAGCTTTTTGAAAAAGAATTTATACTGCTTGACGGCGCGATGGGCACGCTTATCCAGAAAAGCGGCGCCAAGTACGACCACTGCCCCGAAACCCTGAACATCACTCAGCCCGAGCTGATCGAGTCCTTTCACAGGGGCTATATCGAGGTCGGCTCGGATATCGTGTGTACAAACACCTTCGGCGCTAACGCCTACAAGCTCGCCGAAAGCGGATACTCTGTTGAGGAGATAATCGGCGCGGGCGTAAAAACAGCCAAAAAAGCCTGCGAGGGCACAAACGCGCTGACTGCCCTTGACATAGGCCCCATAGGAATGCTGCTTGAGCCGGCGGGCTCGCTGCGCTTTGAGGAAGCTTACGAATACTTTAAACAGCAGATTTTGGCTGGCAGCGGCGCCGACATAATCTTTTTTGAAACAATGACTGACCTCTGCGAGCTGAAGGCGGCGGTGCTTGCGGCTAAGGAGAACAGCGACAAGCCTGTTTTCGCAAGCATGACCTTTGAGCGCAACGGAAGAACCTTTACGGGCGTTTCCCCCGCTTCGGCGGCTCTTACACTTACAGGGCTCGGCGTTGACGCGCTGGGCGTTAACTGCTCGCTCGGTCCCGATGAGCTCGGCCCCGTTATTTCCGAGATGTCGCGCTACACCGACCTGCCGCTGATAGCCAAGGCGAACGCAGGTCTGCCCGACCCAAACAGCAACGAATACAGCATTATGCCCGGGCGCTTTGCCGAGTGCGTCAGGGAACTTTTGCCCTACGGCGTAAAGCTTGCGGGCGGCTGCTGCGGAACAAACCCCGATTATATCCGCGAGCTGAACAAAATGCTCAGCGGTGAAAAATATCAGCCCTGCCCCAAAACCTGCGGCACAGCTGTATGCAGCGCCAGCACCGTCGTTGAGATAAACGGTCCGCGCATTATCGGCGAGCGCATCAACCCCACGGGCAAAAAGCTGTTCAAGCAGGCGCTTGTCGACAACAACATAGACTACATTCTATCTCAGGCGCTTTCCCAAATCGGCGGAGGAGCGGAGCTTCTCGACGTCAATGTCGGCCACCCCGAAATTGACGAAAAACAGATGATGACGCGCGTTATAAAGTCTATTCAGAGCGTTTGCGACGCGCCTCTCCAGATAGATTCCACCAAACCCGACGTGCTTGAAGCGGGGCTTCGCTGCTACAACGGCAAGCCTATCGTAAACTCGGTAAACGGCGAGGAAAAGAGCCTTTCTTCGGTTCTGCCCCTTGTTAAAAAGTACGGTGCTTCCGTAGTAGGCCTTACCCTTGACGAGGGCGGAATACCCAAAACCGCCGAGGGCAGGTTTGAAATCGCAAAGCGCATTGTCAGCCGCGCCGAGGCACTGGGAATCGACAGGCACGACGTTTATATCGACTGCCTTACTCTGACGGTTTCAGCCGAACAGGACGCCTGCCGCGAGACTCTTAAGGCGCTTCACCGCGTAAAAACCGAGCTGGGCTGCAAAACCTGCCTGGGCGTTTCAAATATTTCGTTCGGACTGCCGAACCGCGAGCTTGTAAACAGCACCTTCCTGACAATGGCGCTTGAAGAAGGGCTTGATCTTCCTATCATCAACCCCAACATTGACGCGATGACGGGCGCGGTGCGCGCCTACAGGGTGCTTTCGGGTATCGACAAAAACTCGGTTGAGTTTATCGAGAGCTACAACACTGCAGCTCCCTCTCCAAAGCCCCAAACACGGCAGGATGCTATGAGCGTTGAAGCCGCGGTTTACAGCGGACTGAAAAACGAGGGTGCGGCGGCTACCGAGCGTATGCTCGCCGAAAAAGACCCAATGGATATCGTAAACAACACGCTTATCCCCGCGCTCGACAAGGTGGGCGAGGATTTTGAAAAGAACAAGATATTCCTGCCGCAGCTCATTCAGAGCGCCAACACCGCTCAGGCGTGCTTTGACGTTATCAAACAGCACCTCAGCAAGTCGGGCGGCGAACAGGTAAGCAAGGGCAAAATAATCCTCGCCACGGTCAAGGGCGACATTCACGACATTGGCAAGAACATAGTAAAGGTACTGCTCGATAACTACGGCTATACCGTAGTCGATTTGGGCAGAGACGTCGACCCTCAGCTTATTGTCGACACCGCCGTTGAACAGAACATCAAGATGATAGGTCTTTCGGCGCTGATGACCACCACGCTCAAGAGCATGGAGGATACCATAAAGCTCGTCCGCGCAACACCCGAACTCCAAAACCCCGACGGAAGCAGCAAATGCGTTGTATTTGTCGGCGGCGCGGTGCTCACCAAGGATTACGCCATGAAGATAGGCGCGGACTACTACTGCCGCGACGCAAAGGAAAGCGTAGACACCGCTAAATTGGTATTAGGATAGCCGCCACGCGGCAGGAAGCGAAAACGTGACGTTTTATCCGGCGCGCCTTTGGAGAAATCGGCTTATGGGAAAACTCGGTATAACGGCGCGACATAAATCGCGGGAACGGAAGTTTTGTTTATTGCAAACATCTGTCCGTCGCGTCACGCGACCGGCGCGTCATTTCTCGCGGGTTAGGAAGTTTTCTGTCGCACAAACATCTGATTCGCGTCCTGCCCGTCGGCTCAGCCGACAAATCATTGACAAATGTGCTTACTTATATTAAAATGAAAGTTACGGTATTTTTAAAATCCATATAGGGAGGAATGTCATCGCGGCGGTTTTCGCGGCTGATGACGATAAAAAATGAACTCAAAGCTTTCAAAAGCGTGCTTCGACCTGCTTGTTGAAGCCGCGGAAAATAACGCAGGGCTAACCAAAGAAGCCCCGGAGCTTGACAAGCTGCGCGGCATGGGCTATATCGCGGACGGGAAAATCACACAAAAGGGACTTGAAGCGCTTGAACCCTACAGGGCAAAAAGAGCTATTTTCCTCGCCGCCGGCTTCGGCAGCCGGATGGTTCCCGTCACTCTTAAAACGCCCAAGCCGCTCATCACGGTAAACGGCGGCAGGCTTATCGACGGGCTTATTGACGCGTGCCTTAACGCGGGTGTTGAGGAGATATACCTTGTCAGGGGCTACCTTGCCGCTGAATTTGACAGGCTGCTTGACAAATATCCGATGATAAATTTCATCGACAACACGATGTACACCGAGGCCAACAACATCTCGTCGGCACTGCTCGCAAAGGACTTGCTCCAAAACGCCTATGTGCTCGAGGCCGATTTGCTGCTGTCTAACCCCGAAATCATTAAAAAGTACCACTATCAGTCAAACTTCCTCGCCATTCCAATGATTGAAACCGACGACTGGTGCTTCGACGTTGAGGACGGTATCATAGTCAAGGAAAAGGTCGGCGGCAAAAACTGCCTGCAGATGGTCGGTATTTCGTACTGGAACGCTGAGGACGGCGCCTCGCTTTCTGCCGACTTAAAGCTCGCCTTTGAGCGCGACGGCGGCAGAAACTACTACTGGGAACAGGTGCCGCTTGAATATTACAAGGAAAACTACAGGGTCGCCGTAAGAGAATGCAAAGCCGAGGATATCGTAGAAATCGACACCTTCGACGAGCTTAAACAAATAGACCCTTCATATAACAATTTTGAGGAGAATTAAGCACATGAAAACAGTTTACACCTGCTTTTGCACCGACGTTATCCACGACGGACACTTAAACATCATCAACGAGGCTAAAAAGTACGGCAGCGTTGTTATCGGCGCGCTCAGCGACAAGGCGCTTATAAGATACAACAAGTTTCCCACCATCAGCCTTGAGGAAAGGATAGCGCTTTACGAATCGCTTGACGGCGTTGACAAGGTCGTTGTTCAGAACAGCATGATGTACGATGACGTTATTCCCGAGCTTAAGCCCGACTATGTCGTTCACGGCGACAACTGGACAAACGGTCCCGAATCCGCTATACGCGCCAATGTTGTAAAGCTTTTAAACGAAAACGGCGGCAAGCTTGTTGAGGTTCCCTACACCTACAATGAGAACGTTAAAAAAATCGATCAGCGCCTTAAAGAAAAGCTGTCTATGCCCGAATACAGAAGAAGAAGGCTGCGCGACCTTATTCGGATGTGCCCCATCGTTAAGACGATCGAGGCTCACAGCGGTCTTACCGGACTTATCGCCGAGAAAACCGTTGTTGAAAAGAACGGCAAGCTCGACCAGTTTGACGCGATGTGGGTTTCTTCCCTCTGCGACAGCACCGACAGAGGCAAGCCCGACATCGAGCTTGTAGACATGTCCTCGCGCCTGCGCACCATAAACGACATTATGGAGGTAACGACCAAGCCGATCATCCTTGACGGCGACACGGGCGGACTTACCGAGCACTTTGTGTACAACGTAAGGACTCTGGAGCGCATGGGCGTTTCGGCGATTATCATCGAGGACAAAACCGGACTTAAAAAGAACTCGCTGTTCGGCACAGAGGTCGTTCAGACCCAGGATTCTATCGAGAACTTCAGCGCGAAGATCGCCGCGGGCAAAAAGGCTCAGCTCACCGACGACTTTATGATAATAGCGCGTATCGAAAGCCTTATTCTGGAGCGCGGAATGGACGACGCCCTTACGCGCGCCAAGGCGTTTGTTGAGGCGGGCGCTGACGGAATTATGATCCACAGCCGCAGAAAAGAACCCGACGAGATCTTTGAGTTCTGCGACAAGTTCAGGGAGTTCGACAAAACGACTCCGATAGTTGTTGTTCCCACAAGCTTCAACACCGTTACCGAGGAGGAGCTATCCGCTCACGGCGTTAATATAGTGATTTACGCCAACCAGCTTATGCGCGCGGCGTTCCCGGCGATGAAGAAAACCGCCGAGCTGATTTTAAGCAGCCACAGAGCCCTTGAAGCCGATGAAATGCTGATGCCCTTCAAGGAAATCATAACACTGATAAACGAACTATAGCCGCCACGCGGCAGGAAGCGCGCCTTTGGAAAAATCGGATTATAGGGAAACTCGGGTTAACGGCGCATTTTATCTCGCGGGTCGGAAAGTGTTGATTATAACAAACATATGATTCGCGTCATGGGTCAATCGTCACGCTTGCGCGTATTGGGTGCAGCGTCACGCGACTGCCGCTGCTGCCTGACAGGGGCAAACCCTATCACTACAATTAAACCTTTCCCCTACAACTATGATGAAATTTCCGCTTGTGCAGGTGTATGTGGTGTATGTTTGGTGTATGTTTGTTTTGAGGCAACACACACCCGAAAAACGGGTTACCTATGCGGTTTTTAAGGTGTATGTTCTATTATATCAACATACACCGACATACACCGAAAATTAAAATAACCGGTTCAAAACCTCGTTACGGGTTTGAACCGGTTTTATTTATATCATTCTTTCAGCTTACAACATTTGTAGGCGTGCCGCTGTAAAAGTTTCGGATATTATTTACCACAATATCGATCAGCCTTTGGCGCGTTTCAACGGGCGCCCAGGCTATGTGCGGCGTTATAATGCAGTTCTTGGCGTTCATCAGGATACAGTCCTCCTCCATCGGCTCAACACAGAGCGTATCAAGCGCCGCCGCTCCTATAAGATTATTTTGCAGGGCAAAGTACAAATCGCGCTCCGAAACAACGCCGCCGCGCGCGGTGTTGACAAACAAGGCAGTCGGCTTCATTTTGGCAAAGGCGTCGCGGTTGAACATCTCCTTTGAATCGGCGTTCAACGGACAATGCACGGTAACGATGTCGCTCTGCCGCAGCAGCTCGTCAAAGCTTACGTTTTCAACCCCCTCAACGCGCTTTTCGCTGCGGTTGCAGCCTATTACGCGCATTTCAAACGCGTTGGCTATTTTTGCCACGGCGGTTCCTATAGCGCCCAAGCCGACGATTCCCAATGTTTTGCCCGCAAGCTCGTTGAGCGGATATACAAACGGCGAAAAGGTTGGGCTGCGCTTCCACATTCCGTCCTGAACATATTTATTATATCCCGAGGTGTTGTTGAAAGCCTCCAAAATCAGCGCGAAGGTGTGCTGCGCCACGGCGTTGGTGGAATAAGAGCCGGCGTTGCAGACGGTAATTCCGTGCTCGCGGCAGTATTTTATATCGATATTATTGTAGCCCGTGGCAAAAAGCCCGATGTATTTCAGCTTTTTTGCGAGCCTGAGCGTGTAAGAGTCGAGAATCGTTTTATTGACGACAACAACGTCGGCGTCGGCGATCTTCTCCGCTACGTCGTCATACTTAAGCAGCCCGTATTCGTCTACCTCTCCAAGCTCCCTGAGCGGAGCGGGAGTCACCAGCTCGTCAAAAACCGTTTTAGCGTCCGTCAATACGATTTTCATAATATCACCACCGTTTAACTTTACTTAAATTGTACCATATTTGTCCGTCATTTTCAACTTGAACTATATCAAAACCTATGATAAAATAGTACCGAGGTACATTAAGATGCATAAGAATTTTTTATTTGATCTTGACGGCACTCTGCTGCCGATGGATTTAAAACAATTTATAGAGCTTTACCTTAAAGCGTTCTGCCAAAAGTTCGCCCACAAGGTGCAGATTGACCCTCAAACGCTTGTAAAAGGAATATGGGAGGGCGCCGCCGCAATGGGCAGAAACGACGGCGATTGCCTTAACCGCGAGCTGTTCTGGCGCGCGCTGAGCCGCCGCTGCAAAAAGGATATGCGGCTATACGAAAAGGATTTTGACGAATTTTACCGCAATGAATTTGTCGCGGCAAAAATTGCGACGCGCGCAAACCCTTACGCCGAAAAGACCGTTAAGCTGCTTAAAAACTCAGGCTGCAGGCTTGTTGTAGCTACAAACCCCATTTTTTCAAAGGCGGCTACCTACACAAGGATCCGCTGGGCAGGGCTTGACCCCAACGACTTCGACATGATCACGGTTTACGACAACTGCTCGGCGTGCAAGCCTAACCTCAACTATTATCACGACATCTGCTCGTTCTGCGGTTTTCCGCCCGAGAGCGCCATAATGGTAGGAAATGACGTTGACGAGGATATGTGCGCCGAAAAGCTGGGCATTGACACATTTTTGGTGACGGACTGCCTTATTAACCGTCACGACAGAAGCATAAGCAAATACAAGCGCGGCAGCTTTGAGGATTTTTACAACTGGCTTATCGACAGCGGATATTGACGAAAAACCAACCGCTAAGTAAGCGCTGATTTTATCAAACATTTCCTTTAACAGTGTATTGACAGCCCTTGCGGCTGTCCAGATAGTAGTGGCAGACCTTCATCGGAATATCATGTGTTTATGCGTGAGGAAAATGCCACTCGGGAGACCGCAAGGGTCTCCCCTACTACACAAGATGATAATATGATAGGGCTGACTCAAACACCCGATTTCGAGTTTTGAGCCAGCCCCGCTTTATATGATTATTTATTTAAAATATTTCACGCCGCTTTCAAAGATTTTCTGGTCTTTTTCAAACGGAACGTTGCTGTAAAGGTTTTCGCCCTTTCGCTCGCTGTGACCCATCTTGCCGAGCACTCTTCCGTCGGGTGAGGTGATACCCTCGATAGCGCAGACAGAGCCGTTTACATTAAACGCTATATCGTTTGAGGGCTTTCCGCTGAGGTCTACATACTGTGTAGCTATCTGTCCGTTGGCAGCCAGAGCCTTAACGGTCGCCTCGTCAGCCATAAAGCGTCCCTCGCCGTGGGAAACGGGAATCGCAAACACATCGCCCGCGTTTACGCCCGAGAACCAAGGAGATTTAACCGATGTAACGCGCGTGTAAGCCATATGCGAAATATGTCTGCCCACTGTGTTGAAGGTGAGCGTCGGGTCGGTGGGCTTAAGGTCACGGATCTCGCCGTAAGGAACCAAGCCGAGCTTGATAAGCGCCTGGAAGCCGTTGCAGATACCCAGCATCAAGCCATCGCGGTTTTTAAGCAGCTCGTTAACAGCCTCGGCAACGCGCGGATTGCGGAAAGTTGTGGCGATAAACTTGCCCGAGCCATCGGGCTCGTCACCGCCGGAGAAGCCGCCGGGAAGCATTATCATCTGGGACTCGTTTATCATCTTGACCATGCGGTCTATCGTTTCCTCAATGCCCTGCTGGGTGAGGTTCTTCACGATAAGGAGCTCTGCCTGAGCGCCAGCCTTTTCAAACGCGCGCGCGGTATCGACCTCGCAGTTTGTGCCCGGGAATACGGGAATGAACACCTTGGGCTTTGCCGTCTTAATTGCCGGAGATGAAGTGTTGCGTTCGGTGTAAAGCGGAGCGTCAACGGTGATTTCGGGGCATTCAGCCTGAGTCGGAAACACCTTTTCAAGCGGAGCCTTCCAGCTCTCAGCAAGAGCTTCTACAGATACGGACTTTCCGCCCATGGTTACTTTTGCGTTATCGGTAACGGTACCCAAATCATAGCTGAGCACTGCTTCATCAAGCTCAGCGCCATCCGCTAACTCCAGAATCAGCGAGCCGGAAAGCGGAGCGAACAGCTCTTTGTTTGTAAGCTCCTTTGTGAATTTAAAGCCGAACATATTGCCGAAGCACGCCTTGCACACGCTTGCGGCAGCGCCGCCCTCTTTGACAACCGAGGCGGAAAGGACCTTGCCGCTGTCCATAAGCGCGTAAACCGCCTTATACATATCTATAAGCTTGTCCCATTCGGGCATAAGGGTCGCCTTATTCTCGGGAACGGGCACATAAATAACATTTGAGCCCGCTTTTTTGAACTCGGAAGAAATTGTCTTGCTCGCCTTTGTCATAGCGACCGCAAAGCTGACGAGCGTAGGCGGTACGTCTATGTCCTCAAACGAGCCCGACATACTGTCCTTGCCGCCGATTGAGGGCAGACCGAGCTTTAACTGAGCCTGCATAGCGCCCAGAAGCGCGGCTGCGGGCTTGCCCCAGCGTGAGGGCACGTCCTTTAGTCTTTCAAAATATTCCTGGAAGGTAAGCCTTGCTGTCAGCGGATCAGCGCCGATTGCAAGAAGCTTTGAGGTTGACTCAACAACAGCGTAAGCCGAGCCGTGGAAGGGGCTCCAGCGCGAAACGCCGGGAATGTAGCCGTAGCTCATAGCGGTAGCGTCGTCGGTTTCGCCCTTTTCGAGCGGAATCTTAGCCGCCATCGCCTCCTGTGGAGTGAGCTGGGTTTTGCCGCCGAACGGCATAATTACGGTCGCCGCGCCGATTGAAGCGTCAAAGCGCTCGCAAAGACCTATCTGTGAGCAAACGTTGAGTCTGCCCATGTTTTTGGTAAGTGCCTCTTCAAACGGCAAGCCTTCAAGCTCCTCGGGGCATGCCTCGCGGTAGCAGTCCTCAGCCTTGGGAGCCGCAATATATGCCTTGGCAACCTGGGTAACGCCGTTTGTGTTGAGGAACTCGCGGCTTAGGTCAACAATTGTATCGCCGCGCCAGTTCATTGTAAGTCTGGGATTTTCGGTAACAACCGCTACGGCGGTAGCCTCAAGGTTTTCGGCAGCCGCGTATTCAATAAACTTATCTACATCGTTCTTGTCAAGCACGACCGCCATTCTCTCCTGCGATTCGGAGATAGCTAACTCGGTGCCGTCAAGTCCGTCATATTTCTTTGTAACCTTGTCAAGGTCAACAGTAAGTCCGTCGGCAAGCTCGCCGATAGCTACGCATACGCCGCCGGCGCCGAAGTCGTTGCAGCGCTTGATAAGCTTTGCAACGTTAGGATTGCGGAACAAGCGCTGGAT
>ONMK01000074.1 GCA_900318905.1 uncultured Eubacteriales bacterium | reverse complement strand
AATCGACGTTGTGGGCTTTGACCTCAACGAAAAGAAAATAGAGCTTTACAAGAGCGGCGTTGACCCCACAAACGAGGTCGGCGACGAGGCTATCAAAAATACGGCCGTCGACTTTACCGCCGATGAAACAAAGCTGAGAGAGGCTAAGTTCCATATCGTGGCGGTGCCGACTCCCGTAAACGACGACCATACTCCCGATTTAACTCCCGTTGAGGGCGCGTCGGAAATTCTCGGCAGAAACCTCACCAAGGGCAGCGTTGTTGTATTTGAGTCAACCGTATATCCCGGCGTTACCGAGGACGTTTGCGTACCGATACTGGAAAGAGAATCGGGACTTAAGTGCGGCGTAGACTTTAAAATAGGCTACTCTCCCGAGAGAATAAACCCCGGCGACAAGGTTCACAGGCTGGAGACGATTACAAAGATCGTTTCGGGCATGGACGAAGAAGCTCTTGACGTTATAGCCAGGGTTTACGAGCTTGTTGTTGAGGCGGGCGTTCACCGCGCCGAGAGCATTAAAGTTGCCGAAGCCGCTAAGGTCATCGAGAACAGCCAGCGCGACATAAACATCGCTTTTATGAACGAGCTGTCAATCATCTTCAATAAAATGGGTATCGACACCAAGTCCGTGCTTGAAGCCGCCGGCACAAAGTGGAATTTCCTGAAATTTTATCCCGGTCTTGTCGGCGGCCACTGCATAGGCGTTGACCCGTACTACCTTACATATAAAGCCGAAATGCTAGGCTACCACAGCCAGATTATCCTTTCGGGCAGAAGAATAAATGACGATATGGGCAAGTACGTTGCCGAAAATATCGTTAAAAAGCTTATCGCGGCGGACAAGCCGGTAAAGAGCGCCAAGGTCGCTCTTTTGGGCTTTACCTTCAAAGAGAACTGCCCCGATACCAGAAACACCAAGATCATCGACATCGTCAACGAGCTAAAGGAATACGGGATCACCCCCGTTATCGCCGACCCTGCCGCCGACGCCGATGAAGCAAAGCGGCTCTACGGCATTGAGTTTGCTGATATGAGCGCTATTAAAAATATGGACGCGGTTGTCCTCGCCGTCGCGCACGACTGCTTTAAGGAGCTGTCAAAGAACGATATCGACGGCCTCTACGGCGACGGCAAAAAGATTTTGATCGATATTAAAGGTCTGCTCGATAAAAAGGAATACGAGAAAGACTATATTTATTGGAGGCTGTAATGGGCTGCAGCGAAGTAAAATTCCCAGAAAATTCGCTATTTTTGGTAACAGGCGGCGCGGGCTTTATCGGCTCAAACCTCTGTGAAGCGATTTTGAATATGGGTTACAGGGTGCGCTGTCTTGACGACCTTTCAACAGGCAAGCAGGCAAACGTCGATTTGTTCCTCGACAACCCCGATTATGAGTTTATCAAGGGTGATATCAAAGACCTGGACACCTGCATGAAAGCCTGCGGGGGCGTTGACTATGTCCTCAATCAGGCGGCGTGGGGCAGTGTCCCGAGAAGTATAGAAATGCCGCTGTTCTACTGCGCCAACAACATTCAGGGAACGCTGAATATGCTTGAAGCGGCGCGTCGGAATAACGTTAAAAAGTTTGTTTACGCTTCATCTTCTTCGGTTTACGGCGACGAGCCGAACCTGCCCAAAAAAGAGGGCAGAGAGGGCAATTTACTTTCTCCGTACGCGGTCAGCAAACGAGCCGACGAGGAATGGGCAAAGCAGTACACAAAGCACTACGGGCTTGATACCTACGGACTGCGCTACTTTAACGTATTCGGCAGACGTCAGGACCCGAACGGCGCGTACGCCGCGGTCATACCGAAATTCATCAAGCAATTGCTAAGCGGCGAAACACCGACCATCAACGGCGACGGCAGGCAGAGCCGCGACTTTACATACATTGAGAACGTTATCGAGGCAAACCTCAAAGCGTGTCTTGCACCGCATGAAGCGGCAGGCGAGGCGTTCAACATCGCCTTTGGCGGCAGAGAGTTCTTGCTCGATATCTACTACGGCCTGACAGAGGCTCTGGGCTTAAAGGTTGAACCGAACTTTGGCCCCGACCGCGCAGGCGACATAAAGCACTCAAACGCCGATATTTCAAAGGCAAAGTCTTTGCTCGGCTACAACCCCGAATGGAGCTTTGAAAGAGGAATCAAGGCGGCTATCGAGTGGTATAAGGATAATTTGTAAGCAAAACGCTTTAAACAAGGATCGGATTAGAATATGTGTGGTATCAACGGGATCATACAATTTAATCACAAAAGAACAGCCGGTGATTTGCGAAACATCGTCCATGATATGAATGAGCGGATAATCCATCGCGGCCCCGACGACGAAGGGCTTTTTGCCGATGAATTTTGCTCGCTTGGAATGCGCCGCTTATCAATTATTGATTTAGCCGGCGGCAATCAGCCTATTTGGAATCCGGATCATACAAAAGTCATTGTTTATAACGGCGAGATTTACAACTTCAAAGTATTAAGAGAAGAATTGATCAAAGCAGGCTATTCGTTCCGCACTAATTCCGATACCGAAGTTATCCTGCTTGGATATGAAGAATACGGCGTAGAGATCCTAAATAAATTAGAGGGAATGTTCGCGTTCGTAATATATGATCTTAATGAGAAAAAATGGATTCTCGCCCGCGACAGAACCGGAGAAAAGCCTCTTTATTACCACATTGATCCCGAAAAAGCGATTTTTGCTTCGGAATTAAAGAGCATCACCGCCACGGGCTTGGTAAAAAAGGAAATAGATACAACTGCTCTTTCCCAATACTTTCAGTTAACATATATTCCGGCGCCGCTGACTATTTTCACCGGCATAAGGAAGCTGCCGCCCGGGCATTACATGGTAATTGACGCCGACGGCGGATCGGAAATAAAGCAGTACTGGCATTTAAACAGTGAAATCGATCCGTCAATAGGATATGAAGAGTATAAGAAAAAGCTCAGAGAGGCATTGATTTCTTCCGTTGAAAGAAGAATGATAAGCGATGTTCCTATCGGAGCGTTTTTAAGCGGCGGCTTTGATTCAAGCATCGTTGTAGGAATAATGTCGCTTTTATCGCCCGGTAAGGTAAACACTTTTACCGTATCGTTTGACGACAAAATCTATGACGAGAGCAAGCTGGCTGAGCTGGTTGCCAAAAAGAATAACACAAACCATACGGTCTTAAAAATCAGCGAGGAGGAAATCCTCGGCAATATCCCGGATTTGCTCGGTAACATCGACGAGCCGTTTGCCGATTCATCCTTGATAGCGGTCAACGCTATATCCAAAAAGGCGAGAGAATATGTAAAAGTTGTTCTGACGGGCGACGGCGGAGACGAGCTGTTCGCGGGGTATAATAAGTATTTACTGCCTTATTACGGCAACAGATATAAAAAAATCCCAAAGTTCTTAAGAAAAGGCGTTATAGAAAAATCACTAAATCTTCTGCCTTCAAAAAGCTATCGCGTTATGGGTATCCGCAAGGTTATCAACGCGTGCGGTTTAGATGAAGTCGAGCAGATAAGATATATGATGAGCCTCGGCTTTAAGCCCGACGAATTAAAAGAGTTAATACCGGGAATAGATACCGAAACAATGGACTTTATTTCCGAGCAATATGCTTTTCTCAGCAGCGCGGACGCTCAAACAAGAACGCAGTATGTCGACGTAAAAACGGTTCTTGAGGGCGATATGCTGCCTAAGGTCGACAGAGCAAGTATGTTCGCGTCACTGGAAACAAGAGTTCCTATGCTTGATTCAAAGGTTATTGAGCTTGCGTTCGATACGCCTACAGAGTATAAAATCAAGGGCAAAAACAGAAAGATAATACTCAAAGATACTTTTCGAGATTTGCTTCCCGATGAATTGTTCCGTGCGCCGAAACACGGCTTCGGAGTTCCCGTCAGCGATTGGCTTGAGAACAGCCTTAAAGATCAGCTGCTGAAATATTCGGATGAAGAGTTTTTGAGAAGTCAGGGATTATTTTCGGCGGATTATATCGGCAAAGTGATTGAGCAGCATATGACTCATCAGATAGACAGATTCAGCACACTCTGGAGTTTTTATGTGTTCCAGAATTGGTATGAACGAGAAATGATGTAGGTTAAATTGGAGGATGTAATGGATTTACCTATTCGTGTTCTGTGTGTAATGTCCACGCTCGGGCGCGGCGGAGCGGAAACAATGGTAATGAATCTTTTTCGAAATATCGATCGTGATTCGGTTGTTTTTGACTTTGTTAAGCATTCGCACGGAAAAGACGCTTATGAGGATGAGATAACAGCCTTGGGCGGCAAAATATATGAAGCGCCGCGTTATAAGGTTTATAATCACCTCAGCTACAAAAAGTGGTGGAAAAGGTTTTTTTCGGAGCACCCGGAATATAAAATAATCCACGGCCATTATTTCAATTTTTCCTCAGTTTATTTCAAGATAGCAAAAAAGTTTAACCGCATTACCGTGGGGCACAGCCATAGTACTGAAATACCAAAAGAAGCGGTTACAAATAAAATAATCAATAAAGTGACTTGCTATTATATTTCTAAAATTGAGAAGCATTCCGATTATTGCTTAGCGTGCTCTTCAAAAGCCGGATCATGGATGTTTCCTAACAAAAAGTACGATTTGCTGAAAAATGCTATTGCAGTAGATAAATTCCGATATGAACGTGATGTGGCAACTCAAGTCAGAGAGGAATTTAAATTAGAAGATTCATTTGTTGTTGGTACGGTAAGTCGATTTAATATTGAAAAGAATCCGTGGGGTTTATTAGACATATTTTATAGAATACATGCCAAAAGCCCCGAGAGCAAAATGCTTTGGGTAGGAGAAGGTCCGTATAAAGAAGAGATAATAAGCAAGGCAAAAGAATACGGTATTTATGATTCAATCCTGTTTTTAGGCGAAAGATCGGATGTTAACAGGCTATTGCAGTGCATGGATGTATTTTTATTACCTTCATTTTATGAAGGCCTGCCTGTAGTCTTGGTAGAAGCTCAGGCAGCAGGCGTGTGCTGCTGCTGCAGTGATGCCGTTACCGCTGAGGCAGACGTTACCTCACTTTGTCATTTCCTGCCGTTGGAAGATTACGATAAATGGGTCGATGTTATAACGGCATTAAAGCCCGGTTATGAACATCAGGATACATATGAGCAAATCAAATCCGCGGGCTACGAAATAACAAGCACCGCTGAATGGCTGAAGGATTTTTATTTAAAAATCATTTCAGAAAATAGTTTATGATAAATCTTTATTTATGAGGCAATAATGAATAATTCGGTTATTGTGAGTGTCATTACCCCCGTATATAACAGAGCGGAATTGCTTAATAATTGTTTTCAGTCGTTAGTTAATCAAACCTGTTATGACTTTGAGTGGATCATTGTTGATGACGGCAGCACGGACAGCACACTGGAAGTTGCACGATCGTTTAAGGCTGATTTCCAGATTAAAGTCATATCAAAGTCAAACGGCGGTAAACACACCGCGTTAAATGAATCGCATAAGCATATCAGCGGAAAGTACGTTTTGATACTTGACAGCGACGATACGCTGGTTCCGTCGGCGGCAGCGGATGTGATCGAGGGCTGGGAGAAATATGAGGATCAGGAAGAAATCGGTCTGATCGCTTTTTTAAGGGGAACCGACGAATCTCACCCTCTGTGCAAGGCTTATGACGCGGATGAAGGCAAACCTGTAGATATTATCCGATACAGGCGCGAAAGCTTTGTAAGCGGCGATGCCTGCGAAGTTATAAGAACAGAGCTTTTTACAAAATACCCTTTCCCGGTGTTTGAGGGGGAAAAATTCGTCGCCGAAGGCGCTCTTTGGAACCGTGTAGGGCTTACACACAAATGCGTATATATCAATAAAGTTATATATATTTGCCACTATCTGGAGGGCGGCTTGACTAAATCCGGAAAGCCGATGAGAGTTCGCAACCCAAACGGCGGAATGTATGTCGCCAATTTGGGGATGGTTAAAAAGAACTTCTTTAAGAGCCGTGTGAAAAATGGTTTGTTGTATACTTGTTACGGCTTTTTTGCAAAGAAAAGCGTCGCGGAAATGTTCAGGCAGTGCCGCTCAAAGGCATTGATGTGTTTTTGCCTGCCTTTTGGATTTGCGATGTATCTGCTCTGGAAGAAGAAGTACCTCAATCAGGGGTGAATAATGAAAAAAGTACTTATCATTTGCGCCGGACTGCAATTCGGCGGAGTTGAAAGATTTGCCGCGAACACTATTAAATTCGCGTCGGCAGATGAGTTTCAATTCGATTATCTGATATTTGAAGGTCTAGGCGACGCTTTTGCGCCCGAGATAATAGAAAAAGGCGGCAGAGTGATCACCTTTCCCTCTCCGCAGCAAGGGCATAAAAGTTACATAAAAAAGCTGGGCGACTTGATTGACGAGAATCATTATGATGTAGTTCACTCGCACACTCAGTTTAATTCGGGGCTAAACCTTTGGGTGGCAAAAAAGCACGGCGTGCCCGTGAGGATCGCCCATTCGCACACCACGGCTCACGAGAACAAGACGTCAAAAAAGCAGCTCGTTTATGAGAAGCTGATGCGGAAAATGATCCTGCGCAGCGCTACTCACTGCTGTTCTTGCGGCGTTGAAGCCGGAAAGTGGATGTACGGCAACAAGCCGTTTACTGTGATCTCCAACGGAATTGACACCGATTTATTCGCTTATAACGAGTCAACCGGAAGCTCAATAAGAAAACAATACGGCATTGAAAGTGATTCACTTTTAATCGGTCATTCCGGAACGATCTCAAAGCTGAAGAATCAGGAACTGCTTATCAGACTTCTTCCCGAGATACAAAAAAAGAAGAAAGCGGAGCTGCTGCTCCTCGGTACATGTCCAAATCAGGAGGAAGTACAGCGGCTAAAAAATCTCGCGTCAGAGCTTAAAGTTTCGGATTCGGTTCACTTTGCGGGAGCTGTTATGAATGTAAACGAACATTTATCCGCCGTTGATGTGTTTGCGTTTCCCTCGCTCAGAGAAGGAACGCCTTTAGCGCTTATTGAGGCTCAGGCAAACGGTCTGCCCTGCGTAATAAGCGATAATATCGCCGCGGACGCGGTTCTGTCGGACCTGGTAACGCAGATCCCGCTCAGCGATGAAAAAGCGTGGATCAACGCTCTCAACGCTCTTTCAAAAGCAAAGAGGAATCAACCTGAAAAGTATGTTGATGTTATAAAAAAATCGGGTTATGACGCGCGTGAGGCTTATCGAAAGCTGTTTGAAATTTACAGAAGTTAACAAAGAATTGTTGGGAGATACACATTGAGTTTTAAAAAGAGTTTTGCCAAAATCATCTATAATGCATTCGGAAAACATATGCCGCTTTCCGACAGCAGTTACAGTTTTGGCAGTAAAAAAGTACGCGCATGGTGCGGCAGGAGGATACTTGCCGAGTGCGGCAAAAATGTTAATATAGAAACAGGCGCGCAATTTGCGGATGATGTAAGATTAGGAGATAATTCCGGCATTGGAGTTAACGCTACGATTTCCGCGGGAGTGACTATAGGAAATGATGTTATGATGGGGCCGGATTGTACTATTCTTACTGTGAATCACGGTATGCTGGACAACGGAGTTCCAATGTGGAAGCAGAATTCCAGTGAACCCCGTACTGTTACAATAGGAAATAATTGCTGGATTGGCTCCCATGTCATTATTCTCCCCGGAGTAACGCTCGGCGACGGATGTGTTGTCGGAGCTGGTTCGGTAGTAACAAAGAGCTTTGGCGATAATTGCATAGTCGCCGGCAACCCCGCAAGATTTATTAAATTCAGACCTAAACAATAACTATAATAATGATTTGAAAAATGATTAAAATTCTTTTCTTTATTGATAAATTTGCATATAACGGATCGATAGGCGGAGCTGAAAAAGTTCTTATTACATTGGTGAATCATATGGATCCGGAAAAATTTGATATTACGGTGCAAACGCTTTTCCCGGACGAGTATTCAAGTCTTTTGAACTCTAATATCAAATATAAGTATTGTTATTCTAAGAAAACTTCTTTAGCATATAAGCTTTTCAGAGCTGAAGCTCAGCTTGGGCTGGTTTACGCTTTACATATCAAGGATGATTACGATATTGAAGTTGCGTATCTCGAGAGCGAAACAACAAAGGTGATGGCTTCATCAACTAATAAGAAAGCGAAGAAAATAGCGTGGATTCACTGTGATTTTGACATTGCGGTTTCCGACAAGAAAGCATTTTATCAAAAGACCGCAAAACGGTATAAAAAATTTGACAAAATAGCTTGTGTTTCCGAGAAGTGCAAAGAGAGTTTTATTTCTATCTTTGGAAACGATCCCGAAGCAGTCGTTATACATAATACGATTGACGATAATGAAATACATGAAAAAGCAGAAAAGCCATTACCGGAGAGTGTAAGAAAAAGAAAGACTACATTTTGCACGGTGGGCAACATGACCCCGCCTAAAAATCATATCAGACTTTTAAGCGCAGCATATAGGTTGTATGAAGAAGGATATGATTTTGGTTTGTGGATGGTCGGCGACGGTGAGCTGAGAACTCAAATCGAAGCTTATATCGCCGAGCATGATATGAGTGATTTTGTTAAGCTTTGCGGATTTCAGAAGAACCCTTATCCGTTTATGAAAGAGGCGGACTGGCTGGTTTGTTCATCAAACTATGAAGGCTTCAGCACTTTTGTTTCGGAGGGGTTGATTCTAGGAAAGCCGATACTTACAACCGATTGCTCCGGCATGAAAGAGCTGTTGGGAGATTCGGAATACGGAATAATCGTTCCGAATGACGATGAAGAGTTTTATAAAGGCTTGAAAAAGATTCTTTCATTCAGTGAAGAACAGACGCGCGATTACGCAGAAAAAAGCCGCCTGCGCGGGAAAATGTTCAGCACGGGTTATCTTGTTAAGAATACGGAAAGATTTTTTGAGAGCGTCTTGAATTGATGCTTTTGGTCATGCCTGAATCAAAGGATTATTAGAGCAATTATTCCCGTTAAGGATTTAGATAAGAATGAGTTTATTTAGTAGTATATATTTTATTCAAATTCTCTATATACTGGTTTGCGGATTTGTTTTCAAAAACAGTAAGAG
>ONMK01000051.1 GCA_900318905.1 uncultured Eubacteriales bacterium | reverse complement strand
ATTGATGATCTGATCCTGAACACACTTGGAGTGATGATAGGATATGGAATTTACTCATTGGTCAAAAAGATAAAAACATCAAAACGATAAATTCTGATTTGTTCGATGATTAAAACGGGAGGTTTTGTTTTGATTACTAACTCATATCGCAGTGAAAAAGAATCTTTATTTTCACCCGAAGCTTTTTTAGGCGAGAGAAAATACATATGCGATACGGCTATAGCGACCTTTTCCGGAGAGATTTTTAACAGCGTGCTTGAAAAATATCCTCACAAGGAAGTCGCCGATGTAACTACGGTAAACGGCTCCAAGCCTGTGTATTTGCTTGATATTAACGGCAAAAACGCGGTGTTCTATTTGTCGGCTATAGGAAGCGCTCTGGCGGGAAACGACATAATAGAAATCAGTTGGCAGACAGGTATCAAAAACCTGATTATCTTCGGTTCCGCAGGTTCTCTGGACAACGAAGCGACAGACGGAAAATATGTTATACCGACGCAGGCGTATCGCGACGAGGGAATGTCATATCATTACGCTCCGCCGTCTGATTTTATTGACGTCAAAAACAGCGGCAAGCTCGCCGAAATCTTTAAGGAATTAAAGCTTCCGTATGTTCAGGGAAGAATTTGGACGACCGACGCTCCCTACAGAGAAACAAAAACTGCCCTTTCCGACAGAAAAAAAGACGGTTGTATAGCTGTTGAAATGGAGGTCGCGGGCGTTCAGGCGGTTTGTGATTTTTACGGCATAGAGCTGTACAGCTTTCTTTTAACGGGGGATGTTCTCGATTCCGACGAGTACAAGCCCGAAGGACTGGATGATGCCAATCATTCCCGAGATAAGTTCTTTACGGCGCTCAAAATATGGGATTGCATATCGGAGTAATTATGTTTGCCATCGGGTTTACTGTAATGATGGCTATGGATGTTGCTTTAGGCTATACCACATAATTCACATTATACTTTAGTTTTATAGATTTACGAATTCAGATAATAACAATAGTACGGAGTAAGAAAAAAGCCTCTCACAATATGTATGTGAGAGGCTTGTATTTACCCCGCGATTTTTTCGGTAAGGGTTGTTTATAGTATGATCAATAATTTTCGGCGTGTATCTCGAAAAAGCTCTGAGGATGATTGCAGGTCGGGCAAATTTCGGGAGCATTTGTTCCGACGATAATATGACCGCAGTTGCGGCATTCCCATACCTTGACCTCGCTCTTCTCAAACACCTTAGCGGTCTCGACGTTTTTAAGCAAAGCGCGGTATCTTTCCTCGTGATGCTTTTCTATAGCGGCTACAAGCCTGAATTTCTGTGCAAGCTCGGGGAAGCCTTCTTCCTCGGCTGTTTTCGCGAAGCCCTCGTACATATCAGTCCATTCGTAGTTTTCGCCTTCCGCCGCCGCTTTGAGATTATCTGCGGTAGAGCTGATTCCTTCCAGCTCCTTGAACCACATCTTGGCGTGTTCCTTTTCGTTGTCGGCAGTTTTCAGGAAAAGCGCGGCTATCTGCTCGTAGCCCTCTTTCTTTGCTACCGACGCGAAGTAAGTGTATTTGTTTCTCGCCTGAGACTCGCCCGCAAAAGCTGCCTCAAGATTTTTTTCGGTTTGTGTTCCTGAGTATTTTGACATAGTTATCCTCCCTTTTAATTCTTCCAAAGGCTGTGGAGATTGCAGTAAGCGTAAACAGCCTCAACCTTCTCATCGTCGCACAGCGCGAAGCAAGCCTTTGGTTCGTCACCGGGATTTAGACACTTGCGCTGATTGCCCTTGTCTGTGGATAGTAAAATCCACTCAATGTAGTGCTCCGGAGCCATAGGATGAGCGACCTCGCCAACGGTTACATAAACCTTGGAGCCTTCAACCTTGACAACAGGCACATGCTTCTCAACAGCAGCGTCTGTAGTTCCCGCCTTGATTTCGGTCATCTTCTGACCGCAGCACATTACAGGCACGCCGCTGTCCTTGATTTTCGCGACAATGTTGCCGCAGTTTTCGCAAATGTAGAATTTCAATTCCATTAAAACAGCCTCCTTTTTGTTAATAAAATTCCATATTTAAATTGTATAATTTTTAATTCTCAGTGTCAATCAAAAATAAGCTAACGCGCGAATAGTTTCACATTATTCTGTTTAGATAAAATTTAAAACTCTTGACAAATCAGGATTTGTAGTATATAATACAAGTTAGTGGCGGCTAACCGCTATTATTTTTAACTCAAAAGTTAGCTAAGACTAACTAAGGAGGAATTATGTCAGAGGAAGTAATTGTTAAGTATTGTTCGCCGACCTTGGCTGGGCTGAAAACAGGCAGCTTGTTTAGCTGCTCTTATGATAATTACAATGAGCTGCTGGGATTTTTGAGGAAACTGAATCTCAGCTTGGGGAATAAGGGAATCCGCTTTTTGCCTCTTCGTCTCAGAAATAATAAAGCTTTGATTTATGCTTTTCGTCCTTCGCGGCTTTTTACTGAATTGAAAAACGATGAAGCTGAAAAGCTGCTTTCGGAGCGCGGTTATCATACGGATAAATGCGGCAGGTGTCTGGCTCGATTGATGAAACGGCTCGGCGAAAACGAGGAGTTTCCGCACGAAATAGGACTGTTCCTCGGTTATCCCGTCGAGGACGTGAAGGGCTTTATTGATAACAACGCCGCCTGCGCCAAGTGCGTAGGCTGCTGGAAGGTTTACGGCGATGAGAAAAAAGCGCGAAAACTATTCAATCAATACAGAAAATGTACCGATGTTTATGAAAGACAATGGCACGCGGGAAAGCCGCTTAAAAAGCTGACTGTAGCAAGATAAGGTGATACTTATGTCAATCGTAGAATTTGAAAACGTAACAAGAATATACACGAGCGGAGAGCACGAGCTAAAGGCGCTTGATAACGTCAGCTTTACGCTTGACGAGGGAAAATTCGTAGTTATCCTAGGACCGTCAGGAGCGGGCAAAAGCACCCTGCTCAATATGCTCGGCGGCCTCGACAGTCCGAACGAGGGTACAATAACTGTAAACGGCAGGGATATAAGCACACTTTCGGACAACGAGCTCGCGGATTACCGCGCGGCGACCGTGGGTTTTGTGTTCCAGTTTTACAACCTTATACCGACGCTGACCGTTTACGAGAATGTCGAGCTTGTATCTCAGATCGCGCCCGACGCTCTCGACGCTAAACAGATGATAGCCGAGGTAGGACTTACCGACCATCTCCACAACTTTCCCGCTGAGCTTTCGGGTGGTGAACAGCAGAGGATTTCAATAGCGAGAGCGCTCGCGAAAAATCCGAAAATACTGCTCTGCGACGAACCGACGGGCGCGCTCGATTCCGAAACGGGCGTTATGGTACTAAAGCTCCTGCTCAGTATGGCGAAAAACTACGGAAAGACTATCGTAATCGTTACCCATAACCAGAGCATAGCGAAAATGGCGGACACGGTTATCCGCGTTAAGAACGGAAAAATCCGTGAGATTATTAATCAGGATAATCCGTTCAGCGCTGACGAGGTGGAATGGTAATGCTGACGCGTAAACTATTCAGAACCGCTTGGAGCTATAAGGCGCAGTTTATCTCGATGATAATAATGATCACGCTCGGTATGGGAATGTTCTTAGGCTTCAATATGGAGTGGAAAACGATTGAGGTCGATACGGGCAATTTCTTTGAGCAGACGAACTACGCTGACTACCGCCTCTATTCCGAAAAGGGTTTTACAGAGGACGACATAAAAAAGATAGAGTCAATAAAGGGAATCGACGCGGCGACTCGTTATCTGTCCGTCAACCTTGATATAAAAGGCGAGAAGAATAAAAGCCTCGCTCTTGACGTGAGCGAGAATTATAAGGTCAGCACCTTTACCGTAATGGACGGCGAAGCTTATGATAAAAAAGGCGACGGCTTCTGGCTGAGCGATAAATTCGCCGCGGCTAACAAGCTGAAGATCGGCGATAAACTCACACTCGAGTTTCAGGGAACGGAGATAAAGGGCAAAATCGTCGGCTTGATAAAAGCGGGCGAGCATATGATTTGCGTAGCCGATAAAAACCAGATGATGCCCGACTATAATACATTCGGTTACGCATATATTTCTCCCGAAAAGCTCAAAACGGTACTAAAGGATAAAATCAAAAACGACTTCAAAAAGGAGCTCAGAAAATCCCGCGTTCCCGAGGAGTTCATTGACGACAGCCTGACCGAGCTGTTTGTTACCGATGATATGCTTACAGAGGCTGAAACGAAAGCCTACGCTCAGATTAATCTCATTTCCGATATGGAGAAAAAAGCTCTCGAAAAGGCGGTCAAGAAAAAGCTCGGCAGGACGATAATGGTGACCTCGAAGGACGATCACGTTGTCTATAAGGAATCGAACGGCGAAGCCGAGGAAGGCAAAACTATGGGCTCAGTCCTGCCGGTACTGTTCCTCGCGATCGCTATTCTAACAATGGTTACCACAATGCACCGCATAGCGACTAAGGAGAAAACGCAAATCGGCACGCTGAAAGCGCTCGGCTTCAAAAACCGCAGGATACTCAGGCACTACACCTCGTACGGCTTGTTTATCGGAATCGTCGGAACGGCGTTCGGAGTCGCTCTCGGTTATGTCGTGTGCAAGGCGATAATGAGCGAGGGCGGAATGATGGGTACATATTTCGATATGCCCGACTGGTCGGCGGCGATCCCCGAGTTCTGCTATCCCGTTATGGCGGCGACTGTAGCTCTGCTGACCTTGATCAGCTACCTTTCCGTCCGTCAGCAACTAAAGGGCACGGCGGCTGACGCTCTGCGCCCGTACTCGCCGAAGAAAATGCGGAAGATATTCCTTGAGCGCTTTCGCTTTTGGGATAAGCTTCACTTCGGGACTAAGTGGAATATCCGCGACCTCAGCCGTCACAAGAGCCGTTCGGCAATGACGTTGTTCGGTATAGTCGGCTGTATGGTGCTGATGGTCGGCGGCTTAGGTATGCGCGACACGATGGCGGGCTTTCTTGACCTGCTCGACCACGATATAAGCAACTACACCACAAAGGTCAACCTCGTTGACGACGCCGATTTAAAGAAATCAAAGGAGCTGTACAGTAAGCTCGGCGGCGACTGGGAGAGCCTGTCGGGAATCAGTCTTGACGGCGACACCGTTACGCTCGACATCATTCACAACCCCGATAATTTGCTCAATGTTATTGACGAGGACAACGACAGAATCAAGCTCGGCGACGAGGGTGTATACCTCTGTCTGCGCCTTAGCGACAAGGCTGAAATCGGCGATAAAATAGAGTTTTCACCCTACGGTTCCAAGAAAACATATAAGGCGAAGGTGCTCGGCTATAACCGCTCGATTATGACCGAAAGCGTTACAATGACCGACTCGCTCGCCGACAAACTCGGGATAGATTACAGTATAAGCTCTATTTATACAGACAAGAAAGCAAGTAATATCAAAAGCAGCGATTTGATTTCGGGCAAGCAGGACAAGGCTCAGTTTATGGAGACCTTCAACAGCTTTGTCGAGATTATGGACGGAATGGTGATCATACTCGTTATTGCCGCCGTAATACTCGGAATCGTCGTGCTTTATAACCTCGGAATTATGAGCTATGTTGAGCGCTCGCGTGAGCTTGCAACATTAAAAGTTCTGGGCTTCAGAAACCGTACTATCGGAAAACTTTTGATTTCGCAGAACATCTGGATGACGTTTATCGGCGTAATAATCGGTCTCCCCGCGGGAGTCGGCGTACTTCAATGGCTTGTGACGGCGCTTGCCGGCGAATACGAAATGAAGCTTATGCTCGGAGCGCTGACTTACGCAGTATCAATCCTATTGACCTTTGGAGTTTCACTTCTGGTAGGGCTTATGGTAGCGAGAAAGAACAAGAAAATTGATATGGTAGAAGCGCTTAAGGGCGTGGAATAGAAAGGAGAAAGAAAGTGTGAAAGTTCACACTTATCCAATTAGTATTGTCCGCTCAGTTTGTCCCTTTGGGACAACGAGCGATGACTGAATTTCCATTTACGCCTTATCTGCCCACGGGTAAGGTTGTAAATAAACTATAATATGAATTTGTGGGCAGAAAGGCTATGGAAATTATCTATATGAAAACAGCAATTGTATTTTGGAGTGGTACAGGAAACACAGAGGCTATGGCTCAGGCTGTAGCAAATGGAGTAAAAGCCGCGGGAGCAGAGGTTGATTTATTGACCTGCGACAAGTTCAACGAAACTATGATAGACGATTACGACGCTATAGCCTTTGGTTGTCCCTCAATGGGAGCGGAACAGCTCGAGGAGGATGAATTTGAGCCGATGTTCAGCGCCTGCGCCGAAAAGCTCGGCGGAAAGAAAATAGCGCTTTTCGGCTCCTACGGCTGGGGCGACGGCGAATGGATGCGCAACTGGCAGGATGAGTGCGAAAGTCTCGGAGCGGTACTGACATCCGAGCCCGTAATCTGTATGGACGCTCCCGATGACGAAGCGGTTGCCGCGTGTAAAGCGCTTGGCAATTCGCTGATTAATTAGCTTCCATTTTTTACTAACCCATTATTGAAAAACGCGGTCGTCATTATTTGGTGGTCGCGTTTTTTCGCAAAACCCTTGTTTTGAAAGGATGATATGTTTTGAAAAAGCAAAAACAACCCTCTCCGCTCTCGAGGTTGATGGAATACGCGGGCGGCTATAAAATACTGACGTATCTTTCGTGGATACTGTCGTTTATCAGCGCGCTGACGGCGCTTTTGCCGTTTGTATATATTTTCTTTATCATCAGAGAAATTTTCGAAGTAGCGCCTGATTTTTCAAGGGCGACTTCGATCGTGCATAACGGTATTATGGCAGTCGTTTTCTCGGCGGTCGCGCTCTTGATCTATTTCGGCGCGTTGATGTGCTCTCACGTCAGCGCGTTTCGGATCGGCAGCAATATCAAGCGCAGGTTGCTCAAACACATTACAAAGCTACCGCTCGGTTTTTCGGATGAAATGGGCAGCGGTAAAATCCGTAAGATCATCAACGATTCATCTAACGCGGCGGAAACCTACCTTGCGCACAATCTGCCCGATATGGCGGGCGCTGTCGGTACTCCTCTCGGAATGGTAGTGATGATGTTCGTTGTTGACTGGCGGTTCGGATTGGTATCTATCCTGCCCGTGATCCTCGCTTTTTTATGTATGGGCAAGATGTTAGGCCCCGCAATGAAGGAGGATATGCGACTGTATAACAACGCTCTCGAGGATATGAACAACGAGGCGGTCGAGTATGTGCGCGGTATTCCCGTTGTAAAAACCTTCGGGCAGACGATACACTCGTTCTCACGCTTTAAGGCGTCTATTCAGAACTACTATAAATTCTGTATCGCTTACACAAAGCGTTGCCGTCAGCCTATGCTGTTCTTTCGGGTCTTTATCAACAGCGCGTTCGCCTTTTTGATAGCGCTGGCGCTGATACTCTCAAACGGCGGAGCGAATATTACAAGCGGAATTATTCTCAATTTCCTTTTCTATGTAATCATAACCCCCGTGATCGCCACAACAATGCAAAAGGTTATGTTTATGAGCGAGGGTAGTATGACTGTCGCTGACGCGTTTGACAGAATTGATTCCCTGCTCAATAGAAAACCATTTGAAAACAGCGAAAATAGTGCTACACCCGACGATTATTCCGCCCGGTTTGAAAATGTCAGCTTTTCCTATGACGACGATAATCTCGCTTTGGATAATGTAAGCTTTGATGTAAAAAGCGGTACCTCGCTTGCGCTTGTCGGAGTCTCGGGCGGCGGCAAAACTACAGTCGCCGGACTTATCTCTCGCTTCTGGGATGTGCAAAACGGCGCGGTAAAAATCGGCGGCGTTGATGTCAAGGATATTCCGAAGGAAGAGCTGATGAACACGGTGTCGTATGTGTTCCAGGACAGCAAACTCTTAAAACGTTCTATTCTCGAAAATGTCAGACTGTCGCGTCCCGACGCTACTGTTCAGGAGGTAATGCTCGCGCTCGAAAAAGCGCAGTGTACGGATATCATCGAAAAGCTCCCCGACGGCATAAACACCGTTATCGGAGCAAAGGGAGTGTATCTCTCGGGCGGAGAACAGCAGCGAATTTCAATCGCCCGCGCGATATTAAAGGACGCGCCGATCGTTGTACTCGACGAGGCGACAGCCTTTGCCGATCCCGAAAACGAGTACCTTGTGCAAAAATCCTTTAAGGAGCTTTCAAAGAATAAAACCGTGATTATGATAGCCCACAGGCTCAGTACCATTCAGGGTTGCGACAATATCATCGTGCTTGAAAATGGCAGAATTTTCGAGCAGGGCGTTCACGACGAGCTGTTAAAGAAAAACGGTATATATACAAAAATGTGGAAGGATTATCAATCCTCTGTTTCGTGGAAGGTTGGTGAGAATAATGCTTGAGAAAATTATGCGTAGATACGCTATGTCGCGTGAAGGCGCCAAGGGCTTTTGGGGCGCGGTCTGCGCCTGTACAGTATCAGACTTAGTGCTGATGTTTCCCGTCGGACTGCTGTACTTTCTTACAGAGGATATGCTCAGCGGCGGCGTGAACGGCGGCAGGATACTTTTTTATATCATCGGCATTATTGTATCGCTTTTATTTATTTATATTACGCAGTTCTGGCAGTATAACGCTACCTTCTTCTCGACCTACAAGGAGAGCGGCGTGCGCAGGATTGCCCTTGCCGAAACGCTCAGGAAGCTGCCTCTGTCATTTTTCGGGAAGAAAGATCTGAGTGACCTCACGACGACCATACTCAACGACTGTACCGTCATCGAGCATACCTTCTCACATCAGGCGGCGCAGTATTACGGCTCGATCATTTCAACGATAATTATAGCTGTCTCTCTTTTTGCGTTCGATTGGAGAATGGCGCTTGCTTCGGTGTGGGTTCTGCCCGTATCGCTCCTCGCCGTTAGATTGTCAAAGAAAACGCAGAACGTCTTTAACAAGCGTAAGAACGATACAAGAGTAAGGCTTGAGGACGGAGTGCAGGAGGCGATAGAAGCTCTGCGCGATTTGAAAAGCTGCAACGCCGAAAATTTATACATCGAGGGCTTGGATAATGTCATCAAGGACTATGAGAAAAAGTCCATCGCCGCGGAATTAGGTGTAGCGGCGTTTGTAGTACCCTCGCAGATGTTTTTGAAGTTCGGTATCGCTACGACTGCGCTTGTAGGCTCCGCGCTGCTCATCGGCGGACAGATCACAGTCATCACCTTCTTTATGTTCCTGTTGGTCGTATCAAGACTGTACGAGCCGATGGCGGGCACGCTTATAAACCTCGGCGCTCTTAATGCCGCACAGGTCAATATCGACCGCACAAACGCTATGAATGAAATCAAAAAGCAGGAGGGCAAACAGGAATTTAAGCCCGAAAGCTTTGACATTAAGTTTGAAAACGTCGGATTTGAATACAACGACGATGAAACGGTTTTAAGCGACGTCAGCTTTACCGCAAAGCAAGGCGAGGTCACGGCTCTGATCGGACCGTCGGGCGGAGGTAAAACTACTGTCTCCCGTTTAGCCGCGCGATTCTGGGACGCGACTAAGGGCAAAATCACCTTCGGCGGCGAGGATATCTCCGATATAGATCCCGAGGCGCTTTTGAATTATTATTCCATTGTATTTCAGGATGTAACGCTTTTCAACAACACGATCAAGGAGAACATCCGTATCGGAAAGAAGGACGCGACAGACGAGGAGGTCATGAATGCGGCAAAGCTCGCCAACTGCGACGAATTCATCTCACGCTTGCCCGACGGCTACAACACCGTTATCGGAGAGAACGGCGCGAAGCTCAGCGGCGGCGAACGCCAGAGAATTTCAATCGCACGCGCTTTCCTCAAGGACGCGCCCGTTATTCTGCTTGACGAAGCGACAGCCTCGCTTGACGCGGAAAACGAAACACTGATCCAGCAGTCGCTCTCACGTTTGATTAAGAACAAAACGGTTCTTATAATCGCTCACCGTATGCGCACCGTCGCGGGAGCAGATAAGATCGTTGTAATCA
>ONMK01000028.1 GCA_900318905.1 uncultured Eubacteriales bacterium | reverse complement strand
TTGCGCTGTTTGCATTCTGTGCAGGCCAATGTGATTTTAACTCTCATAACGGCACCTCCCGGTTATTCGGAATAATTTTAGCCTCCCTCAACAGGGCACAAAAATAAAGCCCCTTTTAGAGGTAAAGCTATTTTATCATACATTTTACGCTTTGTCAAGCGGTTTTTTCAGTTAGTCATCAGTGATTAGTGATGTTTAAATTCACTAATCACTAACTTCTAACCGCTGTCCGCTGAAATATTATTTCTGCGCGTCTCTCAGGGTCGCGAATCTTGACGGCTTTTTAGCCTTTACGACCTCGGGCTTAACGGTTTTGCCCTTGTATTTGCGGGCGAACCTTGCCGCTATTTCCAGATCCTTGTCAAAGGTCTCGGCAAGCTTGGTGTACTCGGCGTCGTCAAGGCTGTTTAAAACAACGGTGGTGATCACCGCGCGGGTGTCGGCGTTGCCGTTGCCGTACTGGGTGTTGAAAATGCTGCCCAGCTTTTCAAGGTCTTTTTTGCCGGCTGTCTTTATAAAAGGCGGAAGCTTGGGAGCGAGGTGCTCCTTGGCGAAGGTCGCGCCGCGGAAGGGATAGTAGCAGTCCTCTTCCTCCTGGATCTCATCTCTAAGCTCGGGGAAAAGCGTGATGAAGCGTTTTGCCAAAAACTTGGGATCGGCGTTGCCGTCGTCGCTCTTTTTCTTTTTTGACTTGGTCTGCTTTGCGCGCTTGATGGCTACAGTGCCCGAAACGCCCTCAACAAAGTCGTTTGCGATGCTCTCGGCGTCCTTCTGGGTTGAAACAGAGTCGTCGTACAGCCATGTTGCAAGGGTTTTCCAGTCGTTGTCGGGGCCTTCGTCGGCAGTCATTCCGCAGGTGCGCAGCGTCATAAGCTGTCTGTCAACGGTGTAAAGCACCGAGTAGGCGACGTTCTCGCTTGTAAACAGCGCCACAAGCTCGTTATCGTCGTCGGAAGCTACCTTTTCTCTGGTGTAGCCTGTTTTTTTCAGCTCATTCTCAACTCTTTCGGTGATGAGGTCAAACGCTTTTTTGTATTCTAAAGCCATTTTTATCTTCCTTTCGGTTTATATTACAGACAGCATCACATGCTGTCGGGGCAGTTGATGTTGAACATTGTAAGCACGTTTTTGATTACCGCTCTTGTGCAGTCACAGAGAGCCATGCGCGCCTGCATAAGTCCCTCGTCCCCGCCCTTTACGCGGCAGGCGTTGTAGAACTTGTGGAACAGAGTGGCGACCGACGTGACATAGCGCGTAACTCTTGTGGGGTCGTAAGCCTTAGCTGCGCTTATCACCTCTGAGGTGTACAGCGAAAGCAGGCTGATAAGCTCCTTTTCCTCGGGAGCCGTTAGCAGCTTAAGCTCGCTGTCGGTGCATTTGCGCGGAGTGATACCGTCGGCTGCAAGCGCCTTGAATATGCTGCAAATGCGCGCGTGGGCGTACTGGACATAATAAACGGGGTTCTGGTTGTCCTGAGCGACCGCCAGGTCGAGGTCGAAGTCCATCTGGGTGTTTGCCTCGCGCGTGTTGAACAGGAACCTTGCGCTGTCAACGGGAACTTCCTCAAGCAAGTCGCTCAGCTGGATCGCCTTGCCCGTGCGCTTGCTCATCTTTACAATCTCGCCTCCGCGAACAAGCTTTACGAGCTGCATAAGAACAATAGTCAAATCGTCGCCGCTGCAGCCTATGGCGTCCATAGCGCCCTTCATGCGCATTACATGGCCGTGGTGGTCGGCGCCCCAGATGTCGATAAGGGTGGTAAAGCCGCGGTCGAATTTGTTTTTATGATAAGCAATATCCACCGCGAAGTATGTCGGGTTGCCGTTTTTGCGGATAAGCACGTCGTCCTTTAGCTCAAGGTTGTCGATGTACTGCTGCGACTTGCCCTCTTTGAGCAGCTTTTCGGTGACGACCTGCTTGTTTTTGTACCAGACCGCGCCGTCCTGCTCATAGGTAAGTCCCTTTTCGGTGAGCAGGTCTACGATCTCCCTGACCTTGCCGCTCTTGTGGAGCTCGCTCTCGAAGAACCATTTGTCATAGGTGATTTTATATGTCGCCATGTCCTCCTGCATCTTTTTGATGTTCTTGGGCAGAGCGTAGTCAACAAGCGCCTTTTTGCGCTCGGCGCTGTCCTTTTCAACATAGCTGTCGCCGTTTATGTCGGCAAACTCCTGAGCAAGCTCGGTGATATCGGCGCCCTGATAGCCGTCCTCGGGGAACACTATCTCGTCGCCCTTATAGATTTGCAGGTAACGAGCCTCAAGCGAATTGGCGAACTTTTCTATCTGGTTGCCGGCGTCGTTTACATAAAACTCGCGGTAAGCGTTATAGCCCGCCTTTGAGAGCACCGCCGCAAGGCAGTCGCCCAGAGCGCCGCCGCGGGCGTTGCCCATGTGCATCGGCCCCGTGGGGTTCGCGGATACGAACTCGACGTTCACCTTTTCGCCCTTTCCGAAGTCGGACGAGCCGTAGCCCTCGCGATCCGAGAGAATATCTTTGATTACCTCGGCGTAGAAGTCAGCACCGAGAAAGAAGTTGATAAAGCCCGGTCCCGCCGTTTCGAAGCGGTCGCAGAATGTGCCGCTCAAATCGAGGTTATCGGTGATAGCCTTGGCGATTTTAAAAGGCGGCATGCGGAAGCATTTAGCGCCCGCCATAGCCGCGTTTGTGGCAAAGTCGCCGTTTTTGTTGTCGGCAGGGGTTTCTATTATAAAGTCGGGAAGCTCAGCCTGAGGCAGCTCGCCCTTTTCAACAGCCTTGTTCACAGCCGCCGCTACAGCCTCCCTGAGCCGCGCGACAACCAAAGAATATGTATCCATAATTTTACCTCACAGTGTTTTGTTTTTCTTCAACGGTGATCAGAAAGCGGTTTTCGCTCACCAGGTCGGTGTTGAAGTCGAGAGTGTAGCTGACCTCAAGCGAGCCGCCCTTTTCGGTAAGGTTGTTGTTGAGCGTTTTTGTGAACACGCCTATGTTCAAATCGCCCGCTATAGTCTGGTAAATGCACTGGTGCCGTCTGCCCCTTTGAAGCATGAGCTGCGAGCGCATGGGTCCCTTTCGGTTGATAGTGACAGTGTCGCCCTCTACCTTGATAAGGTTGTTGTAGAAGGTTTCGGGGTTGTCCTCGTCATATTCCTTATAGCCTATATAAAAGTGGTCTTTTTTCTTTATAAAGTTTCCCGCGGTGAGCACCTCGACCTTGTCGGTCTCGCCGTCAAGCTTCTGCTCGCCGAGAATCGAAATCAGGTAGCGTTCTCTGTCTTTTTCCTTATCCATAAAACATCCTCAATACTGTTCAATGTCGATTTGGGTTACGGTATGCTCCATATCTCTGCCCAAAAACAGCCCCGCAACGCTCTCAAAGCCGTCGGGAGTGTCGCTTACAAAAAATTCGGGCTGCTTTACCGAAGCGTCGTCGTTGAGCAGATCGTTTTCTTTAAGCACCTTGGCGGCGTAGTTTGCGGTTTCAAAACCCGAATCCACAAGCGTCACGTCCTCGCCCATGTAGTCGGAGATAGCCTCTCGCAGAAGCGGAAAATGAGTGCAGCCGAGGATCACGGTATCGACGCCGTTGTCCTTGAGCTCCGCCATATAACGGCGCACGACAAGGCGCGTTATCTGGTCGTCGCGGTGGATTATTCCGTTTTCAACAAGCGACACAAACAGCGGACACGCCTGCTCAAACACCTGAACGTCGGGGTTGAGCTTCTGTAATCTGAGCTTGTAGCTGTGGCTGCCGACCGTGGCGGCGGTTCCTATAACGCCGATTTTGCCGTTGCGCGTTTTTCTTACGGCGGTGTAAGCCGTGGGATTGACCACACCCGTGTATGGTACGGCGAGCTTTTCCTCAAGGGGCGCGCCCGCGACCGAGCTTACGGTGCCGCAGGCGGCAACGATCATCTTTACATTGCGGCTGAGCAGAAACTGCGCGTCCTGAAAGGCGTATTTGCGAATGGTATCGCGGCTGCGCGTTCCGTAGGGCACACGTCCCGTATCGCCGAAGTAAATGATTTTTTCGGCAGGCAGTATGTTTAAAAACTCCTTGACCGCGCTCAGTCCGCCCAAGCCCGAGTCAAAAACGCCGATTGCGTTTCCAGACGACATAATCAAACCTCTTTTTCAATGATTTTTGATTTGCATAGTTATACGTTTACTATAATAGCACAAACAGCCGCGACTTGCAAGAACTTTTTGCCGCCACGCGGCAGGAAGCGAAAACGTGACGGCCGCCACGCGGCAGGAGGCGCGCCTTTGGATAAATCGGTTTATAGGAAAGTTCGGTATAACGGCGCATTAAATCCTTTCCGCAACAACGCAAGCTATTTCGCGGGAACGGAAGTTTTGTCAATTGCAAACACCTGATTCGCGTACTGCCCTCCCGTGGCAACGGGTTTGACTTTTCTATCGGCGTATGCTATGATTGTTTAAGAGGTGATAACAATGAAATGCAGCTATTGCGGATTTACATATGACGACGAGCTTGTATGCCCTATCTGCGGTACTCCCGCGGCTCCTTCAGAGCAGACAGCATCCTTTGCGCCGCAGCCCGCGCCGACCGTTCAGGCTCCCGTTTCGGCTTCTTCTCCTTGTGTTGAGCCCGATATTGAGGAAAACAAAAAGCCCGTTGCCGCAAAAAGCGGAAAGGGACTTAAAATAGCGGCTCTGTGCGTGCTTTCGGTGATCGCGGCGGCGCTTGTGGCAAACGTGGCTATTCAGGCGTTTTCGCTTAGCGCGGAGCTGAAGCACTACAGAAAATCAGCGGATGTAATGGACAGGGAAAAAGAGCTTTACGACAAAAGCTTCAAGCTTGTTGAAAGCGAGCCCGACTACGATTTTGACGATTCCGATTCAGACGGTTCAGGATTGTCCGAAAAGTCCGACAATACAGTTCACAAGGTGGGCGAATCCTACGACTTCGGCTCGGGTGTAATAACTCTAAAAAGCGTCAGAGTCTCCCAAAAAACAGCTAATTTTGACAGCACAAAGCAGCAGGTCGCTTTTTTTGTAGAGGTAACAAACAACACCAATTCATCTCAAATATACGAAATTCCCTCGCTAACGCTCGGCGAAAAGCTTGACGCCGAAGCATTCGCTTTTGCGGAGTTCAACAATTCAGGCGAGGACGTTGCGTATTCCTTTGATCCGTGCGAGAGCTGTTCCGCCGTATTCTACTACAATCTTCCCACAGAAAACCAAACGCTTAATGTTACGGTTTCAACTGAAAGCCAAAACTACACCTGCTTTGTTGAAACAAAATACACCCTTGAAACAAAGGACATTAAATGATAATTGTCAGAAAAAACTATATGAACAAAAAGCCGGCTCATCTCCGAAAGGTTGAGCCGGTTGTTTTTTATTCGATATGTGATGTGCCGATTTTCCTGAACCGCGCGTATCTCTGCTCTGTAAGCTCCTCATCCGAGAGCATAAGGTTCTTTTCAAAGGTTCTGCCGATAAGCAGCTTAAGGCTCTCGAACATTGCGCCGTCCTCAGCCTTTGGCTGGCGGATGATACGCTCTACAACGCCGAGCTGAAACAGATCCTGAGCCGTCATTTTAAGCGCCTCTGCCGCCTGGGGAGCCTTTGAGCTGTCCTTCCAGAGGATAGACGCGCAGCCCTCGGGTGAGATTACGGAATAAACCGAGTTTTCCATCATCCAGACCTCGTCCGAAACAGCAAGCGCAAGTGCGCCGCCGCTGCCGCCCTCGCCTATTAGAATGGTGAGTATAGGGGTTTTGAGCGTCATCATTTCCATCAGGTTTTCGGCTATAGCCTGTCCCTGTCCGCGCTCCTCGGCGCCTATTCCGGGGTACGCGCCGCTTGTATCGACAAGGCAGAGCACCGGTCTGCGGAACTTTTCAGCCTGCTTCATAAGGCGCAGAGCCTTGCGGTATCCCTCGGGCTGAGCCTGACCGAAATTGCGCTCCATGCGCTCGCGGGTGTTGCGCCCTTTTTCAATGCCGATGACGGTAACGGGCGTGTCGTAAAGCATTGCTATACCTGCCACTATCGCCTTGTCGTCGGAGTATCTTCTGTCGCCGTGCAGCTCGATGAAGCTGTCGCCGAACATGTGAGCAATATAATCAACGGCGGTAAGCTTTTTAGCGTCGCGCGCCGCCATTACCTTTTCATATGCAGTCATTGCGCCGCCTCCTTATAACCGTGCATTTTAAGCAGCTTTGCCACAGTTGATTTTAGCTTGTCGCGGCTTACGACCGCGTCGATAAAGCCCTTCTGCATTACAAACTCAGAGGTCTGGAAGTCCTTGGGAAGCTTTTGGCGCATTGTCTGCTCGATTACCCTGGGGCCCGCAAAGGCTACAAGGGTATTCGGCTCGGCAAGTATAATATCGCCCTCCATGGCAAACGACGCCGTTACGCCGCCGGTCGTGGGGTCGGTGAGAACGGTTATGTACAAAAGCCCCGCGTCGCTGTGGCGCTTGACCGCTCCCGAGGTTTTTGCCATCTGCATAAGCGAGAGGATACCCTCCTGCATACGCGCGCCGCCCGAAACGGTGCAAATAACAACAGGCAGGCGGTTTTCGGTTGCGTATTCAAAGGCGCGGGTGATTTTTTCGCCCGTTACGGTTCCCATGCTGCCCATCATAAAGCCTGCTTCCATAACGCAGAGTACGGTTTTTACTCCGCCTATAAGGCACTCGCCGCAGATGACGGATTCCTTTGCCTTTTGCTTTGCCTTTTCAAGCTTTGAGTCATAGCCCGGAAAGTCGAGGATATTTGAGCTTGTCAATTCAGCGTCATGCTCAACAAAGCTTTCGCCGTCGGCAAACATCTCGATTCGCTGCTTTGAGCTCATTCGGAAGTGGTGGCCGCACCTGGTACACACGTTGAAGTTCTCCTCCATATCGGTGGTGAGGAGCATTGTGTTGCACTTGGGGCACTTCATCCACATTTCCTCGGGCACAAACGGCACGTTCTGCTTAGCGTCGGGCGAGGATTCAAGCTCGTTTTTCGGTTTTACAAAGGCAAAAAAATCCATAGCAATACCTTTCTTTTTGTTTACGGCGGAACATTTTTAACAATTCCGCCGCGTTATATCTTATAAAAATAATGTAATCAGTTGTTCCTTCCGTGCTCGCGCTCAAAGTCAAGCATAAAGTCGGTGGTGTACTCGCCGCTTACAAAGCGGTCATCGGAGAGGATCTCCGCAAGGATATCGCGGTTGATGTCGATACCGTCGATAGTAAGCTCCGATAGCGCCATTTTCATTTTGCGGATAGCCTCGGCACGGCTGCGCGCCTGAACAATAAGCTTGCCGATCATCGAATCGTAGTACGGCGGAACAACATAGTCCTGGTAAATCGCGGTGTCAAAGCGCACAAAGCTGCCGCCCGGAGTATGGAGCCTCTTTATCCTTCCGCAGCTTGGACGGAAGCCCTTTTCGGGGTTCTCGGCGTTGATGCGGCACTCGATGACGTTTCCGTGGGTGAAAATGCTGTCCTGGGTGCGCGTGAGCCTTGCGCCCGCCGCAATGCGTATCTGCCACTGAACGATGTCAAGACCGGTCACCATCTCGGTAACGCCGTGCTCGACCTGCAAACGGGTGTTCATCTCCATAAAGTAGAAGTTGTTGTCGTGGTCGAGCAAAAACTCAACCGTGCCCGCGTTTACGTAGTGAACAGCCTTTGCCGCCTTTACAGCCGCCGCCATCATCTTTTTACGGGTTTTTTCATCAAGAGCCGGACTGGGGCTCTCCTCGATCATCTTCTGATTTTTGCGCTGGACCGAACACTCGCGCTCGCCCAGACAGATGATGTTGTTATATTTATCGCAAAGCAGCTGCATTTCGATGTGCTTTACGGGGTGAATGAACTTTTCTATGTAGCACGCGCCGTCGCCGAAAGCGGATTTTGCCTCGGCGCTCGCCGAAAGGAACGCCTCCTCAAAGCGGTCAATCGAATCGACTCTGCGGATTCCGCGTCCGCCGCCGCCCGAGCGCGCCTTTATAAGCAACGGAAAGCCTATTCTCTCCGCCTCTATCTTAGCCTGATTAACGTCCTCGATAACGTCGCAGCCAGGAGTTACGGGAACTCCGGCCGCGCGCATGGTCTTGCGCGCCATGTCCTTGTCGCCGAGCATGGCGATCATATCGGAGGTAGGGCCGATAAAATTGATATTGCACTGCTCGCACAGCGAAACGAACTTGGCATTCTCGCTGAGCAGTCCGTAGCCCGGGTGAATGGCCTGGGCGCCACTTTCAACAGCCACGGTCAGGATAGCCGGGATATTAAGATAGCTGTCCGCCACGCGGTTTCCGCCCACGCAGTAGCTTTCGTCGGCAAGCTGAACATGCATAGCGTCTTTGTCCGCCTTTGAGTAGATAGCGACGGTGGAAATGCCCATTTCACGGCACGCGCGGATTATTCTTACGGCGATCTCGCCGCGGTTGGCAATCAAAATTTTAGAAAACATTTTTTCACATCCAGTAGTGATAAAAGTAAGGCGGTATCGCCTTTATTATTTCTCGTTGGGTACAAGCGCGAACGACAGCTCGGCGCAAACGCACAGCTTGCCGTCAACATAACCCTTGGCATCGATAAAGTAAAACGGACCCCTGTTTTTGGTAAGGGTGCAGACGCTCTCGAGAGTATCGCCGGGCTTTACGGGGTTTTTGAACTTTACCTTGTCCATTTTGGTAAAGTAGGGCGTGCAGTCGCTCACCTTGTCGGCGAGCAGGCAGCAGCTTGCCTGTCCCATCATTTCGCAGAGGATAACGCCCGGAACAACGGGGTTGCCGGGAAAGTGTCCGTTCAAAAAGAACTCGTCGCCCTTTATTGTATATTTGCCCTTGGCGGTGTTTTCGTCGAGCATTTCGGATTCCTCAACAAGCAGCATATTGTTGCGGTGAGGAAGTATTTTCATAATTTCCTGTTGGTTCATATTTTTCTCCTTTGCCGCCACGGGAACGTGACGTTCCATCCAACTCCGCCTTTGGAAAACGTCTGCTAACAAAAACGTTTCTGCAACGGCGTGCCCAATCTCGCGGGAATTGAAGGTTTGTTTAAAGCAAACGTTTGATTCGCGTACCGGGTCAAGCGTCACGCTTGCGCGACTTATTTTACCTTAAACAGCGGCTGGTCAAACTCTACCAAATCGCCGTTGTTTACAAGCACCTCGGTGATCTCTCCGTCGGCTTCCGCCTGGATCTCGTTCATGCACTTCATAGCCTCGATAATGCAGACGGTGTCGCCTTTGCTTACTCTTTTGCCAACCGATACATACGGCTCGCTGTCGGGCGAAGGAGCGGCGTAGAAAACGCCTACTATGGGTGCGTTGATTGTTTTTCCGCTGTCGGCGGGAGCAGCCTCCTGAACGGGAGCGGGCGCGCTTACAGCGGGAACTGCGGCAACAGGCGCAGCGGCAGGTGCAGCCGCCGAGGGCTTTTCAAGATAAATTGAGTCTTTTCCGTCGGAGAGCTCAAGCGTCTGCAAAGAGCTGTCCTCCAGTACCTTTATGTATTCCTTAAGGGTTGCGATATCGATCATTTCAATTCCTCCGTTAAGGCAATTCCGCATAATTCAGGTGTGCGGATTGCGCAGTAAGATTTTTCGTCAGAGTGTACAAACAATTTAGGTAAGGCTGACGCCTTGCCGCGATTTTTGGGGCAGCCTGACGGAATAATAATCAAGCAAGGCATGCGCCGCGAATTGCGCGGTATTGCCTTAAATCTTTTTGAAAACTACACACGCGTCGTGGCCGCCGAAGCCGAGGTTTGTTGAGGCGGCAACATTGACGGCGCGCTTTTTAGCGGTGTTCGGCGTGTAGTCAAGGTCAAGACCTTCATCGGGCTCGTCGAGGTTGATTGTCGGGGGAATAACGCCCTCCTCGATAGCCTTTACAGCCGCGATAGCCTCGATAGCGCCGGTAGCACCCAGCATATGGCCTGTCATCGACTTGGTTGAGCTTATGCTTGCGGTGTACGCCTTCTCGCCGAGAGCCTTTTTGATGGCGATGGTCTCGGTAAGGTCGTTTAGGTGGGTGCTTGTTCCGTGAGCGTTGATGTAGATCTCTGCGTCGTCAGGCACATTCGCCTCGTCAAAGGCGATCTCAATTGCCCTTGCGAGTCCCGCGCCCTCGGGGTCGGGAGCCGTAACGTGGTGAGCGTCACAGGTGTTGCCGTAGCCCGAAAACTCGGCGTAAATCTTGGCACCGCGAGCCTTTGCGTGCTCGTATTCCTCAAGCACAAGCATACCTGCGCCCTCGCCCATTACAAAGCCGTCGCGATCCTTATCAAACGGGCGCGAGGCCTTTGCCGGGTCGGGATTGGTGGAGAGCGCCTTCATATTCTGGAAGCCCGCGATAGTCAGCCTTGCCACTACCGCCTCGGCGCCTCCGGCTATTATAGCGTCCGCGTATCCGTCCTTGATTGCGTGGAACGCCTCGCCTATCGAGTTTGTGCCGGTAGCGCACGCGCTCATTACCGAGAGCGAAACGCCCTTTGCGTTAAAGCGGATCGCCACGTTGCCCGTGGCTATATTGCCTATCATCATGGGAATAAAGAAGGGGCTTACCTTTCTGGGGCCGCCGTTTTCAAGTCCCACGGTGTTGTTTACAAATGTATTGAGGCCGCCGATTCCGGCGCCGATATATACGCCGAAGCGGTTTTCGTCTACAGTACCGAGGATTTTGCTGTCGTCGACCGCCTGCTGTGCCGCCGCTATGGCGTACTGGCAATAGATATCAAGCTTTTTTGCCTCTCTCTTTTCAAAATAAAGCTCGGGCTGAAAGTCCTTTACCGTACCTGCTATATGCACCTTTAAGTCGGAGGTGTCGAACGCGGTGATCTCCGCGATACCGTTTACGCCGTCAACAAGGTTTTTCCACATGGTGGGAACGTCGTTTCCGACAGGGCTTACGGCACCCAGACCTGTTACTACAACTCGTCTGCTCATTATGTAATCACTTCCTTGTATATAAGAAAATCCGGAAATATTTGCCTTTTTATAGATTCAATAATTCCGCATTCCGAATTAAATCGCAAGTCCTCCGTCTACGCGGATAACCTCACCCGTAACGTATGAGGCCTCGTCGCTGCACAAAAACGCAACAACGTTCGCAACGTCCTCGGGAGTTCCGATCCTCTTAGCCGGGATCTGCGCCTGCATGGTCTCCTTTACCTTGTCGGAAAGGGCGTTTGTCATGTCGGTGCCGATGTAGCCGGGAGCTACGGCATTAACAGTTACTCCTCTGCCCGCAAGCTCGCGCGCGACCGATTTTGTAAGGCCGATAATGCCCGCCTTTGAAGCGGAGTAGTTAGCCTGACCTGCGTTGCCTATCAGGCCGACAATCGACGAGGTGCTTACGATCCTGCCGCTGCGCTTCTTCATAAAGTGCTTGTAGGTGTGCTTTATCATATTAAAGGTGCCCTTAAGGTTGACGTTGATTACCGCGTCAAAGTCCTTTTCGTCCATGTTGAGCACCAGCTTGTCGCGGGTAATGCCCGCGTTGTTGATAAGAATATCAATGCCGCCGAACTCCTCAATAACGGCGTCCACAACCTTTTTTGAAGCCTCAAAGTCGGACACGTCGCAGAAATACTGCTCAACCTTTGTGCCGTACTGCTTAAGCTCCTCAACGGCGTTTTTGCCCTCGGACTCGTCGCCCACATATAGGATAGCTATATTCGCGCCGTTTTCGGCGAGCTTTTTCGCTATAGCAAGTCCGATACCGCGTGAGCCTCCTGTGATAACGGCTGTTTTGTTCTCAAAATTCATATGTACACCTCATTACAGTTCGATTTTGTCTATGTCCTCGGGTGTTTCGACCTTATACGCCTTTATGTCGTCGAAGGTGCGCTTGCAGAGGTTCTGCAGAGTTTTTCCCACGCCGACCTCGATTACGGTATCAACGCCCTGTGCTTTCATGTTTTCCATAATGGTCTGCCAGCGCACGGGGTTCTCGACCTGTGCCCTGACAAGCTCCTTGAAGTCGCCCTCATAGGGCTTTGCGGTGTAGTCGGAGTAGATCGTGACCTCGGGCTGAGAGAACTCGACGTTTTCCATGTACAAAGCCAGTCCCTTTGCCGCCTCAGCCATAAACGGAGAGTGGAAAGCGCCGCTTACGGGAAGCTGCTTTGCCCTGCCGCCGACCTCTTTGACCGCCTCGCAGAACGCCTCGGCGTTTTCAACTGTTGTTGCGACAACCGTCTGAGCCGGAGAGTTATAGTTTACGGGATATGTTTTGTCAAATTTTCGGCAGATCTCCTCGACCTGCCCGGGAGTTATCTTAAGCACTGCGACCATCGCGCCGGGGTTGGCCTTAGCCGCGCTGTCCATCAGCTCGCCGCGCTTGCAGACAAGCTTGAAAGCCTCCTCGTCCGCGAGCGCTCCCGAAAAAGCGAGAGCCGCTATCTCGCCCAGCGAGAATCCGGCCACGCAGTCGGGCTTGATGCCCTTTTCGGCAAGAGCGCGCGCCGCCGCCAAATCAGCCGCGAAAACGCAGGGCTGGGTGTTTACCGTCTGGGTAAGCTCCTCCATTGTGCCCTCGAAGCACTGATTTGAAGTGCCCTTTCGAATACTGTCCGCCATGTCGAACACAGCCTTAGCCGCGGGCGAAGCGTCATACATCGCCTTGCCCATGCCGCTGTACTGAGCGCCCTGTCCTGAAAATACAAATGCTATTTTACCCATTTTGTCGCTCCGTTCAGTACCGCCTCGGCCTCGCCGAACATCTCGGTAATAATTTCTCTTGAGGTCTGCTCGCGCGTCACCATTGAGGCGACCTGTCCCGCAAGAACACAGCCGTTCTTGACGTCGCCCTCACGGGCAGCCATGCGCAGAACGCCAGCGCCCATCTTTTCAAGCTCGTCGTCGGGATAGTTTACCGAGTCGTACTCAGCCTTTGAGTACTCCCTTGTAAACTGGTTGCGGAGCGAGCGCACAGGGTGACCGAGGCGCTTGCCCGTTACTACGGAGTCAATATCTTTAGCCTTTAAGACCTTATCCTTATATTCCTGAGCTATTGTGCATTCCTTGGCTACCAAAAAGCGGGTGCCTACCTGAACGCCCACGGCTCCAAGCATAAACGCAGCCGCTACCTGTCTGCCGTCGGCGATTCCGCCCGCCGCAATAACGGGGATCTTTACCGCGTCAACGATCTGGGGCACCAGAGCCATTGTAGTGAGCTCGCCCACATGACCGCCGCTTTCGCCGCCCTCGGCAATAAGCGCGAAGGCTCCGAGCTTTTCCATGCGGCGCGCAAGAGCCACCGACGGAACTACCGGGATGACCTTGATACCCGCGGCAAGCCACTTTTCCATATATTTACCGGGATTGCCCGCGCCTGTTGTGACTACGGGGATATTCTCCTCTACCACGACCTCGGCTACCTCGTCGGCAAAGGGGCTCATCAGCATGATGTTAACGCCGAAGGGCTTGTCTGTCAGCTCCTTGCACTTCCTGATCTCGTCACGAAGCTGCTCACCGTTTGAGTTCATTGCCGCAATAAGACCAAGGCCGCCCGCGTTTGAAACGCCCGCCGCCAAAGAAGCGTCGGCGACCCATGCCATGCCGCCCTGAAAAATAGGAAATTCAAGTCCCAGCGACTGATCGATTATGGTAGAAATCATATGTACAATCTCCTTTACATTCACAAAGCATATTTTCATCAGCTTGCGCAAGATAAGACCGCGCTATAAGCCGATTTTACATACTAAGTCATTATTGATACTATCATAGCAAAAATTGGGAGAAAAGTCAACGGCAAGTTTGTTTGAGAGTTGAGTTGTGTTGTAGTGAAAGGGCTTGCCCATGTCAGGCAGCGTGACGCTGCACCTAATCCGCGCAAACGTGACGCTTGACCCACGACGCGAATCATACGTTTGCGATTAACAAAACTTCTGTTCCCGCGAATTAAGTTGCGCCGTTGCAGAAACGTATTTGGGCAACCGCAAGGGTTGCCCCTACGAATGTAACAGAAATGTTTTAATGCGCCGTTATGCCGCCCCTCCATATAAACCGATTTTAAAATAGGCGCGCCGGATGCAACGTCACGTTGCCGCGCTTCCTGCCGCGTGGCGGCTAACTGCAGTAGTCCTCTAAAATGCGTTCGAGCTCCTGTTTGTTTTGTGCGTAAATACCGTTTTTCAGCTTGATAATATCGGGCTTTGGCAGGGTCGAGGTGCGCGTTGAGGTCACCTTAAACGGCTTGTCCGAACCGCTTACGAACACCGCTATATTGCCGTTAAAGTCGCGGACATAATAACCCTCTGCGGTTGTTTGCTCCGCCGAAACCGCGGTGTGCGGACGCGCCGCCCCGGTTTGGGTGTAAAGGCTGCCGAGGCACACGCAGCTTATAAGAATCATCCCCGTAACAGCGACCAGT
>ONMK01000029.1 GCA_900318905.1 uncultured Eubacteriales bacterium | reverse complement strand
GTCAAATGTAACGCCGCTCTCAAACTCGGGAACATCTTCCTTGGGTGCGCCGAAGTTGTGTGTCCATGCGCCGTCGATAGCAAACTTGATCTGACGCTCGAAGCCGTCGGGAACGTTGGCAAACTCAATTTCCCATACGCCCTCTGCAACTTCTGTCATCTCGTTGGAAGCTGAAGCGGGATCCCAAGCTGCGCCGTTGAGCCATGCGCCTTCGCCGTTACCAACAGCGAATACAGTTCCAACCTCAAAATGAACATCAGCTACGTTGTCGCCGCTTACGGATACAACATATCCGTCCTCGGTAGGAGTTGCGGTTACTGTGAATGTACCTGCGTCTGTAATAGCAAAGGTAACATTGTTGCCTGTCTCGTTGCCGAACCAGTCTGCGCCGTTCTTAACAGCCTTGAGCTGAACTACGTCGAATGCCTTGTCAACAGTGTAATCCCTGGTGAAGGTGCCGTCTTCATTAGCGGTCATCTTGTTGTCTTCGTTTGTGCCGTCCCAAGCTGTTCCGAAGATGTCAGCGGGAGTACCGGCTACTACGAAGGTATCCTCAACAACGGGCTCGGTTGTAGACTGGGGCTCTGTTGTTGTTTCTTGGGGCTCTGTTGTTGTTTCAACGGGCTCTGTTGTTGTGGGCTCTACATAATCGTCGTCATATATTCCGCCGTAAACCTCAGTCTGAGCTGTGTATTCGGGAGCGTCGGAAGCAACAACGCCGTTGTCTACGAGCTGAGTTTCCTTGTCAGTTGTAGAAGCTTCGCCCTTTGCACTTGTTACTTTTAAATCCTTAACGTTGAGGTTGACAGTTGTGTCACCTGAACCGATCACCTTGAATGTAGCGGTAACAAAAGCTGTTCTGTCGCCGTTAGCATCGGTAAGATCATAAGGTGTAAGGTTTGTGCAGTTGCCAACGATTATGCCTTCACCGGCGTTGGTGTTAACCATAGCGTCGGATGCGCAGGGCATAACGTTGAGCTTGCCGTCTGCCTGGTTATTAGCTTCGTCAAACTGGAGGACGGAGCTGTCATATGTCAGTTCCCAGTCACAGTTGACCATTCCCTCTGCAGACTGAATAAAGTAGGTTACTGTTACCAAATTATCTTTAGCTGCGAGGTCCTCTTGCGAGAAGGACTGCTCTTTTGTAGCAAAGAGATTTGAAGTAGCTTTAACCGTAACGCCTGCAGAATCGCCGTCTTCGGTCGCTGCAACTGAAATAATTGCAACTGATAACGAAGTAACGATAAGCATTAACGCGAGCAGAAGGCTAAGTGCTTTTTTGTACATTTCTTTTTTTCCTCCTTTAATGATAATGCTTCTATGAGCAATACTATTATAATACAAGTGCTATCCAAAAGTCAATAAAAATTCTAAAATGGAAATCACTTTTTTACGGAAATCAATTATTTCGTTTATTTTAACAAGGATTTGAATCGCAATTTGTCACAATTCACAATAAAAGATATTACTATTTGTAACCATTCACATTATTTGACTGCCAATTCCATGAATCATAGCACATTTCTTCCAAATCCTTCTCCGCCTTCCAGCCGAGCACGCGCTCAGCCTTCCCGGCGTTTGCGTAACATTCGGCAATATCGCCTGCGCGGCGCGGCTTGATAACATAAGGTATTTTAATGTTATTTACCTTTTCAAAAGCCTTAACGATGTCAAGCACGCTGTAGCCGGTGCCGGTGCCGAGGTTAACGATCTCAACGCCCTTGTGCTCTCCCGAATAGTCGATAGCCTTGACGTGACCTTTCGCGAGGTCTACAACATGGATGTAGTCGCGCACGCCCGTGCCGTCGTGTGTGGGATAGTCGTCGCCGAACACACCAAGCTGAGGAAGCCTGCCGGCGGCTACCTGGGTGATGTACGGCATCAGGTTATTGGGGATACCGTTGGGATCCTCTCCGATAAGCCCGCTCTTGTGAGCGCCTATCGGGTTGAAGTAGCGCAGAATAACGATCGACATGTCGGGGTTGGCGTTCGCGGTGTCGGTCAAAATTTGCTCCATCATCAGCTTTGTCCAGCCGTAAGGGTTGGTGGGGCTGCCCGTAGGCATCGTTTCCACCAGCGGAACTATTTTCGGGGTTCCGTAAACCGTAGCGGACGAGCTGAAAATAAAGTTGTTGACGTCAAACTTCCGCATGGTCTCAAGCAGAGTCAATGTCGAGTCGATGTTGTTGCGGTAATAGAGCAGCGGCTTTTCGCAGCTCTCGCCCACCGCCTTAAGACCGGCAAAGTGAATTACGGCGTCGATTTTGTTTTCGGAAAAAATTTTCTCGACCGCCGCCGCGTCGCATACATCGGCTTCATAAAGAGGTATCTGAGCGCCCGTTATTTTTTCGACACGCTTAATAGCCTCGGGACAGGAGTTTGAGAAGTTGTCGGCAACTACAACGCTGTGCCCCGCCTCGATAAGCTCCACGCAGGTGTGGCTGCCTATATATCCTGCTCCGCCTGCAAGTAAAACGTTCATAAAATGTACCTTCCTTTTGTTTTTAACTGCTTTAAAAAATCACTATATAAATAGTATACGGATTTTACGCCTTTTCGGGCTCGGGATAGCTCTCACCAAAGGTCTCGACCGTCATGCTCTTTATTACCTGAGGATCGAGAGGCTTGTCGGCAAAATCGGTGTCGCACTCGGCTATCTCGTTTACAACGTCCATGCCCTCGACGACCTTGCCGAAAGCGGCGTACTGGCCGTCGAGGTGAGGCGATGTCCTGTGCATGATAAAGAACTGCGATCCGGCGGAATCGGGCATCATCGCGCGCGCCATTGAAAGCACGCCCTCGGTGTGTTTGAGGTCGTTTTTAAAGCCGTTTGCCGAAAACTCGCCTTTGATGTGATAACCCGGGCCGCCCATTCCGGTTCCGTCGGGGCAGCCGCCCTGGATCATAAAGCCGTAGATAACACGGTGGAAGGTAAGCCCGTTGTAGAAGCCGCTGCCCGCGAGACTTAAGAAATTAGCCACGGTATTGGGCGCGGTTTCGGGATAAAGCTCAGCCTTTATGAGCTTTCCGTTTTCCATTTCAATGGTGACGATTGGGTTTTTCATTGGAATCATTCCTTTTAAAATAGTTTTATTATCGCGGATATTCCCGAGCTTATCGCAACAACGATAATGCAGATAAGCTGTACAAGCAGATCAAAAATGCAGAGCACGGTTCCTATTACCGCAAAAATGCGCCCTGCCGTGTCGCGCTTTATAAGCGCCGCTATGGCGAAGCCGATACCCGTAAGGCAGATAAGAATGTTAAGCCACATTATAAAATGCACAAACATTCCCAAAAACACCAAAACAAGAGCGACTACGCCGATTATTGCCGAGATCATTCCAAGAATGCTCCCGGGAACGCGCTCCGCCTTTTTTATGGGGCGACCCGTGCTGTCGAGAATCTCGGGCGTTACGGGAGCCTTGGGCTCGGAGCGTTTTTGGTAACTCTCGCGGAACTGCTCGTCAAAGCGCTTTTCCTGCGAGGCGTTTTCCTTGGGAAATTTACTTAGCTGCGATTCGCGGAACATCGCGTCGTAATCACGTTCCTGACTCATCGGTTCTCCTTCCGGATCACATGACCGTCGTTAGCATTATTATTCCGAATAAAATAAGCGCGCCGGAAAAAATCGTGCCCAAAATCGCAAGCGGGAACTTGTTTGTTTTCTTTGACAAGGCTACAATGCCGAACACCAGTCCGGGTACTGAGATAATGAAGCCGTAAGCTAATGCCACTGCCGCAAGAGCACCTCGGCTTGAAGCGTACTTATAAGTCGAAGTTGTTGAACCTGCCGCCATAAGCAAAACAAACAGAAGCGAAATCGAAATACAGCCCGCTACAAACGCCACGATGGCAAACGCTTTAGCCGCTCCGCCGCCCGGAACAGGCTGTCTGTAAACCTGATGGTACTTCGGCTGGACCGGTCTGTAGTATTCGTTAGGCTGCGGACGGTACTGCGGCGGCTGATACTGAGGCGGCTGCTGCATATACTGCTGCTGAGGCGGCATGTATTGCGGAGGCTGTTGGTACTGCGGCGGCTGATACTGAGGCGGCATGTACTGCGGCTGCGGCGGCTGATACTGAGGCTTGGGCTGCTCAAAAGAGGCAGGGTTTGGTCTTGCCTCGTAAGGGTTTGGCGCCTCGGCCGGATTCTCCTTTGGCGTCTGATCCTCAAGCGGGTCTGCCGCCATGGTCTTTTCCGTAAAAAACTCGTCCATATTATGCTTTCTCCTTTTATTGGATTATTTTGTGATCAATAGTAATAGCGCGGAACCTCGGGAGCAGTGTTTACCATAAAGAAGTATGTAATAAACGCCGCAATCAGCAGAATTGCACCAAACGCTATGCCCAGGATCGGGAAAATCTTTTTTTCGGTCTTTTTCATAATAGAAACCACGCCGAAAATAATGGCGGGCAGTCCTGTTATAAAGCCCCATGAAAGCGCGTAATTGTACTTTTGAGTTACCGTGGTGCGAAAGTTGAAGAAGATCATGCTCGCGATCATCAGCACAAAGCAGCCGATGATAAACGACACTATTCCAAAAGCCTTTGCCGCTCCCGAGCTGCTTTTTTGCGCCGCGTAAGCGCGGTAGTTTACACGCTGAGCATTTGTGGGCTGCGGCGGATAAACGTAGCCTTGAGGCTGAAACGGCATCTGCGGCGGCTGAGGCTGCACAGGAGACTGAGCCGGCTGCTGCCACGGGCTTTGCGGCGCTGTATAAGCCGGCTGCGCGGTCTGATTGTTTTCGGGATTTACATACGGATTAAATTCTTCACTCATAAATATACCTCCTTTATCGTTTGCTTATTCTTCAATGCTCATTGTAGCATAAGCGTTCAGGTCTGTTCCCGCGGTTTTGCCCGCGAGGTATTCGTAATAGCCCTGCGCCCCCACCATGGCGGCGTTGTCGCCGCAGAGGGATTTGTCGGGCATATAAAACTTAAAGCCGCGCTTTTCACATTCTTCAAAAAGAGTTCTGCGCAAAAGCGAATTTGCCGAAACGCCGCCCGCTATTACAAGCTTATCGACGTTGAGGTCGTCTGCCGCCTTTAAAAAGTTTGTGCACAGGCAGTCTACGACCGCGTAGCGGAAGGACGCGCAAACGTCGGCTTTGTTTAGCTCAACGCCCTTTTGGGCTGAGTTGTGAAGCAGGTTGATAACCGCGGTTTTCAGCCCCGAAAAGCTGAAATCATACGGCGCGTCGTGTACCGTAGGGCGCGGAAGCTTAAACGCGCGAGGATCGCCCGACTCGGCAACTTTGTCAAGCTCTATCCCGCCGGGATAGGGCATTCCCATTGTGCGCGCCGCCTTGTCAAACGCCTCGCCCGCCGCGTCGTCGCGGGTCCTGCCGATGATTTTCATTTTGGTGTAGTCCTCAACCATAACGATATGGCTGTGACCTCCCGATACCACAAGGCAGAGAAACGGCGGTTTTAATTCTTGATTAGAAATATAATTGGACGCAATGTGCGACCGCAGGTGATGAACCGGCACAAGCGGCAGCCCTGTTGAAAGCGACAGCCCCTTGGCGAAGTTTACGCCGACAAGCAGCGCCCCGATAAGCCCGGGCGCGTATGTAACGGCAAGCGCGTCAATGTCATCAAGCGCAAGCTTTGCCTGCTCCAACGCCTGCGACACAACGGGCACGATTGCCTCAGCGTGACGGCGTGAGGCAATTTCGGGCACTACGCCGCCGTAGAGCCTGTGTTCCTCCACCTGAGAGGCTACGACCGATGAAAGCACCTTTCTGCCGTCCTCAACCACCGCCGCCGCGGTTTCGTCGCAGGATGATTCTATTGCGAGTATCTTCATCTTAATTCTCCATTAGAAATATAATGTCATTAAAACGGCGTTTTCGGTCGGGTCGGAGTAGTAATTCTCCCTCTCGCCCACCTTGATAAAGCCGAAATGCCGATACAGCGACCTTGCCGCCGCGTTGCTCTCCCTCACCTCAAGCGTCAGAAAGGCAAAGCCTTCCTTTTTGCAGTGAGTGACGAGAGTGCGGATAAGCGCGCTGCCGACGCCATTTTTGCGGTGATTCCCATCAACCGCAACGTTATAGATATAGCCCTCGTCAAGCACAAAGCTCATGCCGATATAGCCGATGACCTGTCCGTCCTCGACCGCCGCGTAGAAAAGCGACTGCTCGTTTTCAAGCTCCCGTTCAAGGCTTTGGCGCGACCACGGGTGCGAAAAGCAGCTTTTTTCAAGCGCCTCAACACCGTCAAGGTGTTCGGCTGTCATTCGCTCAATTCTCATAAGCCCTTAAAATTTCGTCGACGCAGGTGACGATAATATCGCGGCACATTCGGTATATCTCAACGCTCTGACCGTACGGGTCGGCTACGTTGAGAACCTCGATATTCTCGAGCGGATAGCCGATGCTCTGGGAGAGGATCAGCGCATGCTCCTGCGACATGCAGTAGATTTTGTCAAAGTCGCCGAGCTGGAAATCGTAGATAAAATGCGAGCGGTGAGCGCTGATGTCAACTCCTATTTCGCCGCAGACCTCGACCGCGTTTTTTGAGGGAGGCATGCCCGCGACCGCCGCCATTCCGAAGCTTACGGCGCGGACATTCAATCCGCGATCCTCAGCGGCTTTGTTGAAAATACCCTCAGCCATAGGGCTGCGGCAGGTGTTGCCCGTGCAGACAAAGGCTATATATTTAAGGCTGTTATCCTTTTGCATCGTACCAAGTCCTTCCCACCGCCGCGTCGGCTGTCAGCGGAACATCAAGGCGCACCGCGTTTTCCATTTCCTCCTGAAGAAGCATAGCGACGCGCATGCTCTCGTCCTGAGGCGCCTCGACTATCAATTCGTCGTGAACCTGCAAAATAAGTCTTGCGCGCAGTCCCTCTTTTTTGAGGCGCTCGTCCACACGCACCATGGCGATTTTGATAATGTCGGCGGCTGTTCCCTGGATCGGCATATTTCTTGCGACGCGCTCGCCGAACGCGCGCAGCATATGCTTGCCCGAGCTTAATTCGGGAAGGTAGCGCCGCCTGCCGAACATGGTTTCAACATAGCCGTCAAGCTTTGCCTTTTCGACCACGTCCTGCATATATTTGTCAACGCCGCTGTAATGCGACAGATAGTTTTTGATATAGCTTGAGGCTTCCTTTGTCGTAACGCCGATGTCCTTGCCAAGCGAAAACGCGCCGATTCCGTAAACTATTCCGAAGTTTACCGCCTTTGCGCGGCTTCTCATAAGCGGAGTTACCATGTCAAGCGGCAGATTGAACACCTGAGAGGCGGTGATGGCGTGGATATCGTCACCGTTTTTAAACGCCTCTATCATGCTTTTATCGTGCGCTATGTGAGCTAAAACTCGCAGTTCTATCTGCGAGTAGTCCGCGTCAACAAGCACCCAACCCTCGCGCGCGCAGAAAAACTTGCGCATTTCGCGGCCGAGCTCGGTTCTCACGGGTATATTCTGCAAATTCGGCTCGGTTGAGCTTATTCTGCCGGTGCGCGTTTCGGTCTGGTTGAAGCTTGAGTGTATCCTGCCGTCGTCGGCTATCACCTTCAGCAAGCCCTCGCAGTAGGTGGAGTTGAGCTTAGCCAGAGTGCGGTACTGCAGCACCATCTCAACAACAGGGTGCTCGTAGCGCAGGCTTTCAAGAACCTCGGCGTTGGTGCTGTAGCCGCTTTTTGTCTTTTTCTTTACGGGCAGCCCCAAGTCCTCAAACAGGATTTTTCCGAGCTGCTTGGGCGAGTTGATATTGAACTCACTGCCGGCGCTGCTGTATATTTCCGCCTCCAGTGCGCTTATTTGCGCCGAGAGCGTCGCGCCGTAGTCGGCTATGCCCTGACGGTCGACCTCAAAACCGATGTTTTCCATCTTGGCAAGCACCTTGGCAAGCGGTATTTCGATTTCAAACAGCAGCTTTTCCTGACCGTTAGCCTTGATTTCGTCCAAAAGCTTTTTGCAGAGCTTATCATAAACCGCCAAGGCGCGATAGGGCTTGTACTCCTCTTTATCGGTGAGCGGCAGCTCAATGCGGTCAGCGGCGCACAGATTTTCGTCGGTGTAATCCTTTGACGACGGCTCAAGCAGGTACGCCGCAAGCTCAACGTCAAATAATTCAGCGCCCACCTCAAAACCCGAGGAGTCGGCATAGGCAAACAGCGCCTTGCTGCCGCGGGTGCAGATCGTAAGCTCATTATCGGTGACAAGCTGCTTAAACAGTGCCGCGTCAGCCGAGAGGTAAACCCTGCCCTCATTCATAACGGCAAAGGATTTTAATTCTTTATTGGAAATATTAAATGATAAATAAGCTTTTTTTGAGGCTTTTATTTTCTCTAAAGGAATATTATCTTCAACAACCTCAAGCAAAGCTGTTTTTGATTCCGCCTGTTCTTCGGCGGCAGGAACCGCATCAAGCTCGTATTTTTCTATTAAAGAAAATAATTCGAGCCTTGCCATATATCTCGCGCAGGCGGCGCGGTCTTTTATCTCGACCTTGTAATGCCCTATTTCCGTGTCGATCGGCGCGTCTGTTGCGATTCTGCCAAGCTTTAAGCTGAGGAAAGCGTTATCCTTTGAAGCTATAAGCTTTTTGCGCACGCCGTCCTTTATTTCAAGCTCGTCGAGGTGTTCGTAAATATAATCGACCGTATGATAACGCTTAATCAAGTCGCCTGCACCCTTGGGACCTATGCCCGCTACTCCGGGAATATTGTCGGAGCTGTCGCCCTGGATAGCCTTTATCTCGATCAGGCCCGAGGGCGTTACGCCGTAATCCTCCATGATTTTTTCGGGCGTGTAGAGAATGTCGTCGCGGTTTGTGCAGAGGTGCACATGCGTTTTTTCGCTTACAAGCTGCAGGCTGTCGCGGTCTCCTGTTGCGATAACGCATTCGTTGCCGCCGGTTTCGCACGCCGCGGCAAAGGTGCCGAGGATATCGTCGGCTTCATAGCCCTCGCAGGTCACGATTTTATATCCCAGCAGCCCGAGAAGCTCCTTAAGCGGAGGCATCTGGCTTGCGAGCTCGGGCGGCATACCCTTACGCGTAGCCTTATAGCCGCTGTACATTTTGTGGCGGAAGGTGGGCGCTTTAAGGTCAAAGGCAATAGCTACCGCCCCGGGCGACTCTTCCTTTTCTATTTTGCGAAGCATTGTGAGAAAGCCGTAAATCGCCTGGGTAAACTGCCCCTCTTTGTTTGTCAGGGGACGGATACCGTAAAACGCGCGGTTAACAATGCTGTTTCCGTCAACAACCAACAATCTCATAGCTTATACATCACTTCCGTAATAACCCCGTTTTTGTAGTATATTCGCGGCACGCGCTTTCCTACAAGGCAAACGACCTCGTAGTTGATGGTGTTTGTGTTTTCGGCGATGGTGTCGGCGGTCGGCTCGCCGTTCCCGCCCGTTCCGAACACGATAACCTCGTCGCCGATTTTAACGTCATCAATATCCGAAACGTCGAGCATGGTCTGATCCATGCATATCCTTCCGACGATTTCGGCGCGTTTGCCGTTTACGAGCATATATCCGTCCTTCGCGTTCTGGCGCACATATCCGTCGGCGTAACCGATGGGAACCGTGGCGATCTTCATATCCCTTTCGGCGGTAAAAGTCCTTCCGTAGGATATTGTAGCGCTCTTTTTAAGGCTTTTTACATATGCTACGGTCGTTTTAAGCGTCATTGCGGGCTGCAAATCAAGCTTGCCGTACAGTTTGGGCGACGGCGCAAGACCGTAAAGAATAATGCCCGCGCGAACCATATCGCAGTAGGTGTCGCTGTAATCCTCTATAGCGCCGCTGTTTGAGCAGTGAGTATATGGGATATCAAGTCCCGCCGCTTCAAGGGCGTTTTTAACATGGCTGAAGTTTTCGTACTGTTTTTTTGTAAAAGCTCTGCCCTCTTCACCCTCGTCGGACACGCAGAAGTGGGTAAACAGTCCCTCGGGCTGAAGATTAGTGAGTGCGCACGCCTCGCATATTTCTGTTACGGAATCATCATCTCTCGGAAACTCCTGACACATAAAGCCTATCCGGCTCATGCCCGTGTCGCACTTGATGTGGATTTTACACACGCAGCCGTACTCGGCGCACTGAGAGGAGAGGGCTTTTGCATAATCAAGCGAGAAAACCGCCTGTGAGATATTGTACTGCGCCAGCCTTTGGGCGTCGCGCACGGGAGTATAGCCCAAAATCAGAATGGGAAGCTTTACGCCCGAGGTGCGTATTTCGATTCCCTCGTCGATATTCGACACCGCGAAAAAGTCCGCGCCCAGCCTCTCGTAAATGTGAGCCAGCTCAACGGCGCCGTGACCGTAGCCGTCGGCTTTTATAACGCAGCAGATTTTTGCTCTGCCGCCGATTTTATCCTGTATTGTGTGAAAGTTGCGCTCGATAGCGTCCAGCGAGATTTCAGCCCAGGTTCTCTTGACAAAATCCATATTCTGCTCCTTTTTAAAGCTACTCATAGATATTTTTATTATACTATTTTTTAAAGTGTAAATCAATAACTGTAACGATTTTGGAGTAGTTTTTTGCATTTTTTCATTTATACGGCAAAAATACTTGATTTTTGCGTAATATTTTGGTATAGTAAAAACAGTTTTATGCTTTAGCGCATTAAAATTATATTATACGAGGAGGAACAATATGAGTTCAGACAAAATCATTACTCTGGTTGCTTTTGCGTTTTACATGATACTGATGATTTTAATCGGCGTGTTTTATTCAAAAAAGACCAAGAATAATGAAGATTATTTTTTGGGCGGCAGAAACCTGGGCGGCTGGACAGCGGCTCTCTCGGCTCAGGCAAGCGATATGAGCGGATGGCTGCTAATGGGACTTCCCGGCGCTATTTACCTTTCGGGCACAGGCGAGATCTGGACGGCTATAGGTCTTTTGATCGGCACTATACTTAACTGGTACCTTGTATCGTCACGGCTCAGGAAATACACCATTGTATCGGGCAATTCGCTCACTATCCCAAGCTTTTTCGAAAACCGCTACCGCGACAAGAGGGGCGTTATCAAAATCGTTGCCGCGGCTATTATCGCTATTTTCTTTGCGGTTTACACCGCGTCGGCGTTCAGCTCCGGAGCGAAGCTGTTTAAGACGCTGTTCGGCGACTCTATCGACAACGCTTATGTGGTAGGTCTTATCATCGCGGCGGTCGTTATTCTTATTTACACCCTGCTCGGCGGATTCAAGGCTGTTTGCACCACCGACTTCATTCAGGGCATGCTTATGCTTGTTGCTATTTTGGCTGTTCCGATCATCGCTTACGGCACCATGACATGGGACGGCGGCTTTGCAAGCTCGCTTAGCAAAAACGGCGTATCAAGCCCCGAAAACTACATCAACCTGTTCAAAACTCCCGACGGCGAGAACACCTCGACTATCTCGATCATCTCAGGTCTTGCGTGGGGACTCGGCTACTTCGGTATGCCCCACATCATCATCCGCTTTATGGCTATCAAAAACGAGCGCGAGGTCAAGAAGTCAAGAAAAATCGCTATCGCGTGGGTTATCCTTTCACTTGCGGCGGCATGCTTTGTCGGCTTTGTGGCAAGGGGCTACCTCAACACCCAGCTTGACGGCAACAACAGCGAAACCGCGTTTATCCGCCTTATTCAGCAGATGTTCTCGGGCAACTTCGCTTTGGTATTCATCGGCGGCATCTTCCTGTGCGGTATCCTTGCGGCTATCATGTCAACAGCCGACAGCCAGCTGCTTGTAACATCCTCGGCTATCTCAGAGGACGTTTACAAGGGCATTTTCAAGAGAAAGACCGCAAAAGACGAAAAAACCGAAAAGAAGGCTCTTATGATCGGCAGGATCGCGGTTTTAGTTATCGCGGTCATCGCCTTCATTATCGCGCTTGACCCCAACTCCAGCGTAATGAAGCTTGTTAAGGACGCGTGGGGCGGCTTCGGCGCGGCGTTCGGCCCCGTTGTTCTTCTTGCTCTGTTCTGGAAGCGCTCAAACCTTGCGGGCGCTATCTCCGGCATGATCACGGGTACGGTTTTCGTTCTGTTCTGGTCTTATATCCCGCTTATTCAGAACACCGACCTCACCAAATTCAACGGCGCGGATATGATCACGCTCTACGATTCAACAGGTCTTTACTCACTGGCTATAGCGTTCCCGCTGGCGCTTATCGTCAACATTGTCGTTTCGCTTATTACAAAGAAACCCTCTGAGGAAATCACCAAGGAATTTGAATCCGTTAAAACAATTGAAATTTAAAGAATAGATTTAGGCGGCAGCCCTTTCGGACTGCCGCCTTTCTTTTTGCCAAAATTATTTCTTGAAAGGATTTGGAATATTGCCCATAAAACCCTTGCCCTGCTTTATGATATCCTTTGCCTGATCCTTTTCGATACCGAACTTTGCGTTAAGCTCCTCGGCGATTTTGTCCTCGTCGCCGCCGCTCATTACGATTTCGGCGATTTTGCCGATGTCGTCCATGCTAAAGCCCATTTTCTGCAAGAATGAAAAATCCATAATATTGTCCTCCTTTGGATTCTTTATTAAACGCGTTCAATTACCGCGCATGTCACGTTGTCGTTGCCCCCGTGATTCAGCGCCGCCTGAACAAGCTTAAACGCGGGGCGGTCGGGGTTTTGGAGCATTACATTTTGAATATCCTGCAAGCCGAGCTCGTCATACAGTCCGTCGCTGCACAGCAGCAGCTTGTCGTTATCCTGCATAGCTATCGGCTCAAAAAGCTGCGGAGAAAGCCCCTGACGGTAGTAATCTACGCCCAAAAAAGAGGTCAGCTTGTGGCTGTCAAGGCTTCTTTCAGCCTCCTCGAGCGTGTAGATATTCGCCTCGTACTTTTTCATGGCAAGCGTCTGGTCTTTTGATATCTGGGTAAGAACGCCGTTTCGCAGCAGGTAAATACGGCTGTCGCCCAATGAAAACGGGTACGCGACGCCGTTGATAAACACCAGCGCCACAACGGTGCTGCCGCCTGTCTGGCATTTGTTTTCCTCAAGAAAGGTGCGGATGTCGTCGTTCGCCTTCTGAACGAATCTGCCGACAAACTCCTCGAGCCTTGTTTCGGGATCGGGGGTCACGGTTATGTCGGTGTAGAGCTGCTTGGCGGTTTTTGCCGAGATAAACGACGCGTACTCGCCCTTTGCCTCTCCGCCCATTCCGTCAAACACAGCGGCGAGCATAGGCGCGTCATGCTCCGAAACAAACTTTACGTTTTTGTATTCCAGCTTTTTTGAGATATTGTTTATTGTAAAATTGTCCTCGTTGTTGTCGCGGACCAAGCCCTTGTGAGATACCAGATATACTCTGTAGCGCTCATTGGCGTTTGATTTGCTTTTTCCGTTTGTATCCATTAGTCACCAACCGATTATGAGTCTCTGTTTTTGATTTTTAAAGCCAAGCCGCATACAAATGTGTTGAAAATGGTGATTCCTATTATTGCGAACCAGGCGGCGAACAATCTTATTACCTCGGGTTTATAGAAGTCGCTGTTCATGGGGTTGTTGAACAGGGGTTCGACCTGCTGAACGCCCGTAGGCATATGGAACAGATCCGCCTCGCAGCCAAACGCCGCCATTCCCCAACGGCTGAGGGTAAAGTACGAGAACACCTCGCTCGCGCCCGAAAGAATGAACAGCACGCCGCTCATGATAAGCTGAATTATAAGCACAAACGGCATAATAGTCATTGCTGTTGTGGGAGTGCCCGAAAACCGCATCCAAATGCAGCATACCACAAAAATAATGATGGTCTGGGCGAGGCAGAGCAGCGCCTGCCACAGCAGATGGGCGAATACATAGGACGATATCCTGAGCCCCTGGCGGTACTCGGCGCGGATTATCTCATGCTCCTTGCAGATGCTCTGTATCGAGTTGAAAATGCCTATCCAGATGCACGCCGACGCAAGGGTGAAAAAGCCCGAATTTGTGGTATCGAAGTTGCCGAACATGTCGGGGCCTACGATAAGCGCCACCAGCATTGAGATGATCAGAGCGAAGATAAGGTACTTCCACGACTTTTCGCGCATATTGATGCGGAACAGCTTTTTAAAGTACACATTAGTCTGTGTCATTAAATCCGATTCATTCAATAGAAAGACCTCCTCTGAGCAGACATATATTTATTGATATATTCGTCGGCCTTGCCCTTGCCGCCCTCATACGGCGGGTTGATTTCGATCATAATGTCCTGAAGCTTGCTTACCCCGAAATGCTCCAGAGCGTCCTCGACGGTTCCGAAGAACGCAAGATGGCCGGCGTTGTCGACTGCGCTTTTTGCGAGCACAACAACCTTAGTAAAGAGCGAAAGCCCTGTATTAACGTCGATAGCGTCGTCGGGCTCGTGAGAGATCACCATGACGATTTTGTCGTTTGAAGCGATTTCCTTTAAGATTTCCATCTGCTGGGTACGCGATGCGGCGTCAAGTCCGGAGTCGGGCTCGTCGCAGATAAATACCTTTTGGAAGCCGATAAGCTGATAAGCGACCGAGACCTTCTTTTTCTGTCCGCCGCTGAGCTGGCTTATAAGGTGGTTCTGCAGGTTTGTGATACCCACCTTTTCCATTACGTCGTTGATGCGCCTCTGCTTTTCCTGCTTTGAATAGTTGCGCTTGTCAAGCTTTATGTCAGCCTGATCCATAAGCGTGTTTTTTACCGTATCGTTAAGGCGCAGGGTCAAAAACTGCGGAACAAGTCCGATCTGGGACTTCATGCTTTTGAAGTTTTCGTAAAGGTTCTGACCGTTGAGGATTATCCTTCCTTCCGCCTTGCCGGCGCCGAGAATAGCGTTTACAAGCGTTGTTTTGCCAGCGCCCGAGCCGCCCAAAATCAGCACAAAGTCGCCGCTGTCAACCTGGAAGCTGATGTCGCGCAGCAGCACCTTGCCTCCGCCGACGGTTTTTCTCACAATGTTTACGTTGAGGTTGCCCGTGCTCTCCTTTGGATTGTTGAAAATCAGCAGGTTGCCGAAAACGATTATCGTGGTATTTGCGATTTTTATTACGTCGTGGTCGCACACCCTGCCGCTGCCCTGAACGCCGACTCCGTTTACGCTTACGCCGTTGTCGCTGTTGTTGTCGAAGATCAGCCAGCCGCCCTGAGCGCGCCTTAATACCGCGTGCTCGCGCGACACCGAGAGGTCGTTAAGGCGTACAACGCTGTTTTCACCTCTGCCTATGGTGACGTTTACAAGGTTGCCCATGTTGAAAATACGCCACGACTCATCATAGCGAAGGCTGGTGCAGAAAATCATTATAACCGCCTCGGGATGCGGCTGGTCGAGCGTTTTGCGGTCGACGCGGATGATGTCGCCGTCGGTGAGCCTGTAGGCGCGCGAGCCGCGCTCGTTAAAGCGCTGCAGCTTTACGCCGTTGATATATGTTCCGTTTAAGCTGTTGTTGTCGATATAGTAATAAACGCCCTCGCTGTCGTCGTAAATAAACTTGCCGTGCTGTCTGCCGACTATTGCGGACTGCACAAGAATATCACACTGAGGGCCATTGTAAATACGTCCGAAGGTCATGTCGCCCTTGAGCGGAACGACCCTTGGCTGACAGTTGCAGTCAACTACCAGCAGCGTCGCGGGAAGCGGCGGCGCGGGACGGTAAAACATGGTTTTTTGCATTTCCATTAAAACTACCCCTATTTTATCATAATCATATATTACTATTTTACACTGTGAAAATAGACATGTCAAGCTTTTTCTGAATTTGAAAATGTGTTTGATTTTACCAAAGCAAATACAAAAAAATGACCGGCTCATAAGAACCGGTCAAAATTACTGTTATTCGCCCTTGCTTACTATTGTAATAATAATAGCGTACTCGCCGCCGCCGAGAGATTCGGCGGAGCAGTTGAAGATATAGCCGCTCCATGAGCCGTTTGTCACAAGCGCCGCCTCGTATTCAGCCTGAGATACAAATGACTTGCGGGCGGAGTTAAAGGACATATCGCTCTTGTCCGAATCCGTGCGAAGGGAGATCCCGCCGCCGCGCAGGCTTGTGTCGCGCGTCACGCCCTTGCTTTCAAGGTGAGACGCGACCGCTTCCGCCCAGCGTGATGCGTTTGCCGCGGTACAGAGCTCGCCGTGAGGCAGAACCGTGTCGTCTGTTATCTCCTGCTCGGCGCGCTTAACGGTGATATTGCAGGTAGCCTTGTGACCGTTTTTAGATGAAACGGTAAGCGTGCATGTTCCGGCGTTAACGCCCGTAACCGTGACGGTTTTGCCCGAGGCCGACGCCTTTACGCAATTGTTGCTGACCTCGGCGGTGCAGGTTTTGTCGACTGCGTCGGAAGGCTCATAGCTGACTTCAAGGGTTTTGCTCTCGCCCGCCGTAACCGTGAGCTCGGTTTGGCTCAGCGAGATCGATTTTACGGAGTGCGACTCTATTTCAGCGATGACCTCGCTCTGGATAGAGCCCAAATACGGGTTGATGTTGGCTCCGGTGATATTGTCGGGAGGCACATCCGTGGTAATGGTGGTGGGCTGCACCGTTGAAGCCTGGGTAGAGTCTGTGCTCTTGGTCTCGGCGGGAGCAGTAGTGGTCTGCTTTGCGGAGCCTTTGGTGGTTTCCGGCTGAGCTGTGGATTCCGGCGCGGTAACGCCCTCTATCGATGTGCCGTCGTACAGCTTGCCTTCGCCCTCGGGATAAACCCTGTTTACGGCGTCGTTTGAGTCGCCGCCTTTTGAGCCGCACGCGGTCAGAAGCGCCGCAGCCGTAATAATGGCAAGCAGTACAGGCAAAAGCTTATATTTGATATTTTTCGTGTTAATCAGCCTCTTTTCACAATTGAGCCGAGCTTGTTTCTGGGAATTGAGAACGCCACATTGTTCGCGTGGTCGCCTACTCTTTCAAGGATAGTAAGCATATCCAGGAAGATAGTGCCGTTTTCCGCACTGCATATGCCGATGTTCATGCGGTTAATGTGGTTGAACTTGTAGATTTTAACGTGGCTGTCAAGCGCGCTTTCGGTTTCGATAACAGATTTTGCTATGTCAAAGTCCACGCTCTGCGCGTTAAACAGCGTCAGGCCGTCGTCAAGCAGCTTAGTGACCATCTCATCAAGATGGCGCAGCTCTGCCATGGCGCCGTCGGAAAATTTGACCTTGTTGGCGATCATTTCCTTTGCGTGCTCGGTGATGTTCTCGGCGTGGTCGCCGATACGTTCCATGTCCTGGATCGCCGAATACATAACGCCCATTGTTTTGCGGTCGTCGTCGACGATGTCAAGACCGTTGATCTTTACAATATACCTTGTTATTTCGTGTGTGAGGAAGTCGATGACCTTCTCGTTCTTTTCAACCTTTTCAATAAGGCGCGCGTCGCCCTCGAGGAACGCCCTCATAGCGTAGTTGTAGTTTTTTCTGGAAAGCTCGCCGAGGCGCTTGCACTCGTTCTCGACCTGCAAAACTGCCATAGGCGGCGTTTTGAGGATACGGGTGTCGAGATATACGGTTTCCATCTTTTCCTTTTCCTCGTCGATATCGCGCAGGATCAGCTTTGTAAATCTGATGATCGGCGTTGAAAGCGGAAGGAAAATAATCGTTCGCAGCACGTTGAACGCGATATGCACCATTGATATCTGGCTTGCGGTATTGCCCCTGAGGAACGGAATGCTCTCGGCTATCGCGGGAACAGAATAATCGGTAAGCGACATGAAATATACGATAACGCTTATCAGGATAGCCGCGAAAAAGCTTGTCAGAAAGTTTGACAGCGCAACCTGCTTTGACTCGCGGTTCGCGCCCGCCGCCGACAGGAACACAGGCATACACGCGCCGACGTTCATACCGAAGATTATGTAAATGCAGTTGTCAAGGCTTACGACTCCGCTGAGTCCAAGCGCCATAAGAATACCTACCGAAGCCGACGAGCTTTGGATAATAGCGGTAAACGCCATACCTACAAGCAGACCGAGCACCGGAGAGGACATTGTTGAAACGGCGTTGCGGAACGCGTCGCTCTCCTTTAAGAAGTCAAAGTTTGAGCTCATTAAGTCCATGCCCATAAACAGAATACCGAAGCCCGCCAGAATCTGGCCGTAGTAGCGGTAATTGTTCTTTTTGGCAAAGGTGATAACCAGAGCGCCCGCAAAGGTAAACAGCGGCACGATAGCCTTGATATCGATCGCCAAAATCAGCGATGTGACCGTTGTACCGATTTTGGAGCCGAAGAGTATGCCTATACTCTGATAAATATCCATCAGCCCCGCGTTTACAAAACCGACTACCATCGCGTCGGTCGCGGACGAGCTTTGGATAACGGCAGTCACAAGCACGCCGACAAGCATGGCGATAAACTTGTTGCTTGTTATCTTTTGAAGCATAAGCCTCAGCTTGTTACCTGCGGCAAGCTCCAGGCCCTCGCCCATCTGCTTCATGCCGATGAGAAAAAGTCCCAAACCGCCCAATACCATGATGATTTTAAAGATAATACTGGTATCCATATTTTCCATCCTAACTGCAATTTAATGCCGTAGTATTCCGGATTTTTTTCTTTATTATGTATGCATGCATACTTATAGTTATTTTATCATAAGAGCCTGCAATTTTCTACAATTTTTTTGCGCAAATTAAAATTTATATAAAGCAATTTCATATCTGTCAGCAAACAGCCGCCTGCTTGTCCGCGTTGCTTGACAAAATGTGTTAAAACCTCTATAATAATAAAAAATTACAACAGTAAGGCGGAGGTGTGTATGAAAAAGAAATTCGTTATCATTGCGCTTCTATGTGTAATATCAATATTATCTTGCTTTAGCGGATGCGTAGATACAAGCGGTCTGCCCGCTATCACAATGGCTCCGCAGGCTCAGAACGACGATTCTTTAAAAGCCTCCTCAAAAACCGGATCAAAAAAAGAGCAAAACGCCACCGAGCCGTCAACATCTGTGAAAGAGCAAAAACCGGCGGTAGCGTCAAGCTGGTTTGACGACGCGGTATTTGTAGGCGACAGCGTTACGCTAAAGCTCAGCTACTACTGCGACGAGGATCCCGAAAACACGCTCTCCGACGCAAAGTTCTTCTGCGCGGGAAGCTTAGGCTACACAAACGCGCTCTGGGATCTTGACCAGGAGGACGCGGTCCACCCGTACTATCAGGGGCAAAACTATCAATCCAAGGACTGCGCCTCGGTGACGGGCGCGTCAAAGGTGTTCATCATGCTGGGCATGAACGACTTAGCGCTTTACGGAATTGACGACACGATTCAAAGCGCCAAGACGCTTATCGGCGATATTCTAACCCAATCGCCCGGCGTTACCATATACGTCCAGTCAGTCACCCCGATCATCGCGGGCAAGGAGGACGAGGACTCAAACAACATCAATATCCGCAAATTCAACGGCGAGCTCGAACAGCTTTGCAGCGAGAACGGCTATCATTACCTCAACGTTTATGACCAGCTTGCAGGCAACGACGGCTACCTTCCGCTTGAATACTGCAGCGATCCTGACTCACAGGGTATCCATTTCACCGACGAGGCGTGCGAATTGTGGATCCAATATCTAAAGGAGAATGTATCATGAAAAGAACAGTAATAGTATTGGCTGCGGTACTTGCCGCGGTTATGCTGCTTTGCTCCTGTTCATCGGGCGGAAGCAGCAGCTCGGACGCCGACAGCAGTCAGTCGGGCGGCAAAACGCTCACCGACGTATGGAGCGCGGTTAAAAACGAGGTCATTTTCAGCGACTTCAATGAGTTTACCGAGGCTAAAAAACTGAAAAGATACTACGGGATCACCGAGGACATGGTTGACGAATTTGCGGGCGGGATCAACGGCTCGGGCGTCAATCAGGAGGAGGTAGTGCTCATTAAGGCAAAGGACGACAGCACAGCCTCTCAGATAAAAGAAAAGCTCGACGCGCGTTTTCAGTCAAAGCTCAATCAGAACAAAAACTACAACGCCGAGCAGGCAAAGATGATCGAGGGCTGCAAGGTCGAGCAGAACGGTCTGTATGTCACGATGATAGTATCGGACAACGCCGACAAAATCACAAAGATTTTCAAGGAACAAACGGGAATATAACAATTTACGGGGCTTAGCTCAAAACCGGGAAACACGGATTTGAGCCAAGCCCCTATTTTTTATCTGTTCAGCAAATACGCCATTAAATTTAGATACGAGGCAAAAGCCACCCATGCCGCGTAAGGTATCTGAAGCAACCCCGCCGCTTTGTCGCGCCTGTAGAACCTTATGGCCATTGTGATTACCAAAACCAAAAGAGCTATTATCCATATAAACGAAAACAGCCGCCATTTCAATACGAAGAAGAATACCGGCCACAAAAGGTTGACCGCGAGCTGGGCGAAATAAACCGACGTCGCCTCGGAGTCGTTTAGCCCTCTGACGCTGAGCCTTCCGTAAGACACGCCCATAAGCACATAAAGTATCGACCATACTATAGGAAACAGCACCGACGGCGGCGCCAGCGGCGGCTTTTCAAGTGAATCGTAGTCCATTGCTCCCGAAATGACAAGCCCCACAACAGCGCCGAGCGCCACGGGAATCAGAATTGAGATGGCGTAAGTTTTTATTTTTTGCCAATTGATTTGAATCATAACTGCACTCCCTGCGTTTTTTATCAGTATATGATATTTTTAACGCAAATATACTAAAGCAAAATGACTGATTTCATTATTGCAACGGCAAACAAATACGGTAAAATAGCAGAAAAAAGCCTGTTTTACCAAATAATACAGAGTTGTAATATATTTTTCTGCATTAATATGCTATAATTCAAAATGGCAAAAGCCAACAACTTTTAATTTTCTATTGAGGAGGAAAAATCATGGAAAAAAAGACATCAATGTTTAAAATTGTAAGCATCATCATGATGATCGGCGGTATCGCTGCTACAGTCGGTTATATCGTCACCGCTGGTGCAGTTGCTGCTGTAATGAGCAACTCTCTCACACGTGCAGAATTCATGCTGAGAGTCGGCAGAGACCTCAACTCAGGTCTGTTCTGGTTCGGTCTTGTTGTAGCTCTTATCGCTTCCGTAATCGAAATCATTGCAGGCGCACTGGGCATGAAGAATTGGAATGATACAAGCAAGGCTCAGCTCTTTATGATCTTCGGCGGCGCTGTTGCAGCTCTTCAGCTTCTTGCAAACATCCTCATTTCAGTTGCTTACGAGTTCAACTTCTTCTCCATCCTTTCAGGTCTTGCAATCCCCGTACTTTACATCATCGGTGCAGTTATGCTCAAGAAGCAGGCTCAATAATTTAAAACAAGCAATAATTTACGGCTGTCCGTTTGGACAGCCGTTTTGTTTTGCCGTATTAGAGTTTGCCGTATTAGTTTCTTATTTTTTTGCCAAGGCCCTTTCAAGCCATATGTCGGCAATATCCATAGCAAGATAAAGACCCTTTTTTTCGCTTGACTTAATAAGCTGCTTTCTGGGGGAAAGATACGGGTCGGTAGCCAAAAGCTGAATGGCAACCTTATCGGCTATTTCTTCGCCGTTAACTTCCTTTTTGCTCTTTATCTGCAATCTGATGACATACGGCTCTTCCATGTTTCCGTAGTACATCTCGTCGCCGCAGCGCACAAGGGGTCTGCCTTTATAGGTAAAGAACTCCTCCGACTTTTTGCTGTCTGCCACAGGGCACCAATCCTTTCTGAATTATACGTTAAGATATGACTTAACAAGTGCTTCCAGTAGGTCGTCGCGGTCGATTTTGCTTATAATATTGCGTGCGTTGTTATAGGTTGTGATGTAGGTCGGATCCTCGGAAAGGATGTAGCCTACGATTTGATTGATGGGGTTATAGCCCTTCTGTCTCAACGCGTCATATACAATGGTAAGCCCCGCCTTGATTTGGTCGTCCTTTTCTTCACCAAGCGAAAAAATCATTGTTTTATCTAACATACTGAAACACCTCCCAAGTATCTGTCCTGTTATTATACAACATTTTGGTTAAAATAGCAAGAGGTTTTTGCCGTTTACGCGTGACAATTTGTTTTATTTTATCATGCGTGAGCATTTGAGGATAAAACTGTTGATTTATTCTCCAAAATATAGTATGATATAGGTTGAAATGTAAAGGAGGTATTTTCTTGAGCGAAAACAACTATTTCGGCGAAAATACAGATATTACCGGCTCGGCTGAGCAGGCTGCTCTCACCCCCGACGCGCCTGCGAAAAAGAGCCATGTACTGCAGCGCACAATAATAATAAGCCTGGCTATCGTTGCCGCGGCGATCCTTGTCACCGTTGTATGCAGGCTGTTTTTCTTCAACAGCGCGCTTGATACTGACTTTTTCGGCAACAGCAAAGCAACGGTCTGGCACTATACCGAAGCAAACGAGTCAACCGCCGACGAAGCGACCGATTACGACTACAACCTAACCTTTGACAACGGCAGGCTTACGGTCGACGTAGGCACGATGCAAATCACCGGCAGCTACACCATAAAGCATATCACCGAGGACGACGCCGCGGTAATCAAGGACGGCGACTCAAAAATCGGCACATCTATGATGGTAATCGAAAACACCATCAAATTTGACGGCAGGTACACCTATGACGTCAGCGGCAACATATTCACCGGCAAAACAATGACGCTTCAAAACCTGAGCAATGAGAAAAAAGTGTTTGAGTTTGACAGCGACGCGGCTGAAATGCCCAAAATCGAGCAAAACGGCGATTTCAAAAAGGATGAAAAGCTGATAGGCAACTGGGAATACGTAGATGAGCTCGGCTCGATCAATTACGAGTTCACGGACGACGGGTATTTTACCAGAACCGACAAGCTTGTCGACACGATCCAGACCGTAAACGGGACCTACACCTGCAAGGACGGAATATTTAACTATACAATGGACTTCGGCGGCCCTAACGTGATTTCGCGCAGGTATGAATTCAAAGACGATAATTTGATTATTTACGAGGCGGTTCCGGATTACGACAGCGGATTAGTCAGAGTACTGCCCTACACCTTCCAAAAGAAATAATAAAGTAAAGGAATGAGATAAAATGTCAGGACATAATAAATGGAGCACGATCAAGCAGAAAAAGGGTAAAAACGACGCGGCTCGCGCCAAGGTCTTTACAAAAATCGGCAGAGAGCTTATAGTCGCTATCAAAACAGGCGGCAGCGCCGACCCCAACGTCAACTCAAAGCTGAAGGACACTATAGCCAAGGCTAAGGCGGCAAACGTGCCCAACGACAACATCGAGCGCATTATCAAAAAGGCGGCTAACGACAGCGACTCCACAAACTACGAGGCGGTCACATACGAGGGCTACGGTCCCAGCGGCGTTGCCGTGATCGTTGAGGCGCTCACCGACAACCGAAACCGCACCGCGGGCGAGGTAAGACATTACTTCGACAAATTCGGCGGCAACATGGGAACCCAGGGCTGCGTAAGCTTTATGTTCTCACAGAAGGGCGTTATCGTTATCGAGCGCGAGGAGCTTGAAAAGGACGAGGACGCTGTTATGAGCGACGCTCTTGAGGTTGGCGCTTCCGACTTTGAGGCTGACGAGGATATCTTTACCATCTACACCGAGCCCGAGGATTTCAGCGCCGTAAGAGATGAGCTTGAAAAGCTGGGCTACGAGTTCGCCTCCGCCGAGCTTGAAATGGTGCCCGACACCTACGTTAAGCTCGACGATGAGGACACCGCAACCAAAATGCAGAAAATGCTCGACATGTTCGAGGACAACGACGACATCCAAAACGTCTGGCACAACTGGGAAGCGTGACTGCCGCCACGCGGCAGGAAGCGCGCCTTTGGAAAAGTCGGTTTAATCTAAAAATCGGTATAACGGCGCATCCGACCTCGCGGGTCGGGAAGGTTTGTAAATTGCAAACTTTTGATTCGCGTCATGTCCGTCGGCTCAGCCGACCGCCTACGGAGAAGTCGGTTTGTAGGAAAGCCCGGCATAACGGCGCATCAAAACTCCACTCTCCAAACTCTAAACTCCAAGCTAACCACTAACCCCTGACCACTAAAAACTAAAAATAAAGGAGCATAGTTATGAACGGAAGATTCAGAGTAAAATGTCCCAGATGCGGACATGTACAGGACATCAACGGCCCTTGCGGATGCGTAAAATGCAGCGCTGAGCTTAAACCTCAGCCCGGCGAGATCCGCATGTACAGAATGGGCAACTTTGTAGGCGCGGCAGGCGGCTTCGGCGTTTACATCGACGAGCAGCCCTTCGGCCACATCGGCAAC
>ONMK01000030.1 GCA_900318905.1 uncultured Eubacteriales bacterium | reverse complement strand
GATTCCGCTGCGGCTCAAAAGCGCCTTAACAGCCTAAAGCAAAGTATCCGCGCCTTAGGCACCGTTAACGTTTCGGCAATTGAGGAGTACAAAGAGGTATCCGAGCGCTACGAGTTTATTAGCGTTCAGGTAAAAGACGTTGAAAAGTCAAAGAATGAAATAGAAAAGCTAATTACTTCGCTGACAAAGCAGATGAAAGAGGTATTTGTCGAGAGCTTTGAGCAGATAAACCGAAACTTTACTTTCACATTTAAGGAGCTTTTCGGCGGCGGAACCGCTTCGCTTTCTCTTGCCGATCCTGAGAACATTCTTACCAGCGGAATCGATATCATAGTTCATCCGCCGGGAAAAATCGTCGTTCATCTTGACGCGCTGTCGGGCGGCGAAAAGGCGCTTGTTGCAATTGCGCTTTACTTTGCTATTATGAAGGTACGTCCCGCGCCATTCTGTGTTATGGACGAGATCGAGGCTGCGCTTGACGACGTTAACGTAAACCGCTTTGCAAGCTACCTCAGAAGACTGACAGACAAAACACAGTTTATTCTTATTACTCACCGCCGAGGCACAATGGAAGAAGCCGACGTGCTTTACGGCGTTACAATGCAGGATGAGGGCATTTCAAAGCTCCTTGAGCTGCGCTCGACCGAGGTTGCCGAGAAGCTGGGTATCAAATCAAATTAAAGGACTGATATTATGGGATTATTCAGTAAGATAAAAGAGGGATTAAGAAAAACCAGAAAAGCGGTAATGGGTCAGATCGACTCAATGCTTAAATCCTTTACAAAAATTGACGAGGAGCTTTTCGAGGAGCTTGAAGAACTGCTTGTGATGGGCGACGTAGGCGTTCCCACCGCTGAAAAAATTTGCGAGGAGCTTAGAATACGCGTCAAGAAAAACGGCATCACTGATCCGTCCGAAATCAACGGTCTGCTTCAGGAGATCATCACCGAAATGCTCTCGGGCGGCGAGGAGCTTGATATTTCGACCTCACCTTCGATTATTCTTGTTATCGGCGTTAACGGCGTCGGCAAAACAACAACGATCGGAAAGCTGGCAAAGCAGCTTTCAAATCAGGGCAAGCGGGTTATTCTTGCCGCTGCTGATACCTTCCGCGCCGCCGCGATCGATCAGCTCGATATCTGGGCGCAGCGCAGCGGATGTGAGATCATCAAACAGGGCGAGGGCAGCGACCCGGCGGCCGTTATTTTCGACGCGATAGCCGCCGCTAAGGCAAGGGGCGCCGATGTTATTATTTGCGATACAGCAGGGCGACTCCACAACAAAAAGCACCTTATGGACGAGCTTGCAAAAATCAACCGCGTTATCGACCGCGAGCTCCCCGACGCGGCAAAGGAAAAGCTGCTTGTCCTTGACGCTACCACAGGACAAAACGCTGTTAACCAGGCTGAGCAATTCAGACAGGCTACGGGCATTACGGGTATCGTTCTCACAAAGCTTGACGGAACGGCAAAGGGCGGCGTTGTTTTGGCAATTAAGGACGGCCTTGGAATCCCCGTCAAGTATATCGGCGTAGGCGAACAGATCGACGACCTGCAGCCGTTTGACGCCCAGGACTTTGCGCGCGCGCTGTTTGAATCAAATGATACGGAGTAAATATTTATGAAGTTTATTATTGCTACAAATAACGCCAAAAAGCTTGTTGAGCTTGAGCGCATATTGTGTTGACGAAACCGGAACAACCTTTTCGGAAAACGCTTTTTTAAAGGCAAACGCGGCTTTTGAAAAAACGGGTATGCCCGCAGTCGCCGACGATTCGGGTATTTGCGTAGACGCTCTCGGCGGCAGACCGGGCATATTCTCGGCGCGCTATTGTCCCGAGCTTTGCGTTACCGACGAGGACAGGACGCAGCGTATCCTCGATGAAATGGAGGGCGTTCCCGAGGGACAGCGCGGCGCTCACTATACATGCGCAATTTGCTGCATTTTGCCCGACGGAAGCAAAATCGAGATCGAGGAAATCTGCGAGGGCACTATCGGCTACGAATTTATAGGCGACGGCGGCTTCGGCTACGATCCTATCTTTATGCAGGGCGACAAAACCTTTTCTCAGCTTACCGCCGAGGAAAAGGATAAGGTAAGTCACCGCGGCAAGGCGCTCAGAGCGCTTAAGACAAAACTGGAAGAGTATTTGAAAGGATAATATATGTTAAACAGTAAACAGAGAGCATATCTCAGGGGCTTGGCAAATAATCTGGAAACGATTCTCATAATAGGCAAGGGCGAAATCACCGATAATATAATTATGCAGGCTGATACCGCTCTTACCGCGCGCGAGCTTATTAAGGGCAAGCGCCTTGAAAGCAGCGCTTATTCAGCCCGCGAGTGCGCGGATCTGCTTGCCGAGCAGTGCGGCGCGGACGTTGTTCAGGTCATCGGCTCAAAATTCATATTGTACAGACCGAATCCCGACGAGCCTGTGATTACCCTGCCAAAGGCTAAAAACAAATAACCGGAAGTGATTTTGTGGAAGCAAGCGATTACCGAAATATAATCCGAAGTATGATGGGGGATTACCGCTACACCCACAGTGTTAATGTTGCCGAAGAAGCGGTTTTTCTTGCAAAGCGATACGGCTGTGACGAACAAAAAGCTTATATCGCAGGCATACTTCACGACATAACAAAAGAAATACCGCACGAAGAACAGTTGCAAATTATCCGCGACGGTGGTATAATCTTAGACGATGTTCAGCAAAACGCTCCTAAGCTTTGGCATTCGATAAGCGGAAGCGTTTATGTCAGGACAAAGCTCGATATAACCGACAGCGACATAATAAACGCCGTACGCTACCACACAACGGGCAGAGCCGGCATGTCTTTGCTTGAAAAAATCATCTACACCGCGGACTATACCTCCAAGGAACGCAGCTATAACGGAGCGGATATAATGCGTGAGAAGTCGCGCAAAAGCCTTGAGGAAGCTATGATTTTCAGCTGTCAGTTCACTTTGCGGAATCTGTCTGAAAAAGAGACCGCTATTCATCCCGACCAGCTGTTTTGCTATAACGACCTTGTTTTAAACAGGAAAGGAAAATAATATGACGTCATTGGAAACCGCCCTGCTTGCCGTAAAGGCAATGGACAGCAAAAAGGGCATTGATATACAGGTTATCGAAATCAGCGATATCTCGGTGCTTGCCGATTACATGGTTATAGCCACGGGCAGCAGCTCAACTCACGTTAAGGCGCTTGCCGACGAGGTTGAGTATCAGCTTGACAAGGCAGGAATATCGGTGAGCCACATCGAGGGCTACCGTTCGAACACTTGGATCCTGCTCGACTATATCGATGTTATCGTCAATGTATTTGACAACGAGGCGCGCGAGTTCTACGACCTTGACAGAATGTGGCAGGACGGTAAACCCGTTGATTTAGCCGAAGTTGTTACCGAAAACTAAGATATTATCTCATGGAGGGATTTACTTGAAATACAATCATCAGGCTATTGAGCCTAAGTGGCAAAAAATATGGGAGGAAAAAGGCGTTTTTCACGCAAGCAACGACGCTTCAAAGGAAAAGTTTTACGCTTTGATAGAATTCCCTTATCCGTCCGGACAGGGACTTCACGTAGGACATCCGCGCCCTTATACCGCGCTTGATACGGTTGCCAGAAAAAAGAGATTACAGGGACTTAACGTGCTTTATCCGATAGGCTGGGACGCTTTCGGTCTGCCTACCGAAAACTACGCTATTAAAAATCATGTCCACCCTGAAATCGTTACAAAGAACAATATCGAGCGTTTTAAAAAGCAAATCCAGTCGCTCGGTATCTCGTTTGACTGGAGCCGCGAGATCAATACCACGGATCCCGATTATTACAAGTGGACTCAATGGATTTTTATTCAGCTCTTTAAGCACAACCTCGCTTATAAAAAAGAGATGAACGTTAACTGGTGCACCTCTTGTAAGTGCGTTCTCGCTAACGAGGAAGTTGTTAACGGCGTTTGCGAACGCTGCGGCAGCGAGGTCGTTCACAAGGTCAAATCCCAGTGGATGCTCAAAATCACCGAATATGCCGACCGCCTTATCAACGACCTTGATTTGGTAAATTATCCCGAGCGCGTAAAAGCTCAGCAGAAAAACTGGATCGGCAGGAGCACGGGCGCCGAGGTCGACTTTACCGCTACAACAGGCGATACTCTGACAGTGTACACAACAAGAGCCGATACGCTTTACGGCGCTACATACATGGTTATCTCTCCGGAGCATCCGCTTATTGAAAAATGGGCGGACAAGCTTGAGAATATGGACGAGATCCGCGCTTATCAGGCTGCCGCTGCAAGGAAGTCTGATTTTGAGCGAACAGAGGTCGCCAAGGATAAAACAGGCGTTAAGCTCATCGGCGTAAACGCCATAAATCCCGTCAACAACAAGGAAATCCCGATTTTCATTTCCGACTACGTTCTTGTTTCTTATGGTACGGGAGCTATTATGGCGGTTCCCGCGCACGATACCCGCGACTGGGAGTTCGCAAAGAAATTCGGCCTTCCCATCATTGAGGTGGTAAAGGGCGGAAACGTTATGGAAGAAGCCTTTACCGACTGCGCTACAGGAGTAATGGTTAACTCAGGTATGCTCGACGGACTTACCGTTGACGAGGCAAAGGTAAAGATCATCGATTGGCTCACCAAAGAGGGCAAGGGACACTCAAAGGTAAATTATAAGCTGCGCGACTGGGTGTTCTCACGTCAGCGCTACTGGGGCGAGCCTATTCCGATAGTTCACTGCGACAAGTGCGGATATGTTCCGATCAACGAGAGCGAGCTGCCGCTCAGACTTCCCATGGTTGAATCATATGAGCCTACCGATACAGGCGAATCTCCGCTTGCCAATATGACCGACTGGATCAAAACAAAGTGCCCCAAGTGCGGCGGCGACGCTATGCGCGAGACCGATACAATGCCGCAGTGGGCAGGTTCATCGTGGTACTATCTGCGCTATATGGATCCCCACAACAACGTAGCCCTTGCTTCTAAGGAAGCCCTCAACTATTGGTCGCCTGTCGACTGGTACAACGGCGGAATGGAGCACACCACGCTTCACCTGCTCTACAGCCGCTTCTGGCACAAGTTCCTCTTTGACATCGGCGTTGTTCCCACTCCGGAGCCTTACGCAAAGCGTACCTCTCACGGAATGATTTTGGGTGAGAACGGCGAGAAGATGAGCAAGTCCCGCGGCAACGTCGTTAACCCCGACGATATCGTAAACGAATACGGCGCCGACACAATGCGCCTTTACGAGATGTTTATTGGCGACTTTGAAAAGGCAGCTCCCTGGAGTCAGGCGAGCATTCGCGGCTGCCGCAGATTCCTTGAGCGCTTCTGGAACCTCCAGAACATTTTGATCGACGGCGACACCATCCGTCCCGAGCTTGAGAGTGCCTTCCACAAGACGATCAAAAAGGTCGGCGATGATATAGAGAACATTAAGTTCAACACCGCTATTGCCGCGCTTATGGCGCTTATCAACGATATTTCCAACGTAAAATCGGTCAATAGGGAAGAGCTGCGCATTTTCTCGATTCTGCTCAATCCGTTTGCTCCGCATATTACCGAGGAGGTTTACGAGGCGAACAAGCTCGGCGACGGTATTGTGGCCCAAGCTCAGTGGCCGGATTATGACGAATCGAAATGCGTTGAGGAAAGCGTTGAGATCGTTGTTCAGGTCAACGGCAAAATCAAGGCTAAGCTCAATGTTCCTGTTGACGCTTCAAAGGACGATATGCTTACTTTGGCAAAATCCGACGAAAAAGTACAGGCTGCAATTGACAATATGACTGTTATTAAGGAAATTGTTGTTCCTAAAAAGCTTGTAAACCTTGTTGTAAAGCCCAAATAAATAAAATTCTTCTAAATTTCTACATTTCTATTGACAATAATCGCTACATATTGTATAATAGCCTTGCAAATTATGCAAATTACCCATGCCTTATGGCAGATGGGAGGGAAGATAGATGGCAGAGATTAGATTAAAAGAGAATGAATCTCTTGAAAGCGCTTTAAGACGTTTCAAGAAGCAGTGTGCCAGAGCTGGCGTTATTGCTGAAGTACGTAAAAGAGAAGCTTATGAAAAACCTTCGGTAAAGCGCAAAAAGAAATCTGAAGCGGCTCGCAAACGCAAATACAGATAATCAAACAGGCGGACAGGGCAACTGTCCGCTTTTTGTATGGGGTGATTTTTTTGAAAAGAATACTTATTATGCTGGGGCCTAACCTCAATATGGTCGGAATAAGAGAAAAGGGCGTCTACGGTACCGAAACCGCTGATACTATTTCCGAGGAAATACTCCTTTGCGCCGAAAAAAACGGCTTTGAGGCAGAGGTCTACCAGTCAAATCACGAGGGCGATTTGATCGACAAGATCCATGAATCGCTAACCGAGTTCGACGGCGCGGTTATCAACGCCGGCGCGCTCACTCATTACAGCTATGCTCTTCGTGACGCTATCGCTTCGGTAAATATCCCGTATGTCGAGGTTCATATGTCAAATATCCATAACCGTGAGGAGTTTCGTCACCATTCTGTCATTGCTCCGGTCTGCGTCGGTCAGATAGCGGGCTTCGGCAAACAGAGCTATTTTTTGGCAATTTCAGCGTTAAAGGATATTCTGAAATGAAAGAATTATTCGAAAAACGAATCAATGCACTGAGAACGCTTATTTCCGACAAAAAAGAAGCGCTGTTATTGTCGAATGAAGTAAATATCGGGTATTTTACGGGATTTTTTCACAGCGAAGGGTATCTTGCCGTAACCCAAAACTGCGTTGCGTTATTTGTGGATTTTCGCTATTTTGAGGCGGCGCAAAACAAGGCGCAGTGCTGTAAGGTGATTTGCTTTCAAAAACTGTCCGAGAGCTTGAATGAACTGTTTGAGTCCGAACATATCGCGTCGGTAATCGGTGAAGCCGATAACCTCAGCGTCAGCCGTTTTTCGTTATTCAAAAAGGTGTTTTCTGAACATAATATTGAAATAACGGCAGACGGCTCGCTCGATAAAAAGATAAATGAGATTCGAATAATCAAGGATAAAACAGAAATTGAGAAAATAGAGAAAGCGCAGAGAATTGCCGAAAAAGCGTATCTTGAAATGCTCAATTACCTTAAACCGGGCGTCTGCGAGCGCGAGCTTTCGGCAAGGCTGGAGTTTGTGATGAAGCGCGGCGGGGCTGAAGATATTTCGTTTGATCTGATCACAATCACAGGCAAAAAGACTTCTCTGCCGCACGGAGTTCCCTCTGACGATACTGTAAAGCCCGGCGATTTCTTTACATGTGATTTCGGCGCGGTGTATGAGGGCTACCACAGCGACACCACGCGAACCGTGGCTGTCGGCTTTGCAACCGACGAAATGCGTGAAATATACGAAATCGTGCTCAAGGCTCAGCTTTCCGCGCTTGAAGCGATCCGCCCGAACGTAAAATGCAGCGAGGTCGATAAGACAGCAAGAGATATAATAGAGCAAAGCGGATACGGAAAATACTTCGGCCACTCAACCGGACACGGCGTAGGGCTTGATATCCACGAGCAGCCGTATGTTTCTTCAAAAAGCGATACAGTTTTGCAGCCGGGAATGATCATTACCGATGAACCGGGTATTTACTTGCCCGATAAATTCGGCGTGCGTATTGAGGATATGGTTTACGTAGCCGAAAACGGTTATTATAATTTTGTAAATTTACCCAAAGAATTGATAATTCTATAAAGTACTTGCTTTTTTTTCCAATATTAGGTATAATGATTCTAACCCAGAGTTGTATTCATAAATTAGGAGGTAATTAAAATGATTTCAGCAGGTGATTTCAGAAACGGCGTTACATTCGAAATGGATGGACAGGTAGTTTCCATCATCGAATTTCAGCATGTAAAACCGGGCAAGGGCGCTGCGTTTGTCAGAACTAAAATCAGAAACGTAATTACAGGCGCCGTGGTTGAAAAGACCTTCAACCCCAATGACAAATATCCCACAGCTTATATTGAAAGAAAGGACATGGAGTACAGCTATTCGGACGGCGATCTTTACTACTTCATGGACACCGAAACATGGGAGCAGATCCCCATCAATAAGACAGTCCTCGGCGACAACTTTAAGTTTGTTAAAGAGAATATGGTTTGCAAGATCCTGTCCTACAAGGGCAACGTATTCGGCGTTGAGCCGCCCAACTTTGTTGAGCTTACCGTTACCAAAACCGATCCCGGCTTTAAGGGCGATACGGCTACAAACGCTACCAAGCCCGCAACGCTTGAAACAGGCGCAGAAATCAAGGTTCCGCTCTTTATCGACGAGGGCGAGGTCATCCAGATCGATACCCGCACGGGCGAATATATGGGCAGAGCTTAATTAGGAGAAAACTATGAATTTAACCGAAAAAATTGCTTATATCAAAGGTCTTGCCGAAGGCCTTTCGCTTGACGAAAGCAAGCCCGAGGTCAAGGTTCTCAACGCTATCATCGACCTTCTTGACGACGTCGCTTACGAGGTAAAGGACATGGAAGAGCTTTATGACGAGCTCAGCGAAGAAGTTGACGAGATCGATCAGGATCTTGCCGATGTTGAAGATGAGTTATTCGGAGACGATGATGAAGATTATGACGATTATGATGATTTCGACGACTACGATGACGACGAGGAACCTTTTTACGAAGTAACCTGCGATTCCTGCGGTGAGAAAATCAACGTTTCAGAGGACGTTCTCCTCGAGGGCGAGATCACTTGCCCCAACTGCGGCGAAACGCTTGAGTTTGATTTTTCAGATCTCTTTGACGACGAGGAAGACTGCGATTTTGACTGCGATTCCTGCGATTATAAAGAGAACTGCGGCGAAGGCAAAGAATAAGTCACCATCAGGCACCCCTTGTATAAAATGACAAGGGGTGTTTTTTTGGTTTCTCAAAAGCTTAAGCAAAAGCATTTTTATAAAAAGCACAGGCGTTTAATACGCCTTGCTGTTTTTTTATTGCTTGTTTTTATTGCGGTAAGAGGCTTTGAAAAGCAGATTTCAAATTTCAGCAAAAACTATTTTCCCGCCTTTGCCCGCCAGGAAACGACAAAATGTGTCGGCATCGCGGTTGAGGAAGTCCTTAAAAACAAGGGCTTTGAATACGCCGATTTTGTTACTGTCAGATACACCGGAAACAAGGTAAGCTCAATTGAAACTAACGCCGCGGCTATCAATTCGTTTAAAACAGAGATTGTCGCCTCGGCGGAAAATAAGATCGAAAGAATACGCAACAGCGTTATGCACATTCCGCTCGGCGCTTTTACAGGGCTGAGCCTTATAGCAAACTACGGGCCTAAAGTCCCGCTGAGCTATTGCCTTACCGGCAGCTTTTCCGCAGAGCTTGTAAGCAGCTTTGAATCGGCGGGAATAAACCAGACGATTCATCATATCCGTTTGATCGTCACCTCTGAAATCGTGACCGCATCCGTAGACTATGACGATACGCTCACTTTTTCCTCGGATTATGAAATTGCTCAATCGGTGATTGTAGGAGAAATTCCCACAACATATGGTGGATATTTAACGGCTGTTCGCTGAAAAAGCCGAAATATTGTGTAAAAACATATTGAAATACCCGTTTAAATATGCTATAATTATTCAGTTAATCAAAATGGGTGAGTAGGTGTTTATTTGTTGGCTAATACTATTAAGGCGGAATCCATAAGCGATAAGCAGTTTGAATATATGAAACTTATTGCCGAAATAATGGAGATCCGCAAGCGCGGCGAAAAGCCTTTGGCTTTTGTTCGCACCTACGGCTGCCAGCAAAATGTTGCCGACAGCGAAAAAATCAAGGGAATGCTCAGCTGTTCGGGTTTTGACTTTACCGATACCCCTGAGGACGCCGATTTTATTTTGTTTAATACCTGCGCTGTACGCGAGCACGCCGAGGACAGGGTTTTCGGGAATGTCGGCGCGCTTAAAAATATTAAAAGGAAACACCCTCAAATTCTTATCGCGCTTTGCGGCTGTATGATGGAGCAGGAGCATGTTGCAAACAGGATCTACAACAGCTTTCCGTTTGTAAGCCTTGTTTTCGGCACTCATTCTCTGCAACATTTCCCCGAGCTTTACTACTCGGCTCTTGTTGACGGCAACCGCGTTTTTGAGCGCGGCAATGACGACAAGAAGCTTTACGAGGGTTTTCCTGTCAGCAGGGACGGCAGCTTTAAAGGCTGGCTGCCTATAATGTACGGCTGCAATAATTTCTGCACCTACTGCATTGTTCCGTATGTGCGCGGCAGAGAACGCAGCAGAGAAAAGGACAATATCCTTTCCGAGGCGCGTCAGATGATCCAAAGCGGGTACAAGGATATAACCTTGCTTGGGCAGAATGTAAATTCCTACGGAAAAACGCTTGAAACTCCGCTCAGCTTTGCTCAGCTTATAAGCGAGATCGACAGCATCGACGGCGACTATTGGCTGCGGTTTATGACCTCGCACCCGAAGGATTGTTCAAAGGAACTTATCGACACCATCGCTTCAAGCACTCATATAAGCAAGCATTTGCATCTGCCGTTCCAGAGCGGCTCGGATAGAATACTAAAGGCGATGAACCGTCATTATGACCGCAAAAAGTATCTTGAAACCGTAGCTTACGCAAAAGAGCGTATCGAAGATGTTTCGCTTACAAGCGATATTATTGTAGGCTTCCCGGGAGAAACATACGAGGACTTTAAGCAGACGCTTTCGCTGATCCGTAAGGTTGAATTTACTTCGCTGTTTACTTTTATTTTTTCTCCCAGAAAAGGTACGCCTGCCGAAAAATATGACGATCCGATTTCCGCCGAGGAAAAGGGCAAGTGGTTCCGTGAGCTGCTTGACGTTCAAGAGGAAATAGCGGCAAAGCGCTGTTCTTCAATGGTCGGCAAAACCGAGAAGGTTCTCATTGAGGGCGTCAAGGAAAAAACAGGCGAGCTGAACGCCCGGACAAGCGGCAATATTATCGTTGAGCTTGACGGCGATGAAAGATTGGTTGGCACATTTCAAAATGCAACTATTACAAAAGCGCGCAATTGGATTCTCAAGGGCGAGCTGAAAACGGAGGAATAAAAATGGATATAATCACAATGGCAAGAGAATTGGGAAAGGCACTTCAGCAGGAGGAAACATATATAAACTGGCAGAATGCCCAGCATGTTGCCGACGCCGACACAGAGCTGCAGCAGCTTATCGGCGAGTTCAATCTTAAAAGAATGATAATCAACGACGAGGCAGGCAAAAAAGACCGCGACCAGGAAAAGCTTACACAGGCTAACAAAGAAATGCGTGAGGTTTATTCCAAGATCATGTCAAACGATAATATGATCGCGTACAACGACGCTAAATCTGCATTTGACGCTGTGCTCAACCGTGTAAGCGCAATTATTCAGCAGTGCGCTCAGGGCGCTGATCCCGAGACTGCCGACGCTGCCGACTGCACGGGAAGCTGCAGCACCTGCGGCGGCTGCTCATAAATAATAAATTACTTTTACGAAAGGGTGTGAGGATTTGGCTGAACTGTCACCGATGATGAAGCAATACTTTGAAATAAAAGAAGCGAATAAGGACTGTATTTTGTTTTATCGCCTCGGAGATTTCTATGAGATGTTTTACGAGGACGCTAAAATCGCGTCAAAAGAGCTGGAACTCACACTTACAGGCAGAGATTGCGGACAAGCGGAGCGCGCGCCCATGTGCGGCGTGCCGTTTCACAGCTGCGAGGGCTATATTGCGCGCCTTGTGGCTAAGGGCTACAAGGTCGCTATTTGCGAGCAGACTGAGGATCCAAAGGCGGCAAAAGGTCTGGTTAAGCGCGATATTATACGCGTAATCACCCCCGGAACCGTAATGGAACAGAGCATGCTTGAGGAGGGCAAAAACAACTATATCTGCTGCATGTTTTCAGCAAATAAGTCTATCGGTCTTTGCTTTTGCGATATTTCTACAGGAGAATTATACGCTACCGAAATAACTGGCAAGGATTCTGTAAATATTTTAACAAATCAGCTTTCGTCTTACAGCCCGCGCGAGATTCTCATCGGCGGCGACATAATAAACATCAAGTCGCTTCCCGTGTTTATTAAAACAAAACTCTCGGCAGGCGTAGAAATGCTTGAGGATAATAAGTTTGAGCTGAACTTGTGTTCTCAAAGCGTTCTCGATCAGTTCGGAGCCGAATATAACGACGTAAAAGACAAGCATGTGCTTGTATCATGTATAGGAGCGCTGATCAACTATCTGAAAGAAACCCAGATGTCGGGGCTTGAGCGTATCAGTCACATTGAGCTTTATTCTGAGGCACAGTATATGCGGCTCGATTTCAACACTAAGCGCAACCTTGAGCTGACCGAAACAATGCTTTCAAAAGAAAAGCGCGGCTCGCTTTTATGGGTTATCGATAAAACAAAAACAGCGATGGGAAAGCGTCTTATCAGGTCTTGGCTTGAACATCCGCTGATGAATATTTCAAAAATCAACAACCGTCAGTCGGCGGTAGAGGAGCTTGTAAACAATAACGTTTTAAGGCTTGAAATAACTGAGGCTCTCACGGGCATTTTTGATATTGAGCGGCTTATGACGCGAATTGTTTACGGCTCGGCGAATGCCCGCGATTTGCGCTCCTTATGTTCCGCGGTCGAGAACCTGCCCGAGATAGCATCTCTGATTTCAGACTGCCGCTCATCTCATTTAAAACTGGTTTATAAAAGCTTAGATACGCTCGAGGATATCCACACGTTGATCGACAGCGCGATCGTTCCTAATCCTCCGTTTACTATCCGCGAGGGCGGAATGATCAAGCAGGGCTACAATCAGGAGCTTGATGTTGTAATATCCGACATGACAAACTCAAAGGATATACTTGCCGGAATTGAAGCTGATGAGCGTGAAAAAACGGGTATTCCAAAGCTCAGAGTAGGCTATAATAAGGTTTTCGGTTACTATATCGAGGTAACAAATTCATATAAATCTCAGGTTCCCGACAGCTACATCCGCAAACAGACGCTTACTAACTGCGAGCGCTACATAACTCCCGAGTTAAAGGAAATCGAATCAAGGATCCTGGGTGCCAAGGACAGAAGCGTGTCAATGGAGTACGCTATATTTGACGGGATCCGTGTAACCGTGGCGGAAAACCTGGAGCGCATTCAAAGAACCGCTAAAGCGATCGCGGCGCTTGATGTTATAAACTCGCTTGCAAATGTTGCTTCAGACAACCGTTATGTCCGTCCCGATGTTACTCTATCCAGCGCTATTCATATCAAAAACGCCCGTCATCCTGTTGTTGAGACGCTGCTTAAGGACGCTCCGTTTGTCCCGAACGACGTCAATCTCGACAGCAAAGGGGACAGGGTAGCTATAATCACAGGTCCCAACATGGCAGGTAAGTCGACTTATATGCGCCAGACCGCGCTTATAGTTCTTCTTGCTCAGATGGGCAGTTTTGTTCCCGCCTCGTCGGCACAGATAGGAATTGTCGACAGCATCTTTACACGCGTAGGCGCGTCGGATGACTTGGCTTCCGGACAATCCACCTTTATGGTTGAGATGAACGAGGTCGCTCACATAGTGAAGTCGGCAACTTCAAAAAGCCTGCTTATTCTTGACGAGATAGGCAGAGGAACTTCAACTTTCGATGGAATGAGTATTGCGAGAGCTGTTTTGGAGTTTTGCGCGGATAAAAAGAAGCTCGGCGCAAAAACTCTATTTGCTACCCACTACCATGAGCTTACTGTAATGGAGGAGCTGCTTGACGGCGTTAAGAATTACAACATCGCGGTGAAAAAGCGCGGCGATGACATTACATTTTTAAGGCGTATAATCCCCGGTGGAGCTGACGACAGCTACGGAATCGAAGTTGCAAAACTCGCGGGCGTGCCAAACTCAATTATTAACAGAGCCAAGGAAGTGCTTGCGGAGCTTGAAAGCGGAAAAGCAGAAACGGTCGTTTCTTCAAAAGCCATATCTGCTGCCGATACTCAGCTTTCGCTGATTTCTACGGCGCAAAGCCCCGTAATCGAAAGGCTGACTGAACTCGATCTAAACACGCTCACGCCGATTGAAGCGATGAACATATTATACGAGCTTAAAAAAATGATTTAATTAACTAATTTAAACAGAAAGGCGGTGACAGCATGGGAGTAATAAATGTTTTGGACAAGCACGTCGCGGAGCTTATCGCGGCGGGCGAGGTCGTTGAACGTCCTGCCTCCGTAATCAAGGAGCTGGTTGAGAACGCTATAGACGCGGGTGCTAAAAACATTACTGTCGAGATAAAAAACGGCGGAACTACCTTTATGCGCGTCACCGATGACGGCTGCGGTATAGCCAAGGACGATGTAAGAGTCGCTTTTCTTCGCCACGCTACAAGCAAAGTGAAGGAACAGGAGGATCTTGACTGTATCTCAACACTCGGATTCAGAGGCGAGGCTCTTGCTTCGATTGCGTCTGTTTCTCGGCTGCAGCTGATCACGCGCAATGTTAACGAGGATATCGGCTCTTCGTACCTTATCGAAGGCGGCGAGGAAGTCAGCTTTGACGACGCCGGATGTCCTGTCGGCACGACTTTTGTTATCCGCGACCTTTTTTACAACATTCCCGCGAGAGCAAAATTTCTTAAGAAAGATGTTTCAGAGGGTAACGCTGTTTCTAATGTCATTGATAAAACGGCGCTTTCACGTCCCGATATAGCTTTTACATATATACGTGACGGCAAGCAGGCGCTCAAAACCTTTGGCGACGGTAAGCTGCTCTCGGCGATATATTCCGTATTCGGCAGAGAATTTGCCTCCGGACTTATTCCGGTTGACTATAAGCTGGATTCCGTTACCGTTGGCGGCTATGTATCAAAGCCCGTTCATGCCAGACCTAATCGAAACATGCAAAACTTCTTCATTAACGGAAGGTATGTAAAATCCCGTACCGCAATGGCGGCGGTGGAGGAAGCGTTTAAGCATTCAATCATGGTCGGCAAGTTTCCGTCATGCGTGTTGAATTTAAGCCTTCCGTTTGAAAACATCGACGTAAACGTACACCCTTCAAAAATAGAAGTGCGTTTTATAAACGAGCGACCTGTATTTGATGCGGTTTACCACGCTGTTAAATCCGCGCTTAGTTAAATCCGCGCTTATGCAGTTTGATACCAAAAAGCAGGCGGTATTTTCAAATAAGCCTGCCGGTGCAGCCTCTGCTCCGAGCGTAAAGCCGTTTAATCCGTTTCACAATGCCGAGGCGATTCTTAATAAACTGCCAAGGCAGGAAACGCCAAAGCAGCCTCAGCCAATTGAAAAAAAGCCCGATCCGATCAGCGAGCTTGATATTGATGTCCTCGAATCAGAGGGACCCTTTCATTCTTCAAAAGCCGTATTATCAGATTCAAAAAATCCATTTGATGTTTTTTCAAAGCAAGCAGTCAGCTCGGCAAAGAAGGAAGCGGAACTCAGCAAAAGCTATTTACCGCAAAAGGAAGCTGTTTATAAAAATAAAACAGAAATCAAATCACAGCCCAAAAACGATATTATTACAAAAGAACCGCCGCAGCCTACGCTTTTTGAGCCTCAAAAAGACAGCTTGAAATATATAGGCGAAGCTTTTGATACATATATAATCGTTGAAAATAATAAAAAAGAGCTGCTTTTTATTGATAAGCACGCGGCTCACGAGCGTATTATTTACGAAAAGCTAAAGGCTGACAAAACGGGTTCCGCCGCTCAGCTCCTTTTACAGCCCGTAACGGTAACGCTCGGCAAGGAAGAATACAACGCGGCTGTAAATAATCTTGAAATGTTCCGCGAGTGCTCTTTTGACGTTGAGGATTTCGGCAACTCCACAGTTATCGTCCGCAGCGCGCCTCAATATATAGACGCCGCCGAGATTGCCGATTGTATCACGGAAATGGCGGACTATATTTCTCAGGGGAAAAACGATATTTTTACCGAAAAAATGGATTGGTTTTATCACAATGTCGCATGCAGAAGCGCGATAAAAGCCGGCAACAAAAACTCCGCTCAGGAGCTTATGGATATTGTAAAAACCTTGGAAGAAAATCCCGATATCCGTTACTGCCCCCACGGCAGACCAATTACAATAATAATGAAAAAAAGTGAAATTGAAAGACAATTCGGCAGGGTGTGATTATTTTTGAATGATCCCATAAAGGTCGTCACCGTTGTCGGGCCGACCGCGTCGGGTAAAACTAAATTATCAGTGGAGCTGGCAAAGCGATATAACGGCGAAATTATTTCAGCCGATTCCATGCAAATCTACCGCGGAATGTCAATTGCCACGGCAAAGCCGGACGCTGAGGAACGGCAGGGAATACCACATCATCTTATGGACTTTTTGCCGGCCGACAGCACCTATTCGGTGGCTATGTTTGCCGAGCATGCCAAAAAATGCATTTATGATATAAGCGGCAGGGGAAAGCTGCCGATAATCGCGGGCGGAACAGGGCTTTATATCGACTCGCTGCTAAACAATATACAATTCAGCGACGCTGTCCGTGATGAAAAGCTTTCGCAGCTGCTTTGGGATGAATATTACGCAAACGGCGCTGACCCCTTGCTTGAACAGCTTGCGAAATTTGACCCTGATTCCGCTAAAAGGCTCTCAAAGGAGCAAAACCCGAAAAGGATAATTCGCGCTATTGAGTTTTACCGCTCAACAGGCTCAACGATCACCGAACAAATCAATAATTCAAAGCTTATTCCGAGTCCGTTTCAACCGATAAAAATCGGGTTGAATTTCCGCGACCGCGAGAAGCTTTATGACAGAATCAACCTCAGAGTAGACCTTATGCTTGAGCAGGGGCTGCTTGAGGAGGCAAAACAGGTTCTGACCTCATCGCTTAGCTTTACATCCGTTAAGGCTATCGGTTACAAAGAGCTTGCCCCTTATATAAATAATGAAGATACGCTTGAAAATTGCGTAGAAAAACTAAAACGCGAAACAAGGCGGTACGCCAAAAGGCAGCTCACCTGGTTTAGGCGTGACCAAGAAATCAACTGGCTGTATGTTGATGATTATGATTCTTTTAACGGATTGTTATCCGCAGCCGTTTCTATAATTGACAAAGGATTATTATATGGACAAACTGCTATTTAAACGAATACTTGTTGCCGCGCTGACTATATTGGCGCTGGTTTACGTTACATATCTTCTTATCAGCGCTAACTTTGACATGTACCCGACCGAAAACGCGGTTCAGGCGTCGGTTACCGACTCAATAAACACCGATGGTTTTGTTATCAGGGACGAAGTGCTGATTGAAAACAACTCAAGCGGAGTGCTGTCTTATTCGGTATCAGACGGAGATAACGTACAGGTTAAAAGTGAAATCGCCAAGGTCTTTTCCAAGCAGGAGGACGCCGCGGCAAACAGCCGCGCCGACGCTATCCAGCAGCGAATAAACAACCTTAAAGACAGCCAGAAAAACACCTTGACAGGAGCTGTCAGCGTTGACGTAATCAACAACAGCATAAAAAATAATCTAATCAATTACCTTTATTCGGTAAATCAGTTTGATATCAACGGGGCAAAAACAGGCGCTGACAAACTTTTAACCTCCATAAATCAGCGTCAGCTCCTTACGGGAAAAATCACAAACTTCAATTCTCAGATTTCCGCTTTGACATCTCAGATGGAAGCGTTACGAAACGCGTCCGGGGACGCGACCGGTACAATCACCACTCCAAATGCGGGTTACTTTACCGAGTTTTGCGACGGATATGAAAACGCTTATCCGTTTGATAAAATCGATGAAATGACTCTTGATGATTTAAACAACATCCACAGCAGCGCCGTTCCGTCAAACACAGCGGGCAAGGTGATAGGCAATGTTAAATGGTATGTCGCCTGTGAAGTGTCGTTAGATCAGGCAATGTCGCTGTCGATTTACGACGGACAGATAACCGTGCTCTTTTCCGAGGCGTCAACAGAGGCGATCCCGGCAACACTGCGCAGGATCCAAAAAGGCGATGACAGCGCTCTTGTTGTTCTTGAATGCGACTATATGGATAAAGGCCTTTTGGAAGCAAGGCACGAGCCGATTGAAATAGGCATGGGAACATACACAGGCCTTCGCGTCAGCAAGCGCGCTATTCACGACGACTATGTAACAAAAACAACATATGACGAAAACGATAAGCCGCATAAGGAGCGCAAAAAGGTTCAGGGCGTTTATGTCCTGTACGGAAGCGAGGTTCAGTTTAAGCAGATTTCCATTCTGTACTCTACCAAGGATTATGTTATCTGCGATACCTCACCAAAGGAAAACGTACTTTTTAACGGTGAAACAATTTCACTGTATGATAAAGTAATTGTGAAAGGAGACGATTTGTATGACGGAAAAGTTGTTTCGTGACGTTGAATACAATTATAAATATATAAACGAACGCATTGCCGAGGCTGCGGAAAAGTCAGGCAGAAAACGTGAGGATATTACCTTTCTCGCGGCGACCAAGACCGTTGACCCTGCGGTGATCAATCACGCTATTTCGCTTGGACTTGATCATATCGGTGAAAACCGCGTTCAGGAGCTGCTTTCAAAATATGAAGCGTATGATCTTAGCAAGTGTTCGCTGCAGTTTATCGGTCATCTTCAAACAAACAAGGTGAGGCAGATCGTCGACAAGGTTGACTTGATACAGTCGGTAGATTCAATTAAGCTTGCGCGCGAGATTTCCAATCAGTCAATAAAGCGCGTAAAGAAAACCGATATTTTGGTAGAGGTAAACATCGGTCGTGAGGAAAACAAATCCGGTGTCTTTGAGGAAAATCTTGAAGAATTGCTCTGCCAAATCGCCGAATTAGAGGGCGTTTCGGTAAAAGGTTTGATGACAATACCCCCAATTTGTGAAAATCAACACAAAATTTCAAAATATTTTTATAATATGCACAAGTTATTTATTGACATTTCAGAAAAAAAATTAGATAATGTAAGTATGAGTATCCTTTCAATGGGTATGTCATCGGATTTCTATGAAGCAATTCTGGAAGGCGCAAATATGGTTCGTATCGGATCGGCACTTTTTGGTGCGAGAAACTATACATAAAACAGGAGGACAAAACAATGGCAGGAATTGTTAACAAGTTTAAACGTATGTGGGACGCTCCCGACGACGAGTACGAGTACGATGAATACGGTTATTCTGAAGAGGGCGAGGACGAATTTGAAGAAGCTCCGGCTCCCAGAGACCGTGACAGAGACCGCGACCGTCAGCCCGCTCCCGCAGCAAAGAGCAAGGTTGTAAATATTAACGCTACGGCAAAGCTTCAAGTCGGTATTTTCAAGCCCGAGCGCTTCGGCGAGGAAACACGTTCTATTGCCGATGAGCTTATGAAGACTCACACCGTTGTTCTTAACCTTGAGGACACCAACAAGGATATGGCAAGAAGAATACTTGACTTCCTCAGCGGCGTAGCATATGCCAATAACGGCAAAATCAAAAGAGTAGCCACAAATACTTATATCATTATTCCGAGCAACGTCGATCTTACAGGCGACGATCTGTTGGACGAGCTTGAGAACAGTGGCGTATACTTCTGATATTGACAAGCTATTTCTGTCCAAGCTTGATGACGGAGTTTATCTCTGCAATAAAAGACAGCATCCGTACTTCTTTCCGTTTTTCAGCGAGAGGGAACAGGCAATAGCAAAATCATATTTGGACAGCATCGGCTTTAAACAATATGCTTTTTTCGGCGGTTATGAAGATGCCGAAAGAAAAATGCTTGGTCTGTTTTTTGATGAAGAGAAGCCTTTTCCCATTGCGGCAATTGACTTTGCTTTTCGCAAAACCGACAGGCTGACTCACAGAGATTTTCTCGGCTCGCTTATGTCTCTCGGCATTGAGCGCGAAACCGTAGGCGATATTCTGGTTGAGGACGGCCGCTGCGTCGTATTTGTCAAAAGCGAAATAAGTGATTATGTCATCTCACAAATTTTCAAAGTGGGAAATGTCGGAGTAAAGGTATCTGTTTCAAACGGTGATGATCTTCCAAAGGGCAGAGGCTTTGATGAAAAGGAATATACAGTTCCTTCATTAAGACTGGATGCGGTTGTATCTGCGGTTACCGGTTTATCCCGTGAAAAATCAAAGCACATTATCCAAACGGGTAATGTGACGCTCAATCATCTTGAGTGTCAAAACGGCAGCAGGCAGGCAGAAGTAAAAGATGTGCTTACTATAAGGGGTAAGGGCAAATATGTTATCAACTGTGTTATTGGAGAAACTAAAAAACACAGAATAAGAATTTCAATCATTCACTATAGATAAGGAGTGTAGAAGAACATGCTTACAATTGATGAAATCAAAAATATAAGCTTCAGAAAAGCATCCCGCAGCGGCGGTTACAGAGCTGAGGATGTTGACGCTTTTATTGATGAGGTAATCGCAACCTTTGAACAGCAAAAGAAAGAAAAAACAAACCTTGTTCACAAAATCGACAGACTTGCTACCCGTCTGGAGGAATACAGAGAAGACGAGGAAACCGTCAGAAACGCTTTGCTTACCTCTCAGAAAATGTCTGACGCCTGCATTAAAGAGGCAAGGGAAAAGGCAGCTAAAATTCTCAGAGACGCTGAGGAAAAATCACAAAACATGCTTGCCGAGGCTAACAAATCAACAGCTTTGGAAAAGGAAAAATATCTCCGCCTCCAGGCTGACGCTGTTGACCTCAGAAACGAGCTTATCGCGCTTTATACAAAGCACATCAAATCCATTGACGACCTTCCCACAACTAACGATGTGGAAAACAGCCGTCAGGAGCTCGATGAAAAATATCCCACCGAGCCCGTAGCGTCTGCAGCTCCTGCTCCCGCTCAGGCTCCCGCGCCTGCCGAGCCCGCACCCGCGCCCGCTCAAAAAGCAGAGGCTCCCAAGGTTACCGACGCTACAACACGCGTTGCTATCAAGCGCCCCGGTAAATTCAATCACCTGAAATTCGGTGATAATTACGACGTTTCAGACGAATAACGTCCTTCTTATATATTGTAATTTAATTGGAGAGATCATAACATATGTGTAAAGATTGTAAGGATTATAACGCTACTCTTAATCTTCCCAAAACCGATTTCCCGATGCGTGCGGGACTTCCTAAAAGCGAGCCCGTTATGCTTAAGCAGTGGGATGATGAAAAGGTATACGAAAAATTGATGGAGCTCAATGAAGGCAAACCCATGTTTGTGCTTCATGACGGCCCTCCATACGCTAACGGCGATATCCACCTCGGCCACGCGCTCAACAAAATACTTAAGGACTTTATTGTTCGCTATAAAAACATGGCTGGCTTTAAATCTCCGTATGTTCCCGGATGGGATACTCACGGTCTGCCCACCGAGCTTAAGGCAAGGCAGAAGGCGGGTATCGGCAGCTCTGCCGACATCTCTGTTGTTGAGCTCCGCAAGCTTTGCGAGGAGTTTGTTACCGGATATATTAACGACCAGCGCGAGCAGTTCAAGCGTTTGGGAGCAATCGGCGAATGGGATCATCCTTACATCACCTTGACACATGAATTTGAGGCTGAGCAGATCAAGGTGTTTGCCGAAATGGCGGACAAGGGTTATATCTACCGCGGATTAAAGCCGGTTTATTGGTGCCCCGAGTGCAAAACAGCACTTGCCGAAGCTGAAATTGAGTACGCAGAGGATCCCTGCCATTCCATCTACGTTAAGTTCCGGGTAACCGACGACCTCGGTAAATTTGCAGCAATGGGTATCGACCCTTCGAAGGTATATTTTGTAATTTGGACAACTACAACTTGGACGCTTCCGGCAAACGTTGCTATCTGCGTCGGTCCCCGCTATGAGTATTCTATCATCAAACACAATGACGAATACTATGTGATGGCTACCGATCTGTATCAGTCAGCCATGGCTGAGGCCGAAATCAATGATTATGAAGTCGTTGCCACTATCAAAGGCAGCGAGTTGGAATATATGAAAACGCAGCATCCGTTCCTCGATCGTGAATCGATGCTGATTGTAGGCGAGCATGTTACTCTTGAAAGCGGTACAGGCTGCGTACATACAGCGCCCGGTCACGGCGTCGACGACTATAATGTATGCCGCAACTATCCCGAAATCCCCGTAATCTGTCCCGTTAACGGTGACGGAGTTCTCACTGAGGAAGCAGGAGAGTTCGCCGGACTTACCACTGAAGAAGCTAACAAGAAAATCGCAATCAAGCTTGACGCTACGGGAGCTTTATTTGCGCTTAAGAAGATCATCCACCAGTATCCGCATTGCTGGAGATGTAAATCTCCTATCCTGTTCCGCGCAACCGATCAGTGGTTCTGCTCGGTAGACGATTTTAAGGACGAAGCGGTTGACGCTATCAATACCGTTGAGTGGATCCCCGCATGGGGCAAAGAGAGAATCACCTCAATGGTGCGCGACAGAAAAGACTGGTGTATTTCACGTCAGCGCAAGTGGGGCGTACCGATCCCGATTTTCTACTGCAAAGACTGCGGCGAGCCTTATATCAATAAAGAAGCAATGCTCGCGGTTGCAGAGCTGTTCGGCAAAGAGGGGTCAAACGCGTGGTTCGATCACGACGCTTCCGAGATCCTGCCAGAAGGTACAAAATGCCCCAAATGCGGATCACAGGCTTTTGATAAAGAAAAAGATATCATGGACGTATGGTTCGACAGCGGTTCCTCACATACCGCGGTATGCAAACGCCGTGATTACCTCGGATTCCCCGCTGATTTATATCTTGAGGGCAACGATCAGTACAGAGGCTGGTTCCAGTCCTCGCTGCTCACATCGGTTGCCACAACAGGCATCGCTCCTTACAGAACGGTTCTTACTCACGGCATGATCCTCGACATGGAAAAACGCAAGATGAGTAAATCGCTTGGCAACGGCATTTCGCCTCAGGAGGTAATCAAGCAGTTCGGCGCTGATGTATTAAGACTTTGGGTCGCTTCCTGCGACTATCAGTCAGACGTTAACATCTCGATGGAGATCCTTAAGCAGCGTTCCGAGGCTTACAGAAAAATCAGAAACACCGCCAGATATATTCTCGGCAACCTCTCTGATTTTGACCCCGAGACCGAGATGGTTGATTTCAACGAGCTGCTGCCTATCGACAAGTGGGCAATCGCATCTCTCAACAGCCTGATCGACAAGGTTAAGGCTTCTTACGATAAATACGAGTTCCATATTGTATATCACAGTATTCATAACTTTTGTGTTGTTGATATGTCAAACTTCTACCTTGACGTTCTCAAAGACAGACTTTATACCGAAAAAGCTGACAGCAAATCGCGCAAGGCCGCTCAGACAGCTATTTATCTCATTCTGAACGCAATGACGCGTATGCTGGCGCCGATCCTTGCATATACTTCCGATGAGATATGGAAATATATGCCTCATTCGTCAGCCGACAAGGCAGAGCATGTTATTTATAACTATATGCCCGAAAAGTTTGATATTGCAATTGACGACGGCTTTATGGCGTTCTGGGATGAGATACACGCTCTCAGAGATGACGTTAAGAAAGCGCTTGAGCCTATGATCAAAGAAAAGGAGATCAAGAGCTCGCTTGAAGCGAAGATCACTCTTTGCGCGGGCGGTGAAAAGCTCGACTTCTTAAAGAAGGCTGAGCCAGAGCTTGCTTCTGCGTTCATTGTAAGCGCTGTCGCAATCGAGGACAACGGCTCCGAGCTTGAAATCAAGGTTGAGAAGGCGGAAGGCGAAAAATGCGAGCGCTGCTGGGCAATCAGCAAAACAGTCGGTCAAAACAGCACTCATCCGACACTTTGCGCACGCTGCTGCGATATCTTGAAATAATACATTTGATAGATCGGTGTGATTTTATTGCACCGATTTATTGATATATACGGAGGATTATTTATGCCATATATCGCGCTTGCCATTGGTTTGGCTCTTGCGGGAATCGACCAGTTAATAAAATTTCTAATTGTCAATAACGTACAGCTCAATGAGAATATAAACATTATTGGCGATGTTTTCAAAATAACCCATGTCAGAAACGACGGAGTTGCCTTCGGGATGTTCTCGGGCATGCAGTGGCTGTTTATTGTTCTTACGGTGTTAATGCTGACAGCAATAATTATTTATATGTTTAAAAAGCGCCCGGACAGTAAGCTCTTTTATATTACTGTAGCGCTGATTGCAGGCGGAGGAATAGGCAACCTGATCGACCGCATTTGCTATAACTATGTTGTGGATTATCTGAGCCTTTCATTCTTTAAACCCGTATGCAATTTTGCCGATTACTGCATAACGATAGGCGTTATTCTGCTTGCTGTTTATCTGCTGTTCTTTGCCGACAAAAAGGATAAGAAAAAGGATCTGCAAAATGACTGAGCATAAGCTTACCTGTGACGAAAACGGCGTAAGGCTTGATAAGTTTTTGTCAGTGGCTGAAATCGGTCTTTCACGCAGCATGGCTGTAAACCTGATTGAAAGCGAAAACGTTAC
>ONMK01000053.1 GCA_900318905.1 uncultured Eubacteriales bacterium | reverse complement strand
GGCGTTCTGCTCCGTGGCGTTCAGAGAACCGAGATCCAGAGAGGTCAGGTTCTTGCAAAGCCCGGCACAATTCACCCCCACACAAAGTTCCGCGGTCAGGTTTACGTACTGACTAAGGACGAGGGCGGCCGTCATACTCCCTTCTTCAACAACTATCGTCCCCAGTTCTATTTCAGAACCACAGACGTTACAGGTACAATCTCACTGCCCGACGGCGTTGAGATGTGCATGCCCGGAGATAACGTAGAGATGGACGTTGAGCTTATCACTCCTATCGCTATCGAGGTTGGTCTCCGTTTCGCTATCCGTGAAGGCGGCAGAACCGTTGGTTCAGGCGCAGTTATCGCTATCAACGAGTAATTAAACAATTACAATTCAAAGGCTGTCCGTTTGGGCAGCCTTTGTTTGAGCAAAATAACTGTATCGTGAATCGCGCTTGCAGCGCATTGAAAGGGGTAGAATAAAATGGACAATAAAAACGGAATTTACGACGCGCGCACGCTGGGCAAGCCGCGCATGTTCGTGCTCGGCGTTCAGCATATGTTCGCCATGTTCGGCGCTACTATCCTTGTGCCGATGATAACGGGGCTCGACGTTTCCACCACCCTGCTTATGGCGGGCTTGGGAACGCTTCTGTTCCATGTGCTGACAAAATTCAAGGTTCCCGCGTTCCTCGGCTCATCGTTTGCTTTCCTCGGCGGTTACGCTGCGGTAAAGGCGCTTGCTCCCGAGGGAACAGACCCTAACCTTATGCTTCCTTACGCCTGCCTCGGCGTTGCCTGCGCAGGTTTGGTGTATCTGGTGCTGGCTCTTATCATCAAGGCTATCGGCGTTGAGCGCGTTATGCGCTTTTTCCCGCCGGTTGTAACTGGTCCTATCATCATCGCTATCGGCCTGGGACTTGCTCCCTCGGCTGTTTCAAACTGCACCACTAACTGGTTTTTGGCGCTTGTAGCTCTGGCTGTTATCATTGTTTTCAATATCTGGGGCAAGGGCATGGCTAAAATCATCCCGATCATCATCGGTCTGCTCACGGCTTACGGCGTAGGATTGATTTTCTACTTCATAGGTGAGGCGAACCCCTCGCTTATTCAGGACGTTCCGTTCTTCTTCTCGGGCGGCTCCGAGGAAATCAAAAACGCCGCGGGCGAAGTAATCGGCAAAAACTATCTCCCGATATTTGATTTCAGCGGTCTGAACGCTATTGCGGAAAACATCGGCAGCGGACATATCTTCGGCAGCAACGGTCTGATCGGCTCTCCCGTCAACTGGGATAAAACCGTGTTCGGCGGCATCGACTGGTCAAACGGCGACTGGCTTGCTTCCTCAATTATCGCGATCGTGCCCATTTCGCTGGCTACAATGATGGAGCATATCGGCGACATCAGCGCCATCGGCTCAACCGTCGGCAAAAACTATATCGCCGACCCCGGTCTGCACCGCACACTGCTCGGCGACGGTCTTGCTACCTCGCTGGCTTCGCTCTTCGGCGGCCCCGCAAACACTACATACGGCGAGAACACGGGCGTGCTCGCGCTTACCAAGGTATATGACCCGCGCGTTATCCGCATTGCCGCGTGCTTTGCCTGCGGAATCTCGTTCTTCCCGATCGTTTCCTCGCTTATCGGCTCCATTCCGAGCTGCATCATCGGCGGTATCTCGTTCGTGCTTTACGGAATGATCTCCGCTATCGGCGTGCGCAATGTCGTTGAAAACAAGGTAGACTTTACCAAGAGCCGCAACCTCATCATCGCGGCGGTAATTCTCGTCTGCGCTCTCGGTCTCGGCGCCGACACCGTAAGCTTCCCGATCGGCAGCGCTACAATCACGCTTTCACCTCTTGCGGTCGCCTCGATCGCGGGTATCGTGCTTAACGCTATTTTCCCCGGCAAGGATTATTCCTTCACAACTAACGGAAAATACGACGGCGAGCAGTAATAGATACTCAATAAAAATATACGCGTCCGTATCTGCGTTTGGCAGGTTCGGGCGCGTTTTTGCTGCTAAAACTTGACCGATATATGCAAATGGTGATATAATAAATATATATCATTAAAACGGAGGCCGCTATGCCTGTTTACAGAATTGCCGAGCTGAATATCAAGCTCGACCCCGAATACAAAGAAACTATCGACCGGCTTGCGCCGTACCTTACCGACAGCGCCGACTATGACTTTGAGGTTGCGCGCGACAGCGAAGGGCTTGCCGAGTTTACGCAAAATTCCACCTTTCCCGACCGCCCCGACTTAAACGAGGGACCTTTCTTGTACACCAAGATATGCAAAAGGATTTTAAGCGACTACGATGGCTTTTTCTTCCATTCGTCGGCTCTTGCATTGGACGGTGAGGGTTATCTGTTTACCGCGCTGAGCGGCACGGGAAAATCAACTCATACGCGCAACTGGCGCAGGCTTTTCGGCGACAGGGTGACGATGATCAACGACGACAAGCCTATTATCCGCAAGTGCAACGGAAAATTCCTTGTCTGCGGAACTCCGTGGATGGGCAAAAGCGACATCGGCTGCAATATGACCGCTCCGGTAAAGGCGGTTTATGTCCTGAAAAGGGGAGAGGAGAACTCCGCCGAAAAAATAAGCCCCGGCGAGGTGCTGAAGGAGCTTTTTGAGGCGACGCTGCTTCCCAACACAAGAGAGAACATGAGCAAGCTGCTCAACCTATTTAACGGGCTGTTTACGGACGCGGGGCTGTTTTTGCTGACCTGCAACAAGGACATCAGCGCGGCTCAGGTCGCCTACGACGCGGCTAATTCGGAGAATTGATTTGCTTTGCAAATCGTTTTGGAGGAGAGGAACATGACATTACCCAAGGTAGTTACCGTTCAGAATATGCGCGAGAGCGACGCGGCGACTATAGCAAAAAGCGTCACCTCGGCGGAGCTTATGTACCGCGCGGCGCTGGGGATTTACAACGCCGTGCGCTTTACGGGCAGGGTGGCTGTTGTCTGCGGCTCCGGCAACAACGGCGGCGACGGCTATGCGCTGGCTTGTATCCTGCTCGATAACGGGATCACTCCCACTATATTCCGCGTCAACGAAAAGTTTTCAAAGGACGGTCTGTTTTATTATCAGACCGCCATGTCAAAGGGCGCCGAGGAAGGCAATCTGTCAGTCCCCGCGCCGTTTTCCGGCTATGATATCGTAGTCGACTGCCTGCTCGGAACGGGTTTTTCGGGCGAAGTCAGGGGCGAAATGCAGAACGCCATCGAGCTTATCAACGCCTGCACGGCTTATGTGATAAGCGCCGACATCAACAGCGGGATCAACGGCGACACGGGCGAGGCTTCAATTGCCGTAAACTCCGATTTGACGGTATCGATCGGCTCGTTCAAGACGGGCATGTTCCTCGGCGACGCGCCTTATTTTATAGATAAGCTCAAGAACGTCGACATCGGCATAGAAATACTCCGCGACGAATACTATTACATGGATTGGGAGCATTTGCACATGTTCGAGGGTTACGGAGCGGTTGTGCTTTCAATGGAGGAGCTGCGCGAGCGCTTTAAGTACGACGACGAGTTTGACGCAGCCGACCGCGCGGCGCGCCTCAGTCAGGAATCGGGCAAGCCCGTTGTTGTAAAAACAGGCCATTCGGCGGTGATAGCGGACATGCAGTTTTTGTATTTCAGCGCGGATTATGTAGTTTAGGAGGGCTTTTGATGAGCTTTATTCAGCGCTTAATGAATTTTATGCAGGGCAGGTACGGGTTTGACACGCTCAACGGCTTTCTTATCATCCTGTCGCTCGCGCTGTCGATCGCGAATATCTTTGTTTGGGGGCTGATCCCAAGTCTTATAATTTATTCTTTTGAGCTGGCGTTTATGGGGATCGTTGTTTTCCGCTCGCTGTCGCGAAATATCGTTATGCGCAGCCGCGAGAACCGTGTTTTCAGAAAGGCTTACGACCCCGTTAAAAATTGGATAGCGTTCAGAATCAAAAAAATTAAAGAGCGCAAGGAATTTAAATATTTAAAGTGTCCGCACTGCAAGGCTCAGCTCCGCGTTAAAAACCAAAAGGGCGAGCACGGCGTGCGCTGCCCCAAGTGCCGTGGCGAGTTTAAAATAAAAATTTAATGAAGCAAAGCTCTTTTGCGTGTTAGCGATTTATCAAATAAAAGCCTTGACAATTTTTCGGATTATGATATACTGTTAGTTACAAATCAGAAAGTATTGTCTTTCGGAAAGGAGTCTGCTATGGCTAACGAAGAATTCATGGAAGAAATGGAAAACGAAGGCACTCTTATCACCCTTGAGGATGAAGAGGGCAACGAAATTGAGTTTGAGTTTCTTGATGTTGTTGAATATGAGGGCGAGGAATATATCGTTCTTATCGAAAACGACGAGGAAGCCGACGAGGTAGTGATTCTCAAAATCAACGCCATCGACGACGAAACCGAAGAATACGCAAGCATCGACGACGAAGAACTGCTCGAAAAGCTTTTTGATATCTTTAAGAGCAAATACGAAGGCGACATCAATTTTGAGTGATCGGATCAATTCCATATACACAAACAAAAGCACGGCTGAAAATTGCCGTGCTTTTTTTCTTACTCTCAGCTTATTGAGTTGAAGCTTTCGTCAAGAATATCATACGAGGCTTTGAACTTTTCAAGCTCCTCGTCCGTCAGCTTCAGCTCAAGGATCCTGTTCGCGCCGTTGCTGTTGATTATGCAGGGGTTGCCTATGAACACTTCCTTGCGCAGGCCGTACTCGCCGCGAAGGCGCACCGAGGTGGTGAACACGCTGTTTTCGTTGTGGAAAATCGCGCGCACAATGCGGCAGATAGCCATACCGATTCCGTAGTAAGTGCTGCCTTTTGCCTTTATTATCTCATAGGCGGCGGTGCGGACTTCGTTTGCGATCCTGTCCAGATCCTCTCTTTTGTAGCGGTCGGGGTATTTTTCAAGCATATCGTAAACAGGCTTTACCGCCATGATAGCCTGGCTCCACGGCACAAATTCGCTGTCGCCGTGCTCACCTATAACATAAGCATGCATGTGGCGCGGGTCGATCTCAAAATATTCGCCCAAAAGATAGCGAAGTCTTGCGGTGTCAAGCGTTGTGCCCGTGCCGATGACCTTTGCGGCGTTAAAGCCCGAAAGCTCATAGGTAATGCGCGTCATAATGTCCACAGGGTTGGTGGCTACAAGGAAAATTCCCTCAAAGCCCGAGGACACAACCCTCGGCACGATAGCTTCAAAAACCTTGTAGTTGCGCTGTAAAAGCTGCAGGCGCGTTTCACCCTCCTTTTGGTTGACTCCCGCGCAGATAACAACGATATCCGCGTTTGAGCAGTCGCTGTAATCGCCGAAGTAGATCTTCATGCTTGAATTTGAAAAAGCCAATCCGTGGTTGAGATCCATAGCCTCACCCTTGGCGCGAACCTCGTTTAGGTCGATAAGCACCAATTCGTCGCAAATGCTTTGATTTAGCGCCGAGTAGGCAAAGCTCATGCCTACCATGCCCGTTCCCACAAGGACTACTTTTCTGCTGATACTTGACATATGCTCACGTTCCTTTCATTGATAAATAATTGTCCGATTCTATTGTATCAAATTTTTTCCTGCGCGTAAAGTATGTTCCGCAATTTTGCCGAACAAAAAAACAGTTGAAATGCGCCGTGGAATATGATAAAATAAAACATAATATACTCAAAAATATCCTACCCGAAGGAGCATGGACTTATGTATAAAATCGTGGAAAAAAGGCCGTTGAGCCGCAATATCACCCTTATGCAGATCGAAGCGCCGCTGGTTGCCAAAAAGGCACAGCCGGGGCAGTTCGTAATTCTGCGCGCCACAAAGGACGGCGAGCGCATTCCGCTCACCATCTCGGGCACCGACATTCAGCGCGGCACGGTATGCATTATTTTCCAGATCGTAGGCGCCACCACTCGTCAGCTCAATACCCTTGAGAAGGGCGACAGCCTCGCGGATTTCGCGGGTCCTCTCGGCAAGCCCACCGAGCTCGACGGCTTAAAAAAGGTATGCGTAGTCGGCGGCGGCGTAGGCTGCGCCATAGCTATGCCAATCGCCCAGAAGCTGCATGACAACGGCTGCGAGGTACACTCTATCGTTGGCTTCCGCAACAGGGAATTCGTTATTCTTGAGGAGGAGTTTGCCGCCTGCTCGGATAAATACATCATTATGACCGACGACGGCTCATACGGCGAAAAGGGCGTTGTTACCGCTCCGCTCAAGCAGCTTATCGAGAGCGGCGAGCAGTACGATATGATAATAGCGATAGGCCCTCTGCTTATGATGAAGTTCGTTGTTGAAACCGCGCGCCCGTTCAATATCCCCACCACGGTTTCAATGAACCCGATAATGATCGACGGCACGGGCATGTGCGGCGGCTGCCGCCTTACCGTCGGCGGCGAAACAAAATTCGCCTGCGTTGACGGACCCGACTTTGACGGCTTTAAGGTTGACTTTGACGAGGCGATGAAGCGCACTGCGATGTACCGCAAGTTTGAGCGCCACGCCTACGAAGCGACCTGCAATCTGCTCAACAAGGAGGTGCAGTGATATGCCAAATATGACGCTCAAAAAGACTCCGATGCCCTCTCAGGAACCTAAGGTGCGCGCGCACAACTTCCTCGAGGTCTCACAGGGCTACACTGAGGAAATGGCTCGGGAGGAGGCGTCACGCTGCCTCAACTGCAAGCACCGCCCCTGCGTTTCGGGCTGTCCCGTGCATATCCAGATCCCCGACTTTATTCAGCAGATAGTAAAGGGCGACTACTCAGCCGCTTATGATATAATCACCGAGGCAAGCAACCTGCCTGCCGTATGCGGACGCGTCTGCCCTCAGGAGAGCCAGTGCGAAAAGCTCTGCGTGCGCGGAATAAAGGGTGAGCCCGTAGGTATCGGCAGACTTGAACGTTTTGTAGCCGACACCCACAACGCTCAGCCCGAAAAGATTGTTAAAAAGCCCGAGAGCAACGGGCACAAGGTCGCGGTGATCGGCTCCGGCCCCGCGGGACTTACCTGCGCGGGCGACCTCGCCAAAAAGGGCTACGAGGTGACCGTGTTCGAGGCGCTTCACCTTGCCGGCGGCGTGCTTGTGTACGGTATTCCCGAATTCCGTCTGCCCAAGGACATCGTTCAGAAGGAGGTTGATAACCTCACGGCTCTGGGCGTTAAAATCGAAACTAATATGGTTATCGGCAAGGTTCTGTCGATCGACGAGCTTATGGACGAATACGGCTATGAGGCGGTGTTTATCGGCTCGGGCGCGGGACTGCCGAGGTTTATGAATATCCCCGGCGAGAACCTCTGCGGCGTTTACTCCGCAAACGAGTTCCTCACCAGAACAAACCTTATGAAGGCGTATAAGCACAACGCGCTCACTCCGATTATGCACGCCAAAAAGGTGGCGGTAGTCGGCGGCGGCAACGTAGCTATGGACGCGGCGCGCTCGGCTCTGCGCATAGGCGCTGAAAAGGTCTACATCATGTACCGCCGCAGCGAGGAGGAGCTTCCGGCAAGGCGCGAGGAGGTTCACCACGCAAAGGAGGAGGGCGTTGAGTTTATGATGCTCACCAATCCCGTTGAGATACTCGGCAACGAGGACGACTTTGTAAAGGCTGTAAAGTGCGAGAAAATGGAGCTCGGCGAGCCCGACGCCAGCGGCAGACGCCGCCCGGTAGAGGTTCCGGGCAGCGAGTTTGTTCTCGACGTTGACTGCGTTATCATGGCTATAGGCACATCGCCCAATCCGCTCATCAAGTCCACCACCAAGGGGCTTGAAACCCAAAAGTGGGGCGGGATCATTGTCGACGAAAACGGCAAGACAACCCGAGAGGGCGTTTTCGCAGGAGGCGACGCGGTCACGGGCGCGGCAACGGTCATCCTTGCGATGGGCGAGGGCAAAATCGCCGCCAAGGCGATCGACGAGTATATCCAAAGCAAAAACCAATAAAATGATCAGCGCTCCGCATAAAACGCGGGGCGCTTTTTTAGCTTGTGCTTATGCACAAATCCCTACACGCCGCCGTGTGTTTCCTTTTGGACAAAAAAGAAGCTTCAAAGGTAAAATATTCCTTTGAAGCATTAACGGTTAAAAAATTGTAAAAACTTTTGCAAAAGGTCTTGACAAACGCCCTACGGGAGCGTAAAATAGTAAAATGTACCATAATGGGGGTATGCGCAAAAAGCACGGAAAAGTTCCGCAAAAAAATATCTTTAACAGGGGAATATTATCACAAATAGTCTTTTCTGTCAAGATATATTTTGATGAATTTTTTATCCCGTTTTTGTGCTGTTTGCCCATTGACATTTGAACGCCGCATTGCGGCGCCGGATTGTAATATTTTCAAGGAGTGATACGCCTATGGTTAACGTCAAACCCGTAAAGCTTGGCAACACCGAGAGAATGAGCTTTAGCAAAATCGATGAAGTCATCGATATGCCTAATCTCATTGAGGTGCAAAAGGAATCCTACCGCTGGTTCCTGGAGGAAGGACTCAAGGAAGTGTTCAGGGATGTATCGGGAATCACCGATTATCAGGACAACCTTGTGCTCGACTTCATCGACTACACCCTCGATGTCGACCACCCCAACTACAGCGTAATTGAATGCAAGGTCAGGGACGCTACATATTCAGCGGCTCTGCGCGTCACTGCCCGACTGCTCAACAAGTCTACGGGCGAAATCAAGGAAAGCAATGTATATATGGGCGATTTTCCGCTTATGACTCCAAGCGGAACCTTTGTAATAAACGGTGCTGAGCGCGTTATCGTATCTCAGCTTGTCCGTTCCCCGGGCGTTTACTATAAAATGGATCACGACAAAACAGGTAAGGAGCTGTTTTCCACTACCGTAATCCCCAACAGGGGCGCGTGGCTGGAGTACGAAACCGACGTTAATGACGTGTTCTATGTTCGTATAGATAAAAACCGCAAGCTGCCCGTCACCTCGTTTATCCGCGCCCTCGGTCTGGGAACCGACGCCGAGATCCTCGATTTCTTCGGCGACGACGAGCGCATGAAGGCTACTATCGAAAAGGATCAGGCTCACAACATTGAGGAAGGTCTTATCGAGGTTTACAAAAAGCTCCGTCCGAGCGAGCCTCCCACGGTCGACAGCGCCCAGACGCACATCAACAACCTGTTCTTCGACCCTAACCGCTACGACATGTCGCGCGTAGGCAGATACAAATACAACAAAAAGCTCGGAATCGCCAACCGCCTTGAGGGCAGAGTTATCACCGAGCCCATCGCCAACCCGCGTACAGGCGAGGTAATGGCTCTCCGCGATGAGAAAATCAGCAAGGAGAAGGCGCTTGAGATCGAGAACGCCGGCGTTAAGATCGCCTATGTAAAGGGCAACGACGACTCGGCTGTAAAGATTATCTCCAACAACATGGTCGACATCTCAAAGTATGTTGACTTTGACGCCGAGGCTGAATGCGGTATCCGCGAGAACGTTTGCTTTGAGCTGCTCTGCGAGCTGCTTGACGCCGCTCAGAGCGAGGACGAGCTCAAGGACATGCTCCGCGAGCACGCCGACGAGCTTGTTCCCAACATCATCACAGCCGACGACATCTTCGCTACAACAACTATCTCAACTGCGTTGCTCACGGCGTGGGCAACACCGACGACATCGATAACCTGGGCAACAGACGTATCCGCTGCGTAGGCGAGCTGCTTCAGAATCAGTTCAGGATCGGCTTCTCGCGTTTGGAGCGCGTTGTCCGTGAGAGAATGACCACCCAGTCTCAGGATATGGACTCTCTCTCTCCAAACTCGCTTATCAACATCCGCCCTGTTACAGCGGCAATCAAGGAGTTCTTCGGATCCTCGCCTCTGTCACAGTTCATGGATCAGACCAACCCGCTTGCAGAGCTCACTCACAAGCGCCGTCTGTCCGCGCTCGGTCCCGGCGGTCTGTCGCGTGACCGCGCAGGATTCGAGGTTCGTGACGTTCACTACACCCACTACGGCCGCATGTGTCCTATCGAGACCCCTGAAGGACCTAACATTGGCTTGATCTCATATCTTGCGTCATTCGCAAAAATCAACAAGTACGGCTTTGTTGAGGCGCCCTTCCGTAAAATCGACAAGGAAACAGGCGTTGTTACC
>ONMK01000079.1 GCA_900318905.1 uncultured Eubacteriales bacterium | reverse complement strand
CAGGCTCCACGCCGTGGCCGCCGTTGAGGTCGAAGTTGATCAGATAATAGTTGCGGTTGTAATACAGCTCAAACTCGGTTGAGCCGTCAGCCGCTATGAAGTCGGGCTTGTGGTAAAGCTTTGTGAAGCCGTCGAAGGTGACGTTCTCAAGCTCGCTTGGGAAAGTTCCCGTCAAGCCGGATTTATGGTAGTATCTATCGTCAAGGTTAAGCAAAGGGCTGTAATCGTCGTCGTAAATGTTCTGCGTAAAATACTTTACCGAATAAGGCACGGTTTCGGGAACATAATAAACATTCAGCCTGTAATTTTCGTTAAGCGTTCATTCAATATGAGAAGTCGGCGCGGGATTTGCGCCCTCCTCTAAAGAGTCTACGGGCGAATAGCCCTTGATTATCGGGTTTGAAACAGTGGTGTCTACCGACGCGCCCTTTTCAAATACGGCGATATATGAATCGTGCGCAGTTTTGCCGTCCTTAAAGAGATAGTCTATTCGCAGGGTGCGGTACTCGGGGGATTCGTCGGCATATCCTACTATCACAGCCGCCGCTGCGCCTGCTGCCATAAGCACGGCCGTGAATACAATCAACATGAGCTGTTTTACATGCTTTTTCATGTAATCTCCTCCTGTTCATTAAAATCGCAATAAAGAATCAACGGATGTTTTTAGGGAAAAGTTGCAAGAAAATACGCTTTTGGTGCTGCCTATTTGTGCAATGTGGCAAGATGTTTGAATAAATGACGAATAATACGAATTTACTATTATTATACAATATATTATAGTGCTTTTCAATTGTTGTTTTAAATAAAAAATAATTTAATTTTTAGCAATTTTATATAATTTTCCAATTTTTTAACAATACCTATATCGCAAAGATTTATAGTGCTGTTTTTGTTATTTTTTCATAATAATTATTGACAATTCAGTTTTATTATGATAGTATTTAAATAGTATAGTATTGCTGTACGATAATAGAATTTTTATATCTCAAAGGAGGAACAGATCATGGGCAAATTCGTTATCAAGGACACCAGCAACGGCGGCTTCAAGTTTGATTTAAAGGCAGGCAACGGCGAGATCATCGCTTCCTCGCAGATTTATAAATCCGAGGCTTCCTGCAAAGCGGGCATCGAAAGTGTAAAGGTCAACGCGCTTGCGCCTGTTGAGGATCAGACCGTTGAGAATTTTGAGGTTCTCAAGCACCCGAAATATGAAGTTTATACCGACAAAGCAGGCGAATTCCGCTTCCGTCTGAAGGCGAAAAACGGTGAGATAATCGCTACCTCCGAGGGCTACAAGGCTAAGGCGAGCGCGCTCAACGGCATTGCCAGCATCGGCAAAAACGCTCCCGACGCAAAAACAGAAAAAATCGAGGCTTAAATAATTTATCCTCTTCTATTGTATAAAAAAAGGCGGCTGCTCATTCGGGCAGCCGCTTTCTCTGCATTTTTATCATCAATATTATCATAATTACCAATCTTACCAATATTCCTAAGAACATAAAGTTATAAGGGACGATTGGTAAAAACCCAGTGTTTATGCGGGTTCTTCCAATCTTCCCTAACGGTTTGCTATTTTGAACTTTTAACGATAATATTATATATTTACAATATAATATTACATAACGCTGAGTAAGAAAGCATTAAGTTATACTTGCAGCGTATAATATATTGTTATTATACTGATACTATCGCCAATCATCCCAAATAAGATTTGCTTAGGGATTATTGAAAAAGCCCAGTGTTTAAGCCATTTTTCCCCAATCGTCCCCTATCCCTGATTGTCCTTAGGGAACGTGACGGCAAAAATTCCGCCGTCGGGATAACCCAAACGGCGGACATTTTATATTATCAATTAAGAGGAAAAGCTTACGATGAAACTCCCATTATTATAGTGACGATCCTGACCGCGAACAGTCCGAACGAAACCCACATAACGGGGTGAATCTCCTTGATTTTGCCGGTGATGATCTTGAGGATGACCCATGCGATAATGCCGAACATAATGCCGTTTGCGATGTAGCGAAGAAGCCGCCGACCGTGTCGGCGATGTCGGCGTCGAAGTTCATCTTTGTAACGTTCTTAAGCATAAGAAGTCCGACGAAAACAAGCGCGGGAGTTGTAGCGAACGAAGGAATAGCCAGGAAGATAGGATAAAGCGGGAGCGCCAGCAGGAACAATACCGCTGAGGTAAGCGCCGTAAGACCTGTTTTGCCGCCCTCGGCAACGCCTGTGGTGGACTCAACATAAGAGGTTACGGTTGAGGTGCCGAGGCACGCGCCGCCTACAGTACCGAGCGCGTCAGCCATAAGCGCTCTGCCTACTCTGGGGAGCTCGCCCTTTTCGTTGAGGAGCTTGCCCTCCTGAGCAACGCCGATAAGAGTGCCTACCGTGTCAAACAGATCGACAAACAGGAACGCGAACACGATTACCGCAAAATCGAGGAAATGTGAGCCTACAAAACCAAAATCAAACTGGAACGCGGTTTTTGTCGCCATCTGCTCAACGGGCTTGAATACGGCGTAGTTGTCAAAGCTGGGAATTACGGAATATACACCGTGCGCTGCGTCAACAACATACCAGCCCGAAAGCTCGGCGATGATTCCGAAAATCCATGTCAGCAAAATGCCGATAAGGATTGCGCCCTTGACCTTGAAGTGCCAGAGAGCCGCGATGATAAGAATGCCCAAAAGCGCCAGAACGACCTGAGGCGAGCCGATATCACCCATTTTTACGAGCGTTGAGGACTCTACTTCACTGCCGTTGAAGAAAGCGTCGGTGGTGACGATGCCCGCGCCCTTAAAGCCGACGATTACGATGAACAGACCGATACCTGCCGAAATGCCGAGCTTAAGGTTCTGTGGAACCTTGTTAACCAGAGTTTCCCTGAACTTGAAGATGGACAGAATAATAAAGATAACGCCCTCGCAGAGAATCGCGGTCAGCGCGACCTTCCACGGATCGGTTATTCCGTCCTTGGCAAGGTTGGGAACAACGGTGAACGCGAAATACGCGTTAAGTCCCATGCCCGAGGCGAGAACAACGGGGTAGTTTGCGAAGAACGCCATGATAAGCGTTGCGAAAGCCGCCGAAACAGCCGTCGCCGCAAATATCGCCTGAGAATCCATGCCTGCCGCCGACAGAATGCTCGGATTAACCGCGAGAATGTATGCCATTGCCAGAAACGTTGTAATACCCGCAACAATTTCCGTGCGAACGTTGGTACCATTCTCTTTAAGTTTGAATAGTTTTTCCAAAGAATATCCCTACGTTGGTACCATTCTCTTTAAGTTTGAATAGTTTTTCCAAAGAATATCCCTCCTGAAAATTTCTGCGGAATGTGACAAATCCACTCCACTTATAGATTATATATGTTTGTTTTATACTTTTCAATCACTTATTAGAATTATAAGATGAAATTTTTGTTAATATTAGTTAATAAAACACAAAAAGGCGGGCAGACAACCTGAGCCGTCTGCCCTGCCGAATGGGTTTAATTATTACTTTTTATCCTCTGCGGGTTCCGCTTTTTTGGGCGCTGCCTTTTTGGCGGGAGCTTTTTTTGCGGGAGCTTTTTTAGCCGCGGGCTTTGCCTCTGCCTTTTTCTCGGCGGGGGCTTCCTCGGCTGTTACCTCAACTGTTTTGTCCTCAGCGGGCTTAGCCTTCTTTTTGGCGCGCTTTTTCGGAACGGGAAGCTCCTCTTTAAGCTTGTAGTAGGTTACGCCGAGAGGCGGAAGCGTGATAGCTACGCAGTAGTCAAGGTCATGCTCCTTTTCGTTGATTGCCTTGATGTCGCCCTCGTTCTTGATACCCGTGCCGCCGAATTCCTCAGCCTCGGAGTTGAATACCTCCTCGTAAATGCCGTAAACGGGAACCGCAACACGGTAATTCTCGCGGGTAACGGGCTGGAAGTTGCAGACAACCAGAATCTCGCTGCCGTCATTAGCGATCCTGCGGAACGCGATAACGCTGTTCTGATAGTCGTCGAGAGCAACCCAGCGGAAGCCGTTCCAGTCGTAGTCGTTCTCGTGCATTGCGGGAGTATCAAGATAGAACTTGTTGGCGGTCTCAAAGAAGTGCTGGAGCTGACGGTGCTTGTCGTACTCGAGCAGGTTCCACTCAAGCTGGGTGTTGGCGTTCCACTCGTCGAACTGGCCGATCTCGCTGCCCATGAACATGAGCTTTTTGCCCGGGTGAGCCAGCATATAGGAAACGAATCCGCGAACGCCCTGGAACTTTTGGTCGTAGCCGCCGGGCATTTTATTGATGAGCGAGCCCTTGCCGTAAACGACCTCGTCGTGTGAGATAGGCAGCATGAAGTTCTCGGAGAACGCGTAAACCATGCTGAAGGTAAGGGTGTCGTGATGATAATTTCTCCACAGCGGATCGAGCGAGATGTAAGAGAGCATGTCGTTCATCCAGCCCATGTTCCACTTGTAGTCGAAGCCCAGACCGAGACCCTCGATGGGATAACGGGTAACGTTAGGCCAAGCGGTGCTTTCCTCGGCGATCATCATTACCTCGGGATGGAACATATGGCAGACGTTGTTGAGCTTCTGGAGGAAGTCAACGGCTACAAGGTTCTCTCTGCCGCCGTAGGCGTTGGCGATCCACTCGCCGTCCTTGCGGTTGTAGTCGAGATAAAGCATTGAGGCAACTGCGTCAACGCGGATACCGTCGATGTGGTACATATCGAGCCAGAACATAGCCGATGAAATAAGGAAGCTTGTAACCTCGTATCTGCCGTAGTTGAAGATGTAGGTTCCCCACTCCTTGTGCTCGCCTATTCTCCAGTCCTCGTACTCATAGCAGCCTGTGCCGTCAAAGCGCGCAAGTCCGTGAGCGTCCTTGGGGAAGTGAGCCGGTACCCAGTCAAGGATAACGCCTATGCCCTCCTGGTGGGCGCGGTCAACAAAATACATAAGGTCTTTGGGCTCGCCGTAACGCGATGTGGCGGCATAGTAGCCCGTTACCTGATAGCCCCAGCTTCCGTCAAACGGGAACTCGGTAAGGGGCATGAACTCGATGTGAGTGTAGCCCATCTTTTTAACGTAAGGGATAAGCTCGTCGGCAAGAGCGCGATAGTTGTAAAAATTGCCGTCGTCATATTTTTTCCATGAGCCCGCGTTTACCTCGTAAACGTTGATAGCCTGGGTTTTGTGGGGGTGATCCTTTTTCCACTGGCCCCACTCGTCGTCGTTCCACTGATAATCATAAATATGATATGTGCGCGAGGCGTTGTCGGGGCGGGTCTGGCAATGGAAAGCATAGGGGTCGGTTTTTAATATACGTTCGTTCCAAGGGGTCTCTACGCAGTATTTATAGCACGCAAATTCCCAAACGCCCTCGATGAAAAGCTCCCATACGCCGGAATCAGAGATTCTGTACATGTAATGCGCGTCGGCATTCCAGTCGTTAAAATCGCCCACTACGGAGACGGATTTCGCGTTCGGAGCCCATACTCTGAAAACTACGCCCTGACGGCCGTCCCAGTTTTCAAAATGCGAGCCGAGGAAATGGTAGGCTCTTGCGGCCTCGCCCTGCAAAAACTGTTCGAGAGGGGGTCTGTTGTCGTTAATTGAAAAAGCCATAGTATACCTCATTTCTTATGAATAATTGATTTCCTGTGATTTTGCCTGTTGCTTGTAATATTTACAACTATTTATTATATTATATCCAATTTTACCCAAATTTACAAGTACTTTATTCGATTTTTATGTAAATTTTTTTAGGCATTTTTATACATTCGTCATATTTTTTCGTTATTACTTACAATTATACCTGATGATTTTTGTGCGATAATCAGAACCGCACGGTTTTACGCTATTATAAGCCAGCGCAGAAAGGTCGGTTGCAAGAATATCGCGGCGCAGGAAATCAGCATTTTTTCCTTCCGCGCGCATGGTTTTGGCAACGGAGGTAACTATTTCAAACGAGCAGCTTTTCAGCAGCTTTTCGCCCCCGGCGGAAAAGCCGAGTACTCGCGCATACTCCGCATTGAGCGACTGCAGCTCCCCGGTTATGCCCAGAGCCGCGCAGCAGATGATCCTGCGCAGGCGCGCCAATGTGTATCGCTTTGTCTTTACGGCGAATAATATTTCCTCTAAAGAATTATACTTGGAAACGGCATTTACAAAGCGGTGCTCAAGCCCCTCGCTCACCTCGGGAAGCCTTCCGAAATCATCGGCTGTCATTGTACGAAGCTTAAACAGAACAGCGCGCTCCAAATTTTCGGGGTAAGTAATGCTTTTCGGGACCTCGGGGGCAAAACGCGACACGTCCTCTCCCCTTCTGAGCATTTCGCGCAGCTTTGAGGCGGACACAAAATTTCCATCAATGATGTCGCTGTCATGCGAAACGCCCGTTCGCTTTACCGGCAAAGGCTCAATGCCGCTGCCTTTTAGGGCGCGCAGGTACTCAACCGCTAAAATGTTGTTGGGCGAGGTCAGGACGTCGGCAGTTTCATCACCGAGCACCTCCCTTACGGCGCTCTCGAACGCCTGCGGGTAATACGCTCCCGCGCTCATCTTTTCGGTCACGCGGCTGTTAACGTCAAAGTTGTCAATGGCATTCGCTGCTGCCGTTAACGCTTCAAGGCTGTCAGCCTCGCAGCCGAAGGCGAGCTTGTCCACATCGCCGAATGACTTTGCTATGCTTACGCCGCCCTGAGCGAACCTCTGGGCGCATGACACAGCGTAAACCGCGGGAAGCTCAACGACCAAATCGGCGCCGTTTTTAAGCGCTGTTTCGGCGCGCTCAAATTTTGAACAGACCGCAGCCTCGCCGCGCTGGACAAAGCTGCCCGACATAACCGCCACAACAGGCTCGCCGGTGAGCCGCTTTACGGTGTCGATCAAATATTTATGCCCGTTATGGAACGGATTGAATTCACAAACAACAGCTACAGCCATAATTTTCCCTCATAAACAATTAAAATCGATAAAAAACTGAAAAAAGCACTTGAAAAACTTACATTATTATTGTATTATATTAAAGTGTATTTGTAAATATTATACATGGAATTTTCAGACTATTCAAGTGAAAGGGTTTGTTTAAGATGAAAGTATTGGTAATCAACGCCGGCAGCTCGTCGCTGAAATTTCAGCTTATCGACATGACTAACGAGAGCGTGCTGGCAAAAGGCAACTGCGAAAGGATCGGCACCGACGGCTCATTTATCGGCTACAAAACAGCAGACGGCAGCAAAAAAGAGCTGAACGCCGAAATGAAGAACCACACCCAGGCTTTTGAGGCGGTCAAGAATTCTCTGCTCGACCCCGAAGTAAAAGCTATTTCAGACCTCAGCGAGGTAACAGCAATAGGTCACCGCGTTGTACAGGGCGGCGCTTACTTCGACCGCTCTGTTCTTATTGACGCTGACGTTCTCGACAAAATCAAGGAGCTTTCGCCCCTTGCCCCCCTTCATAACCCCGCTCATATCCAGGGAATCGACGCCTGCACCGAGGTATTCGGCAAGGATATTCCCCAGGTAGCGGTATTTGACACGGCGTTCCATCAGACAATGCCCCGCAAGGCTTATATGTTTGCCGTTCCCTATGAGTATTATGAAAAATACGGCGTAAGAAAGTACGGCTTCCACGGCACATCTCACCGCTATGTAAGCGCAAAGATGGCTGAGCTTATGGGCAAGCCCATTGAGGACTTAAAAATCATCACCTGCCATATCGGCAACGGCTCATCTATCACTGCCGTAAAAAACGGCAATGTCGTTGACACCACCATGGGACTTACTCCTCTTGGCGGCTTTATGATGGGCACACGCTCCGGCTCGCTCGATCCCTCAGTTGTTACCTTTATCGGTGAAAAGGAAGGCCTTGGCATGGCTGAAATGTCAGACATTCTCAACAAGAAGTCCGGTCTGCTCGGTGTTTCGGGCGTTTCATCAGACGACAGAGACGTTACCGCCGCCGAAAACGAAGGCAACGAGCGCGCAAAGCTCGCTCACGAGATGCTCTATTATCAGATTGCCCAGTATGTAGGAAGCTACTATGTAGCAATGGGCGGCTGCGACGCTATCGTATTCACAGCAGGTCTGGGCGAGAACCAGCCCATCCTCCGCGAAAAGGTCTGCGACTATCTTGAGTGCCTGGGCGTAAAGCTTGATAAGGACGTAAACAACGCCACTATCCACGGCAAGCAGGGTATGCTTACAACTGCCGATTCAAAAATCAGAGTTGAGCTTATCGCCACCGACGAGGAAATGGTAATCGCAAGAGATACCAGAGACATCGTTGAAAATCTGTAATAATCAATAAACGCAAGTGAAGGCTGCCCGTTTTGAGCAGCCTTCTTTTTTTGCCAATGGACCCGTCCGAAAATCAATTGATTCGGAAATTTATTATACTATGGATTCGAGATACGCGGTGACCTCCGCCTCGGTCGTCATAGCCATAACCTTTTCGGCTATCGCGTCCGCCTCGGCCTTTGTCCACTTTGAAATGTTTTTTCTCACCCTGAGAACCGACGGAGCGGATACGCTGAACTCGGTAAGCCCGAAGGAGATAAGCAGCGGGATCATCATCGGATTAGCGGCAGCCTCGCCGCACATGCCTACCGGGATATTCTCGGCGGCGGCGCAGCGGATGATCCTGCGGATCATGCGAAGAACGCTGGGCTGCATGGGCGAATACAGATAGCCCACGTCACTGTTGCCGCGGTCTGCCGCCATGGTGTAGCCCGTGAGGTCGTTTGTACCGATACTGAAGAAGTCGGCTTCCTTTGCGAGCAGGTCGGCAATTACGCCCGAAGCCGCTGTTTCGGTCATTACGCCCACCTTGATGTTTTCGTCATACGCGATACCCGACGCCTTGAGGTCTGCCTTAGCCTCCTCAACAAGCGCTTTGCCCTCGCGCAGCTCCTCGACCGCCGTAATTAGCGGGAACATTATGCGGATGTCGCCGAAAGCGCTGGCGCGCAGGATAGCCTTTATCTGCGACTTAAACATATCGCGGTTCTTTAAGCAGTAGCGGATAGCGCGGAAGCCCATGAACGGATTTTCTTCCTTTGCAAGTCCGAGATACGGGATCTCTTTATCGCCGCCGATATCGAGGGTGCGGATGATCAACGGCTTGCCCTTTAGAATGAGCGACGCCTGCTTGTACGCGTCAAACTGCTCGTCCTCGGTGGGAAGCTGGTTTCTGTCCATAAACAAAAACTCTGTGCGGAACAGTCCAACGCCCTCGCCGTCGGCTTCAACGGCTTTTGCGGCGTCCTTCGGGGTTCCTATGTTGCAGAACAGCTCATACTCTATGCCGTCCGCTCCGGCTGTAACCTTTCCGCGGAAGCTCTCAAGCTCACGGCGTTCGCGCAGGAACGCCTCGCGCTTATTTGTATATTCAGTTATCTGCTCTTCCGAGGGCGCGGTTATAACGTCGCCCTTTGCTCCGTCAACGATGATCAGCTCATCGGTCGAAAGCTGTGTTACGGCTCCCTGAACGCTGAGAACAGCCGGGATTTCAAGCGCGCGCGCAAGAATAGCCGAGTGCGAGGTCTGGCTGCCCGTTTCGGTCACGATACCGACGATGTTTTCCTTCTTGATACCCGCTGTCATCGAAGGAGTAAGCTCCTTGACAACAAGAACCGTGCCCGCGGGAGCGTCGCTGATTTTTACCTCCTGAACGCCGAGCAGGATACCGATAACTCCGTCGCGGATGTCGCGCACGTCGGCCGCGCGCTGCATCCGCAGCCTCTGCGCACTGATTTGCTTTAATGAGGTTTTCAATTTCGCCGCCCATGAAGGGGTCGCGGATAATCGCGATATGACCCTCAAGAATTTCGGCTTCCTTGTCGCCCGTTGACTGACGGATAGCGTTTGCCTGCTCAACGGTGTTGTCGCAGAATTTGTCTACCGCTGCGCGATAGCGCGCAAGCTCCGCGTCAACGTCGGTTATTTGCTTTGGCGTGTATTCCAGCGACTGCTCGGCAATAATCATAACTCTGCCGATACCTATACCGTCGGAAGCGCCGATACCTTTTAGCATATAAATCACCTCTTTGGTTTAAGTGATTTCAGGGAAGCGGAAGCCGCCTCCCTGAATTTAGTTTTGCTTCTTATATTACATCAATTTTTGCCCCGCCGTTGCAGAAGCTTTAATGCTGAATCAAAGCTTTCCATAGGCGGAGAATGTGCCCACCGGCACCGGAGAATGTGCCCACCGGCACCGGAGAATGTGCCCACCGGCACTTACTCGCCGAGTCCGCTTTCGATTCTCTCTACAGCGTCAGCCAGAGCCTCGTTTTCGTCGTCGCCTTCGCAGACGATCTCAATCTCGCTGCCGCACTTAATGCAGGCCGCAATGATGTTGAGCAGGCTTTTTGCGTTGTAGCTGTTGCCGTTGAACAAAATCGTAACGTTTGAGGAATATTTGCCCATAGCGGTAGCAAATACCGAAGCCGGACGCATATGGAAGCCCTGAGCGTTTACAAGTGTTACTTTTTTAGATACCATAAGTCATTTCTCCTT
>ONMK01000015.1 GCA_900318905.1 uncultured Eubacteriales bacterium | reverse complement strand
GAAGAACCCGCATAAACACTGGGTTTTCACCAATTTTATCAAATAACTTTATGTTCTTGAGAAGATTGATAATTATGATAATTTTGACGTATCTATATCAGCTTTTTGCAGCGTCTGTTCCGTACGCCTGCCTTAAATAATCTTACATATCACATTCAAAATTTATTTACCGTCATAATTCTTTTAAGATATTGAAACCGCGCGCTTTTTTCTGTATAATATATAAGTTAAAATATATAATCAAAAAGGTAGTGAGTAATCAATGAAAAAGGTAGCAATTATCATGGGCTCCGACAGCGACTTTCCCGTTGTGTCAAAGGCTGTCTTAAAACTAAAGGAATTCGGCGTGCCGTATGAGGTTCACGTTATGAGCGCTCACCGCACTCCCGACGCGGCTATAGGCTTTGCTCAAAGCGCAAGGGCAAACGGCTTTGGCGTGATCATCGCGGCGGCGGGCATGGCGGCTCATCTTGCGGGCGTGCTCGCGGCAAAAACAACTCTGCCCGTAATCGGTATCCCCTGCAAGTCCTCTCAGCTTGACGGCATGGACGCGCTGCTTGCAACCGTTATGATGCCTACCGGTATTCCGGTTGCGACAGTCGCAATAAACGGAGCTGCTAACGCGGCTATTCTCGCTGTTGAAATGCTGGCTATTTCCGACGATGACCTCGCGGCAAAGCTTGAAAATATGAAGGCTGACATGGAAAAGGGCGTTGCCGAAAAGGACGAGGCGATGCAGGCTAAGGTGGCTGAGCTTTAATGACGAAGTATGTAGACATCAACCCCGCCCTCGATAAAGCGATGGACGAGTGCGGTGTGTTCGGAATATATAAAAACAACGACGACCTTAACGTTGTCACCATCACTCACGACGCGCTCTACAGCCTTCAGCACAGGGGACATGTAAGCGCGGGTATCACCGTAAACGATAATCAGAAGTTCGTGACCGTCAAGGAGCTCGGCATGGTGCACGATGTTTTCCGCGGCAAGACGCTTGACAAGCTGCCCAACGGAAAAATAGCCGTAGGCCATGTGCGCTACACAATGAACGCAGCCCTTGACCGCGCGGCAAATCAGCCGCTGGTGCTCAGGTACAAGGAGGGCTCGCTCGCTATTTCAAGCAACGGCTCTATCACCAACTTTCCCGAGATACGCCGGGAGCTTGAGCGCGGAGGCTCTATCTTCCAGTCAAACGCCAACGCCGAGCTTATGGGTTACGTTATCGCAACGGAGCGTATCCATACCGACGACCTCGAAACCGCCGTTCTGAATGCCATGAAGCGCCTAAAGGGAGCGTATTCAACGGTTATTTGCGCACCCACGCGGCTTATCGGCGTGCGCGATATATACGGCTTCCGTCCGCTTTGTATCGGCAAGCTGAAGGACAGCTACATAATAACCTCGGAGAGCTGTGTTATCGACTCACTCGGAGGCGAGCTTATCCGCGACGTTGAGCCGGGCGAGATGATAGTTATTGACGAGGGCGGCTTCCACAGCTATTTCGTCGATAAAAAGGCTGAAAAGACCTCGCTGTGCGTTTTTGAGTATGTTTATGTGGCGCGCCCCGACAGTGTTATCGACGGCATTAGCGTCTATACCGCAAGGCTTAAGGCGGGCGAAATGCTCTATAAGGAGTACCCCATAGACGCCGATATGGTGTGCGGTGTTCCCGATTCGGGAATAATAGCCGCCGAGGGCTACGCGCGCGCTTCCGGCATTCCCTACGGAATGGGCTTTATGAAAAACAAATTCCTCGGCAGAAACTCCGCAACTGGCATGGACAAAAAGAAGCGCCTGCTCCACACCAAGCTGACTGCCCTTAAGGCGAATGTAGAGGGCAAGCGCATTGTCGTAATCGACGACTCAATCGTCAGAGGGCAGACCTCAAAGCATATCGTAAACCTGCTCCGCTCAGCCGGCGCAAAGGAGATTCATATGCTCATCAGCTCGCCGCCGTTTGTGTTCCCGTGCTATTTCGGACTTGATATCGGAATAAGCGAGAACTTCATAGCAAACAGCATGACGGTTGAGGAAATAAGGCAGGAGATCGGCGCGGACACTCTGGGCTATCTGAGCGTTGAAAGCCTCAGAAAAACCGCCGAGGAAGCTGATATAGGCCTTTGCGACGGCTGCTTTACAAAGCAGTTCAGCGCCGAGGTTCCCACCACATTCTTTGTGGATAAGTACGCTAAGAAAATTAAAAATAAATAACGGAGGATCATTATGGAAAGCTTTTCTGAGAGTTACAAGGCGGCAGGCGTTGACATCACCGCGGGTTACAAGAGCGTTGAGCTTATGAAAAAGCACGTCGCGCGCACCAATATCCCCGGCGTTGTTTCGGGCATAGGCGGCTTCGGCGGCCTGTTTGCTCCCGACTTCAAGGGCATGGAGGAGCCTGTTTTGATAAGCGGCACCGACGGCGTAGGTACAAAAATCAAGCTTGCGTTTCTGCTTGACAAGCACAACACCATCGGCATTGATTCCGTAGCCATGTGCGTCAACGACGTTATCTGCTGCGGCGCAAAGCCTCTGTTTTTCCTTGACTATATCGCTATCGGCAAAAATATACCCGAAAAGGTAGCTTCCATAGTTGAGGGTATCGCCGAGGGCTGCGTGCAGTCGGGCTGCGCGCTTATCGGCGGAGAGACTGCCGAGCACCCCGGTCTTATGCCCGAGGACGAGTACGACGTTGCCGGCTTCTGCGTAGGCATTGCGGACAAGCCAAAGATGATCGACGGCTCAAAGCTTAAGGCTGGCGACGTTCTGATAGGCTTGCGCTCATCTGGCGTTCACTCAAACGGCTTCTCGCTTGTAAGAAAGATTTTTGATATAAACGAAACTACGATCAACAACACCTATCCCGAGCTTTCAAAACCGCTCGGCGAGGTTCTGCTCACTCCCACAAAGATTTATGTTAAGCCAATTTTAGCGCTCATGGAGCAGGTCGAGGTAAAGGCGGTATCGCACATCACGGGCGGCGGCTTTTACGAGAATATCCCAAGAATGCTCACAGACGGGCTTTCGGCTAAAATCACCAAGAGCGCCATTCCCGTGCTGCCTATCTTCAAGCTCATGCAGCGCGTAGGAAACATAAGCGAGCACGACATGTTCAACACCTTCAATATGGGCGTAGGCATGGTAGCCGCCGTTTCAAAGGACGACGCCGGCAAGGCTCTTGCGGTGCTTAAGGAGAACGGTGAGGACGCTGTAATACTGGGCGAAGTAATCGAAGGCAGCGAAGGAGTTGTGTTCGCATAATGAAAAATATTGTTGTTTTGGTGTCGGGCGGCGGCACCAATCTTCAGGCGCTTATCGACGCTCAGAACAGGGGAGAGATAAAAAACGGCAAAATCACCTGCGTAATTTCCTCAAACCCCAACGCCTACGCGCTCACCCGGGCAGAGAACAACGGCATTGAAACCGCCGTTATCCGCCGTAAGGATTATGATGAATTCGATAAATACGACGAGGCGCTCACCGAGCTTTTAAAGAGCAAAAACGCCGATTTAGTTGTGCTTGCGGGCTTTATGACGATACTCGGCAAAGGGGTTATAAAAGCGTTTGAAAACCGCATCATCAACATCCACCCTGCGCTTATACCGTCCTTCTGCGGCGAGGGCTACTACGGTCTGCGCGTGCACGAGGAGGCGCTTAAAAAGGGCGTTAAGGTTACGGGCGCGACCGCTCATTTCGTAAATGAAGTCTGCGACGGCGGTCCCATAATCATTCAAAAGGCTGTTGAGGTCAAAGACGGCGACACACCCGAAATTCTCCAGAAAAGGGTTATGGAGCAGGCGGAATGGAAAATCCTTCCCGGAGCCGTGGCGCTTTTCTGTGAAGATAAAATCAAAGTAACCGGCAATAAAACAGTAATTCAAGATTAGGAGGAAAATATGAAAGCGGTATCACTTACAAAGGAAATCGCCTCGACCACATACCCCGGCAGAGGCATTGTGCTCGGCAGAACAGCCGACGGCACAAAGGCGGTCATCGCCTACTTTATCATGGGCAGAAGCGAAAACAGCCGCAACCGCGTTTTTGTGGAAACAGCGGACGGAATCAAGACCGAGGCGTTCGACCCCTCCAAGCTTACGGATCCCTCGCTTATTATTTATGCTCCCGTGCGTGTGCTCGGAAACAAGACTATCGTCACCAACGGCGACCAGACCGATACGGTTTACGACCTTATGAATCAGCAGCTTACCTTTGAGCAGGCGCTGCGCACCCGCGAGTTTGAGCCCGACGCTCCCAACTACACACCGAGGATTTCGGGCATTGTAAAGTGCTCCGACGGCAAGATGAACTACGCCATGTCGATCCTTAAGAGCGCCGACGGCAACCCCAACTGCTGCGAGCGCTACACCTTCTCATATGACGCTCCTTTGGCAGGTCTCGGCCGCTTTATCCACACCTACATGGGCGACGGCAGCCCGCTCCCGAGCTTTGAGGGCGAGCCCACGCTTGTTGAGATCGGCAACGACGATATCGACGCCTTCGCTCAGAATGTTTGGGAAGCGTTAAACGAGGACAACAAAGTCTCGCTGTTTGTCCGTTACATCGACGTAGCAACAGGCGAGGCAGACAGCAGAATCATCAATAAGAACAAATAATCCATTAAAACAGAAAGGGACGATACCCATGAATGAACTCGCTCTTAAATACGGCTGCAACCCAAACCAAAAGCCCTCGCGCATTTTTATGCAGGACGGCAGTGCGCTTCCTGTTGAGGTGCTCAACGGCAAGCCCGGCTACATCAACTTCCTTGACGCGTTCAACTCATATCAGCTTGTACGCGAGCTGAAAGCGGCAACGGGACTTCCTGCCGCCGCAAGCTTCAAGCATGTAAGCCCGGCAGGCGCCGCTGTTGCCACCGAGCTTTCCGACACACTAAAAAAGATTTATTTTGTAGACGATCTTGAGCTTTCGCCCATAGCCTCCGCATACGCAATGGCGCGCGGAGCTGACAGAATGTCGTCATACGGCGACTGGGTCGCGCTTTCCGACACCTGCGACGTGCAGACCGCAATGCTGCTCCGGCGCGAGGTTTCCGACGGAATCATCGCTCCGGATTATACCCCCGAAGCTCTCGAGGTCTTCAAGACCAAGAGAAAGGGCACATACAACGTAGTTAAAATCGACCCCGACTATGTCCCCGCTCCCATTGAGCACAAGGACGTTTTCGGAGTCACCTTTGAGCAGGGCAGAAACGAGCTGAAAATCGACGAGGCAATGCTCATGCAGAATATTCCCACAAAGAATAAAGAATTCACCGAGGAAGCTAAGCGCGACCTGCTTATCGCTCTTATCACCCTCAAATACACCCAGTCAAACTCCGTTTGCTACGCCAAGGGCGGCCAGGCTATCGGCGTAGGCGCGGGTCAGCAGTCAAGGATCCACTGCACACGCCTTGCCGGCAATAAAGCCGACATCTGGTATCTCCGCCAGCATCCGAAGGTAATGAACCTTCCGTTTGTTGACAACATCCGCCGTCCCGACCGCGACAACACTATCGACGTTTACATCTCCGACGACTACGAGGACGTACTCGCCGACGGCGTTTGGGAGCAGTTCTTCAAGACCAAGCCCGAGCCCCTCACCAAAGAGGAAAAGAAGGAGTGGCTTGCCACATTCAGCGGAGTTTCGCTCGGAAGCGACGCGTTCTTCCCGTTCGGCGACAACATCGAGCGCGCAAAGCGTTCGGGCGTTGAGTTTGTGGCTCAGCCCGGCGGCTCTATCCGCGACGACAACGTTATCGACACCTGCGACAAGTACAACATGACAATGTGCTTCACGGGAATCCGTCTGTTCCATCACTAATTTTAGAGTTTAGAGTTGAGTTTGGAGTTTAGAAAAAAATAAATCGGAGCGAAGCGACCCTTAACTCCACTCTCCACTCTCAACACTCCACTCTCATAAAGCGAGGTAAACTATGAAAATTTTAATGATCGGCTCAGGCGGCAGAGAGCACGCGCTCATCAAAAAGCTGCTCGAGAGCCCTAAATGCGAAAAGCTCTATTGTGCTCCCGGCAACGGCGGCATTTCACGCGACGCCGAGGTCGTAAATATAGGAGTTATGGATAAAGAGAACATGGTCAAATTCGCGCAGGAAAACGCGATTGACCTTGTGTTCGTAGCTCCCGACGATCCGCTTGCCGACGGCATGGTCGACGCGTTTCAGGCTGCGGGTATCCGCGCCTTCGGCCCCAACGCCAACGCCGCTATTATCGAGGCTTCAAAGGTTTTCTCCAAGAACCTGATGAAAAAATACGGTATCCCCACCGCTAAGTACGAGGTTTTTGACGATCCCGAAAAGGCTATAGCTTACGTTAAAGCCGAAAACACCACTCCCGTAGTAGTCAAGGCTGACGGTCTTGCGCTCGGCAAGGGCGTTATCATCGCTCAGACTATCGACGAGGCGGTCGCCGCGATCAAGTCCATCATGGAGGACAAACAGTTCGGCGATTCGGGCAACAACATCGTTATCGAGGAGTTCCTGACAGGCCCCGAGGTTTCGGTTCTCGCTTTTACCGACGGAAAGTGCGTAAAGCCCATGGTAAGCTCCAAGGATCACAAGCGCGCCTACGACAACGACGAGGGACTCAACACGGGCGGTATGGGCACGGTAAGTCCCAACCCTTACTACACCGACGAGCTCGCCGACGAATGCATGAAAACTATCTTTGCCCCCACTATAGAGGCTATGGTAAAAGAGGGCAGACCGTTCAAGGGCTGTCTGTACTTCGGACTTATGATGACTCCAAAGGGTCCCAAGGTGATCGAGTATAACGCGCGTTTCGGCGATCCCGAGGCTCAGGTAGTGCTTCCCAGACTTAAGACCGACTTGGTTGACATCTGTGAGGCTGTAATCGACGAGCGCCTTTCCGACCTCGATATCGAGTGGTACGACGGCGCGGCTGCCTGTGTTGTAATGGCGAGCGGCGGCTATCCCGTAGCTTATAAAAAGGGTATCGAGATGTTCGGGCTTGACGAAAACGGTCAGGTCGACGGCGCTACCGTCTACCACGCCGGTACAAAGTACGAGAACGGAAAGTTCTATACAAACGGCGGCAGAGTTCTGGGTGTTACCGCGAAGGCTCCCACACTTGACGAGGCTCTTGAAAAGGCATACGCCGCGGTAAAGAAGATCTCGTTCGAGGGCGCTCACTACCGCACCGACATCGGCAGGACAAAATAATCCTATTTTAGAAAAAGAGGATGTCTATGAAAAAAGCAACAGCACTGTTACTCTCAATTATCTTTGCTTTTTCGCTGGCTTCATGTCAACTATTTTCATCGGATGATAAAAAAGAATATTCGAGCAATTATACAGCTTTCATCACCGAGAAGAACAGTTCAAACGGCAGTAACCAGCCTGACGAAAGTATGCTGAATACATATATTTCAATCCTTACGGGTGACTCTGTTTGCGAGGCTGTACGAAAAAGCCTGGATATAAAATACACTAAAGGTGAGATCAAGAATTCAATTCAGGCTAATGTAGCAGATAACTCAAAAATCATTCAGATAACTGCAACCGCCGAAACTCCCGAGGGTGCATATAAAATAGCGAAGGCTCACCTTACCGTCGCTCCTCAGTATATTTCAATGTATTCGGAAGGAGCTTCCATGAAGATTATAGATTATCCGAAATTGTCAAAATAAAAAACTGTGCATGGGAAACACTCATGCACAGTTTATTTTTGCGTTATTTATGACGCGTTTTTGATCTGCAATCTCAGCCTGTCCGAAATCATCGCTATAAACTCGCTGTTGGTGGGCTTGCCTCTGTCGTTGTGGATGGTATAGCCGAAGTACGAGTTCAGCACGTCGATATCGCCTCTGTCCCAGGCAACTTCAATGGCGTGGCGTATGGCGCGCTCAACGCGGCTTGACGTCGTTTCGTATTTTTTGGCGACAGACGGGTATAATTGCTTTGTAACGGCGTTGATGATCTCGGGATGCTCAACAGACATAATAATTGAATCGCGCAGATAATGATAGCCCTTTATATGAGCAGGTACACCGATCTCATGCAGGATTTCCGTCACCTTAAGCTCTATTCCGAACGCGTCAACGCTTATCGGCATTTTAAGCAGACGGTCGCTTTTCTTCACCATAACGCACACATTCTCGCAAAGCTGCTCAACGTCGTAGGGCTTCAGCACAAAGTAGCTTGCTCCGCCGTTCATTATCTCGCGCTCCAGCACAGCGCTGTGAAATGACGAGAACACGATGAACATAGGCTGCTTGCAGTTCTGGCGCTGAATGCTGCGCATTACGCCTATTGCGTCAAGGCGCGTCATAAACGACTCCATAAACACAACATCGGGCTGCTCCTGCAAAATACGGTTGCAAAGCTCGTTGCCGTCCTTTGAGCAAAAGGCGACGGAAATATTAAATTTTTGAAATATCTCCAGAGTTTCTCTGTCAAAATCAGCGGCGTTTTCGGTCATCATCATCTTAATATTACTGTCCATAATTAATCTCCCATCAATATTTTTTATTGTGAGTAGATTTTACCACAAAATGGCAAACTTGGCAATAGTTTCCAAATAATTTTTTCTGAAATTTTGAAATAAATTTTTCCCTGAAAATTCAAGATGACAATAAACCTCAATATATTGTGTTAGTTGTGATTATTCGACGCCATATTTTGAGCTGTTATTGCATACCCCTGATCTGTGTTGTTCAAAAAAACATGGGTGACCGCGCCCGCAAGCTTGCCGTCCTGAACAATGGGGCTGCCGCTCATGCCCTGCACAATTCCGCCGCATTCGTCAAGCAGTCTGTCGTCTGTAATCTTTATTACAAAGTTTTCATTTGAGTCAGGGTCTGTGTTGCGGATTTGGGTTATCTCAATCTCATAGCAGTCCGCGCCGTCGCCGTTTATTGTGGTGTATAGCTGAGCCTTGCCGGGCTTTATTTCGCCGTTTTCGGCAAGCTCCAGCGTAACGCCTTCGGGCTCATACCCGCTTTCAAGGCTTCCGAACACGCCGCATGAGGTGTTTCGCGTCAGCGTGCCGAGCTTTTCATCGGTAAAATATCCGTTAAGGCTGCCCGCTTTGCCCGCGGTGCTTTTTGTCACCGAGCCTATATCCGCGCGCACTACCTCGGCGTTTCCGAGAGGCATTAAGCTGCCTGTATCTTTATCGCAGATACCGTGTCCCAGCGCCGCAAATATGCCCGTGCTTTTGTCGTAATAGGTCACTGTGCCGATTCCGGCGCAGCTGTCGCGCACCCACGCGCCCAAAAGGTAAACCCCTACGGTATTCTTTTTCGGAATAACCGTTTTGACAAGCTCCTTGCCGCCGCGCTCAACGTTGAATTTTATCGGATCGCCGCCGCAGCCGAATGCCGCCTGCTGAAGCTCCTCGTTGGTCTTTACGGGAGTTTCGTTTACCTTTTTTATGACGTCGCCCTCCAAAAGACCGCCTTCCTCGGCAGGGCAGACGTACTTGCCGTTGCTGTAAAACGGTTCCAGCTCGGTAACAATGATTCCGTCGTTAAAAAATTTTACGCCGAAGGATTGTCCGCCCAGGCATACGGTTTTGGGCGCGGTGCTTTCCGCCGAAACCAACACAGCCGAACCGTTAAGCAGTATTGCCGCCGACAAGGCAACTGTAATTGATTTTACAAAATTTTTCAAAAAATCACCTTCTTTCCGTTGCCATTTTTATTATTTGCGTTTATAATAGTAAAATAGCTGTGAAAGATTTTATTATTATAAAAATCGGAAGCAAAGCTTTGTTTTGCTTGGGATTTTATCGGTTTTTTCAATAATTTTTCAAAATAATCATCATTTTCAATCGAGGTATTTATGGAAGAAATGGACAGAGAATTTCTCGGACTGACCTCCGATGAAGTTAGGGAAAGGATGGAAAGCGGCAAATCGAACGTCGCAACAACCGTAAAAACAAAATCGATAAAGAGGATTTTTACCGATAACATCTGCACGATGTTCAATTTGATAAACGTAATTTTGTTTGTGGCGCTGCTGCTTGTCGGCTCATATAAAAATATGCTGTTTATCGGCGTTGTGGTCTGCAACACGGTTATCGGTATTATTCAGGAGATCCGCTCAAAAAAGAGCGTCGATACCCTGACTATCCTCACCGAAAGCAAGCTTGACGTCCTGCGCGGCGGCAAAATAGTTCGGCTTTCAAAGGAAGAGCTTGTGCTTGACGACATTATCATTCTGTCAAGGGGCAGCCAGGTCCCTGCCGACTGCATTCTTGTTAAGGGAGGCTGCAAGGTTAACGAAAGCCTGCTGACGGGCGAATCCGATCTTATCGAAAAGCAGCCCGGCGATGAGCTGCTTTCGGGAAGCTTTATTTCTGCCGGAACCTGCTACTGCCGCGTTAACCGCGTAGGCGCTGACAGCTACGCCGCTAAAATCAACAACGAGGCTAAGTACATAAAGAAAAACAACTCTCAGATTTTGCACTCCTTTAAGTTTATTATCAACCTTTGCACGGCTATTATCTTTCCGCTTGGCGCGATGCTGTTTGTCAGCAAGTATTTTATCCACCATGAGTCAATACAGGATACCGTGCTTTCAACGGTAAGCGCCCTTGTCGGCATGATCCCCGGAGGAATGATCCTGCTTACAAGTACGGTTCTTGCGGTGTCTGTTATCCGCCTCTCGCGCAAAAAGGTGCTTGTAAACGAGATGTACTGTATCGAAACGCTTGCGCGCGTAGACGTTATCTGCCTTGACAAAACAGGCACGCTCACTGCGGACTCAATGAACGTCCACAAGATAATCAACCTCAACACAAACGACGATAAGATACAAAAGGCGCTTGCGTCGATCGTAGCGGCAAGCGACGAGATAAACGCCACCTTGCAGGCGGTAAGCGATCACACCCAAGGCGTTGAGCCCGTCAAGTGCAAAAAATTCATTCCGTTCTCGTCCGAAACAAAGTGGTCGGGCGGCAGCTTTGAGAACGGCAAAACATATATTATGGGCGCTGCCGAGTTTGTATTTTCCGATAAAGAAAAATACCCCGAGATATACGATAACATAAACAAGATCAACGAAACCGTCAGGATACTTGTGCTGGGCTCCTCAGATATGGAGGTTGACGGCAGCTCGCTGCCCGAGGATCTGCACCCGATGGCGCTCATTCTTATTAAAGACCGGCTTCGCGACAACGTATGCGAAACCGTAAACTACTTTAAAGAGCAGGGCGTTACGCTTAAGGTCATTTCGGGCGACAGCGTTAGAACCGTTAAGAATATCGCTATGGATACCGGCATTGAGGGCGCCGAAAACGCTATCGACATGACTGCCGTTACAACCGACGAGCAGCTTGTTGAGGCCGCCGAAAGGTGCAATGTATTCGGCAGAGTTACACCCGCTCAGAAGAAAAAGCTTGTGCTCGCGCTCAAAGCTCACGGTCATATGGTCGCAATGACGGGTGACGGCGTAAACGACGTGCTCGCCCTTAAAGAAGCCGATTGTTCGGTCGCCATGGCTTCGGGCAGCGAGGCGGCAAGGAACGTATCGCAGCTTGTGCTCGTAAACAACGACTTTGCCTCAATGCCTCATGTCGTTGCCGAAGGCAGACGAACTATCAACAACATCGAGCGCAGCTCGTCGCTGTATATCGTAAAAACGATCTACTCAATTCTGCTTTGCGTGTTCTTTATGTTTTCAAGCCTTGCTTATCCGTTCCAGCCCATTCAGCTTTCGCTTGTCGGCTCGCTTACGATAGGCTTTCCGTCGTTTGTTCTCGCTTTGCAGCCAAACAAAAACATCGTGCGCGGAAACTTTACCTTCAATATTATTGCAAGGGCTTTGCCCGCAGCGATATGCGTCGTAATAAATGTAATAGTTACAGCTGCGTTATGTACGGCATTCAATTTCACCGAAGGCGAAATATCAACGATCTCGGTTTATGTAACCTCGCTCATCTGTCTGATGATAATTGTCAGGCTTTCAATTCCGTTCAACCTTCTCAGAAGCGCAATGCTTGTTGTGAGCGTTGCGGGGCTTTTGCTCTCGTTTATATTCTTCGGCTGGTTCTTCATGTTCGTTCCGCTCAGCTTCAACGCTATAATCATGCTCTGTGTATCGTCTGCGGCAACGATCGTGATGTTCAATGTGCTGTACAATATAGCCGACAAGCTCATTGAGAAGGATAAAAACAAGCCTTATAAAAATAATTAGTATGAAAATTAACATTCCCGAAAACGCAAAAAAAGTGATTGATCAACTTAATAACAGCGGCTTTGAGGCGTACGCGGTCGGCGGCTGCGTGCGCAGCGCGATAATGGGTATTGAGCCTCACGACTGGGACATCTGCACAAACGCAAAACCCGAGCAAATGGAGCGTGTGTTCAAGGATTACGAAACGCATGATTTCGGCTTAAAGCACGGCACGCTTACTGTTATGTCGGGCGGCGGGGCTTTTGAGGTAACCGCCTACCGCGTCGACGGGGCGTATTCCGACAACCGCCACCCCGAGCAGGTGACTTTTACCGATGATTTAACGCTCGATTTGTCACGGCGCGACTTCACCTGCAACGCGATGGCTTACAACGATAAGGACGGCATTATCGACCCGTTCGGCGGCGCTGAGGATATAAAAAAAGGCGTGCTTCGCTGCGTAGGCGAACCCGATAAACGCTTTAACGAGGACGCTCTCCGAATACTGCGCGGGCTCAGATTCGCTTCCGCCTGCGGCTTTGACATTGAAAAAAGCACGGCAGGGTCGATTCACAAAAACGCCGCTCTGCTGAATAATATCGCCAATGAGAGGATCCGCGTTGAGCTTTTGGGGCTGCTCAGGGGAGATGCAGCCTGCAAGATCCTGACTGAGTTCAGGGACGTTATCGCGGTGTTTATTCCCGAAATTAAACAGACCTTTGACTTTCCTCAGCGCACAAAGCACCATGTCTATGACGTTTGGCAGCACATTGTTCATTCAATTGCCGCCGTTGAGCAAAATGATGTTTTGCGCATGACAATGCTGCTTCACGATTTAGGCAAGCCCCAAGCCTGCACAACGGACGAAAGCGGCTTCAATCACTTCAAGGGGCACCAGCAGATAAGCGCGGAGCTTGCTGAGAATATCCTAAAGCGGCTCAGGTTCCCTAACGACTTTTACGAAACCTGCCTTAAGCTTATAGTATGGCACGACGAGCGCTACAGAGGCTCAAAAAAGCAGATAAAGCGCCTGCTTAATAATATCGGCGAGGAAAATACTCGCCTTTTGTTTAAGGTTCAGCGAGCCGACACCGCCGCACAGTCGGAATACCTGAGAGCGGAAAAGTTTGCTTCGATCGACTTAGCCGAGCGGCAAATGGAGGAGATCCTCGCGGAAAATCAATGCTTTGATTTAAAAAGCCTCGCGGTAAACGGCTCCGATTTAAAAACCCTCGGAGTAAAAGAGGGCAGAGCAATAGGCGAGCTGCTCAACAAGCTGCTTGAAGATGTTATCGAGGAGCGCGTCCCGAATGATAAGGGTGCGCTGTTAAGACTTGCGCAAAAATATATTTCTAAATAAGAAAAAACGGAGCCGATTATTTCAGCTCCGTTTTTGATATGTTTTATGTTTATTATCAGATTCTTGCAACGCCTGATTCAATTGCCGCCTTTTTAACAGCCTCAGCCACAGCCTTGCCTACTCTGGGGTCAAAGGCGTGGGGGAGGATATAGTCGGCGTTAAGCTCGCTTTCGTCGATAATTGAAGCGAGAGCGTATGACGCGGCGATCTTCATTTCCTCGTTGATGTCGCTTGCGCGGCAGTCAAGCGCTCCGCGGAAAATTCCCGGGAAGGCAAGTACGTTGTTTATCTGGTTGGAAAAGTCGCTTCTGCCTGTTCCCACAACAGCCGCGCCTGCCTTTTTAGCGAGGTCGGGCATGATTTCGGGGGTGGGGTTAGCCATGGCAAAAATAATAGCGTCCTTGTTCATGGACTTTACCATTTCCTCGCTCACACAGCCGGCAGCCGATATTCCGAGGAACACGTCGGCGCCCTTCATAGCGTCGGCAAGTATTCCTGTTTTGTGCTCAAGGTTGGTGATCTCAGCCATTTCGCGCTTTACGGCGTTGAGCCTTTCGTCGCCCTTGCAGATGATTCCCTTGCTGTCGCACATGGTGATGTATTTAACGCCCATGTTCATAAGGTGCTTGGCGATTGCGATTCCTGCGGCTCCGGCTCCGTTCATAACTACCTTGATTTCGTCGATCTTTTTGCCCGTGATTTTAAGCGCGTTAAGCAGTCCTGCCGCAACAATAATTGCGGTGCCGTGCTGGTCGTCGTGGAAAATCGGAATATCGCATTTTTCCTTAAGCTTTCTTTCAATTTCAAAGCAGCGCGGCGCTGAAATATCCTCAAGGTTGATTCCGCCGAAGCTGCCGCTTATCAGGTAAACGGTGTTTACTATCTCATCTACGTCCTTGCTCTTAACGCAGAGCGGAAAAGCGTCAACGTCGCCGAACGCCTTAAACAAAGCGCACTTGCCCTCCATAACGGGCATGCCTGCCTCGGGGCCGATGTCGCCCAGGCCGAGAACGGCGGTGCCGTCGGTGATTACCGCGACAAGATTATTTCTTCTGGTAAGCTCATAGCTTTTGTTGATGTCCTTCTGAACCTCAAGGCAGGGCTCGGCAACGCCGGGGGTGTAGGCGAGCGCCAGATCCTCCGAGGAATTGATGGGAACGCGCGAGATGACCTCGATCTTACCGTTCCAGCCGTAGTGCAGTTTTAAAGATTCTTCTCTGATGTCCATAAAATTACTCCTTTCGTAACCTTGTTAATTATAAAACAAATTGTTGTTTATAGCAAGAACTATTTGACATTTTTCAGCTTTTCCTTTAAAATATATATGCGAGTGCGCCGAACAGCCGCAGGCAGCGCCCGAAAGGGTCTGCGCGAGGAAAGTCCGGGCTTCACAGAGCAAAAATAACGGCTAACGGCCGCCGGGGGCGACCCCAGGGATAGTGCAACAGAAAATAACTGCCGGGTGACCCGGAGACAATCCGGGCAGACAGATTCTATGAGTAGAGGCAATTTCAGCCCGACCGAAGAGAATGTGTTGACCTTGGTAAAGGTGGAAAGGTGAGGTAAGAGCTCACCGGAGGGCAGGAGACTGCTCTGCCGTGTAAACCCTATTTGAAGCAACACCGTGGAAGGACATTATGCGCTTGCTCGGCGCGTCCTGAGGAGGTGGCACCGAGCGGATCGGGCAACCGACCGCCAAGATAGATGGCTGTTCAAGACAGAACCCGGCTTACAGACGCAGTCGCAACATAAAAGCTACGCAGAAATGCGCGGCTTTTTTTGTTCTATTATCTTTTCAGCGCATTTGATGCCGTCCACCGCCGCCGATATAATGCCGCCGGCATAGCCCGCGCCCTCGCCGCATGGGTACAGCCCGTGTACAGCTATGGATTGCAGAGTTTCGGCGTTTCTCAAAATTCGTATAGGGGACGATGAGCGGGTTTCGGCTCCCGTAAGAACAGCGTCGCCGTCGTCAAAGCCCCTGAGCTTTTTTCCCATCAAGGTTATCGCCTGCTTCATGCTGTCAGTTATATATGACGGAAAAAGGCTGTTAATGTCGCTCAGTGTATAATCAGGGCCTATTGAGGGCGTTACCTCGCCGAGGTGCGTACTCTTTTTGTTTTGCAAAAAATCCTCAACGCGCTGAACTGGGGCTGAGTAATCCTCTCCGCCGAGTATAAAGGCTTTTTCTTCAATTTTGCGCTGATAGTACATTCCCGCAAGCGGACTATCGCTGCCGTAATCGTCGGGCGTTACGCCCACAAGCAGAGCCGCGTTTGAGTTTGTTTCAGCTCGCGCAAACTCGCTCATGCCGTTTGTGCAAAGCCTGCCGCTTTCGCTTGAAGCGTTTACTACCTTGCCGCCCGGGCACATGCAAAAGGTATATGCGCCCCTTCCGTCTGAGGTCTTAACATTCATTTTGTAGTAAGCCGCGCCGAGGTTTTTGTGCCCCGCGAACTTGCCGTACTGAGCGCGGTCGATTTTATCGCGCAGGTGTTCGATCCTCGCGCCGACCGAAAACGGTTTGGCTTCAATCGGCAGCTTTTTATCATTGAGCATTTCAAAGGTGTCGCGCGCGCTGTGGCCTATCGCAAGGATAATGCTGTCGGTTTCTACCGTTTCGGTCTTGCCGCGGCTCTCAATAAGCGCCGAGGTTATTTTATTGTCTTTTACCTCAAAGCCCGTCAGCATCGTTTCAAACATCACCGTGCCGCCCAGCGAGATTATCTCCTCGCGGATATTTTTAACGGTTATTTTCAGCTTGTCCGTGCCGATATGCGGCATTGCGTTGTAAAGTATTTCCTCAGGTGCTCCGTGCTTTACGAACTCATCAAGCACCTTGCGCTGACGGCTGTCTTTAGTGCCGGTAGTCAGCTTTCCGTCAGAGAAGGTTCCCGCGCCGCCCTCGCCGAACTGAACGTTTGATTCGGTGTTGAGTTTTCCGCTTGTCCAGAATCCGTTAACGTCGGCGGTGCGGCTGTCAACGTCCTTGCCCCGCTCAATTACTATCGGCTTTGCGCCGCTTTGGGCAAGCACAAGCGCGGCAAACATTCCCGCAGGGCCGAACCCTACCACAACGGGCGAAGCGCCGCCCTTCCATTTTGGAACGTCATATTTATACGGCACAGCTTTGACGGCGTTTTTCGCCTTCTTTAATATACGGTTTTCATCGATATCCGTTTCAACGTCGAGCGTGCAGATGAAGTGGAGCTGTTCTTTTTTGCGCGCGTCAACAGAGCGGCGGAACATGCCTACACGCCGTATCGCTCTTGTGTCGACGCGCAGCTCCTTAGCCGCCGCTTTTTTCAGAGTGTTGTCGTCATAATCAAGTGGGATTTTAACGTTGCTTATTCTAATCATAAATGCTCTCCCGCAATTATTCCGCCGGCAAAGGCAAAGTGAAGGTTGTATCCGCCGCATTCGCCGCAGACGTCGATCGCTTCGCCGCAGATATACAGGTTTTTTGTTACCCTGCTTTGCAATGTTTCATAATTGATCTCATTGCCGGGAACGCCGCCTCTGCACGCCTGCGCTCTGTCAAAGCCCTCGTTTCCGATAACTTTGAAAATCAACTGTTTAGCGCTTTGCGCCGCCGCCTTAAGCTCGCTTTCACTTAAAGAGGTGCACGCCCTTGAAAAATCCTTGACTCCGGCTGATTTAAGCACCGCCTGAGCCAGACGCTTTTGCAGGATTCCGGTAAAAATGTTATCGGCGCTCTGCTTTGAAAAACGCGCTTTATTCGATAATAGAATATTAGATAATTCCTTTTCGGAAATATCAGGAGTTAAGTCAACAGCGATCATGTTGTCGCCTGAGGTGAAAAGCGACAGGTCAAACACGCAGATACCCGAAAGGTTGTCTTCGTTGAACTGCACCTCGCCGCTCTCGGTTTTGACAGGTTTGCTGCCTTTATACAGGGTAACGGAAGCGTTTGCGCGCAGCCCTTTTAGTGGTTTAAGCACATCCGAGCTCACCTTAACGGGGCAGAGCGCCGGGGTAAACGGCGCAAAGCTGTGGCCGAGGTTTTTCAGAATGTCAGCCGCGCTGCCGTTTCCGCCAAGCTTGGGAGCTGCCTTTGAGCCAGCGGCGACCACAAGCTTGTTCGCTTCAAATTCATTTTGCCCGGTTTTTATAACAAAGCTTTTCTGCTTTTTTACGTTCCTGATCGTTTCGCCGCAATAGAAATTAACACCAAGCTCGTCGCAGTTAAAACGCAGCACGTCAAGCACGGTTGAAGCCTGACGCGACATGGGATAGTAACGCCCTTCGCTGTCCCTGACGGTTTGCAGACCAAGGCTCTCAAAATATTCGATCAGCTTTTCGGTGTTGTATTTTTTAATAACCTCCGAGAGCAGCTTGTCAGCGCTCCCGACATAACGGTCAACGCCGACGTTATCGTTTGTAAGGTTACACCTGCCGTTTCCGGTTGACAGCAGCTTTTTGCCGACCCGGTCATTCTTTTCTATTATAGCGATTTCAAGAGAGGGATTCTTCTTTTTTGCTGCGATGGCGCACATTAGCCCCGAGGCTCCGCCGCCGATTATCACCGCGTCAAATCTGTATTTCATAATTACTCCTAAACATACAAAACAAGGCAGCGTGACGCTGCCCTATAGTTTTATTAAGAATTTGCCATAAGCGAGAAAATACCGCCTGCGCCGATTTTAACCATATATGTGCCTACGCCCATGATGACACCCGCAATCAGCACGCCGCAGATCACGGCGATTACGCTTCTTTTAAAGCCCATGTTCAGAAAGCTTGCCGCAAG